>JBGTBC010000145.1:0-8196 GCA_041749555.1 Pyrinomonadaceae bacterium | reverse complement strand
CCGAACTCATCATGCATCGATTCAGGGTCATAGCGAACAACATCGAGGCCGCTACATTTCTTAGGTCCATCAAGACCGAAAGAAGCAACAATTATATGGCCGCCGACCGTGAGCGAACTCATTACGAGTCTGACATACTTTCGGCGATCTTCGGCTTTGGTCAGAAAGTGGAATACAGCCCGATCATGCCAAACGTCGAAGTGGTTGTTCGGCAAGACAACTTCGGTTACGTCTGCCTCCAGCCAATTCACTTTTTCTGCCTGTGGACCCAGACGCTCCATGCTCTTCGCTATCGCGATGCCGGAGATGTCAAGAACTGAAACATCGACAAAGCCGTTGACCAACAGGTCATCCACCAATGTTGAACTGCCGCCGCCCACATCGATAATCGCTGCATCCTTTTCAACGCCGGTATTCACGATCATCTGCAACGAATTCTCCAAATGGTCGCGGTACCAACTCACTTGATCGTGGGCCTTCGTTGAATAGACATCTTCCCAATGTTGTTTTTGGTTCATTACTCCGACCTCTTTCCTATTTGGAGTCGCCCCCAGTTTTTCGATCAAGCTTTGTAAGCCAGACCTTGAAGACCAACTTGCTTGCTTCGCTTTCCATACCGCTATTGCTGAAGAAGATGCTTTTTCTACTGCTGGAAATACCACCAACGATATGGCCAAGCACAACACGGTCGCCCTTGATCTCGTTCAATTTGACGATCTCGCTTTCGTATACCGGCAGTTGAGGATCGACAAGGAATTCGGCACTAGCGCCGAGAAATCCCGGCATTTCTCCAAGTTTCGTTTCGGTCATCTTGCCGGTCTTATTGCGGGTAATTTTACTTATCACCTTGGTAAAAGGAACATCGTCATTCTTTTTCAAGGTGCCGGAATTTTCCTCGTATTGGCTGATGCCGCCAAAAAAGATGTTCTCCATTCTTTGTTCCGAGGCGTCATACAACGCCACTTTGGCACTGTGATAGTGGTTTAGATATTGAGTAAACGCGTTGTTAACACTGTGCCTTTTAGGGTCGACATCAACTGAATTCGTAAACGGGATATCTGCTCCAACCTGGAAAACCCCGGAAAATACGGTAAAGCCAACAGAATTGTCCGGAAAGAGCTGTGGAAGCATGTTGAAGTCCCGGCGATGCAAATTTGCCTTGTCCACAACTGACGCTGAGCTGTCCACACTCAACGCCTTTCCGTCATCAATAATTCGGAATCTTGTTATCTTATCTGTGTATTGCTGCGAAAACCCCGGACCATGGTCAGGCCCCATCGGGTTGTATCGGCCCTCGAATTTTTGGCCTCCGACTAAAAAATATGTATCGCCGATCCTCCCGATCTGTCCGCCAGTCACCGCGAATAATGGATCTGCGATCTGCCGAAAACATGGCGCGATCGTGCTGCCGTTCTGAACTGACGCGATCAAGCAATCAATCTTGACCGCTGTCAGTTTGTTGTGAGTTATATGATCGCCCACCGATTTGCTGTAACCGTATCCGCCTATCAGGTAGAGCGTCCTTCCTCGCTGAATGAACTGCATATTCGTCGACTGAAGCTGCTCACTCAAACCTGCCGGCAGGTCCTTGATCGTTACGTTCCTACTTTGCTTGGTCAGCGGGTCAATTACCACGATATTCGTGTTGTTGCCGCTTGCCGCAAAAGATGCGAAAGGCTGCCTGCGGTGAAGCCCATCGGTTCGTCCGCCGATCAACAACCACTTACCTTCGAGCTGTGCTGCCGCGAACGAATGCAGGCCCGCAAACCCGGCAATAGTGATAGGTTCTAAAGATATCGAATAACGATCACCAACGGAATTCACAGTTTCCATCTGAGTGCCTGTTGCTGCCTGTCCGCAGGCCAGGCTCGCGACGCCTGCCAACAGCGCAAATACGTAAAGGGCATTTAGCTTGCTGAAAGTTCTCATTCTTTTCGGATCGGCAATACTGCTTATGATCAGTCGTTCAATTTCGACTCTTACAATTCTTTTAAGAGATCTTCAATATCCGACCTCAGAGTCGATTCGAGCACGATGCCGGTATACTTTTTTGCCATGCGTCCTTCCTTGTCGTAAAGGAACGTTGTCGGCAACGCCATCACCTCGTCACCCACATTCGGGTCGTTCCCGGGCAACAGGATCGGGTATTTAATGTTGTATTTTTCTATGAATGGCTGGATCGCATCGAGATCTTCGTCCATCGTCACACCGATCATTTCGAATCGACGACCTTTAAATTCGTTTGCGATATTAACGAGCCCCGGGGTCTCAAAACGGCACGGCGGGCACCATGTTGCCCAATAATTAACTACGATGATCGAGCCGCGGTATTCGGAAAAGTTCCATTCAACGCCGTTCAACTGGCGTAGGGTAAAATTCACGGTCGATGTTCTTTTTTCAACTGCTAATGGGCCAAACTGCCACCAGGACGGAGGTGCAAGGAAAAAGAGAATTCCCGCCCCCACTGCCAATGTCGCAAGCCACTCCAATAAGTGCCGCGATAAAGTCTTCTTTTCGTTTTTGAGTTTGTTTTCGAATTTTTCGCTCATTCTAATTCGCGAGCTGTCTTGAATCGACTGATTTCTTGACCCTTAGCACGTTTACTCCAAAGAGTGCAAGGCCAAGCGTAAAGGCGTCATGTACCTTTCCACACGGCATACTTAACGGTCAACCGTCGACACGACGCGATCGGTCATCAGATCGCATCGATAGCGGTGACGAGCTTTTTATTGATGAGCGAGGCTGATTCTTCCAGATTACTGTTGCCGGTAACTGATAGCATACTCTTCGCGTCTATAGCTGCGACGACTGAACCTCCGTCCTGCTCGTAAACTATAACGTTGCACGGTAAAAGCAAACCAAGATCCATTTCTTCCTGCAGCGACTGATGAGCAATAGTCGGGTTGCAGGCACCCAGGATCACATACTCGCGAAAATCGACACCGAGTTTTTCCTTGAACTTTTCCTTTAAGTCGATCTTGGTGAGGACCCCAAACCCCTCTTCCTGTAATTTCTCATATGTTCGGGCTACAGCCTGATCAAAGGGGAGTGAAACCTCCTTCCGATATCCATACGAGTGCTTAACTCCCGACTGTCCTGTAGATCTCTGCACATTGGCTAGATCATCTTCCTGTTTCGAACTTGACGCGTTCTGCATATTTCCTCCGATCGATCGTTTCTAAATGTCATCTTCTACTTCAGTTTTTTTGTTATTACGTCGGGACCCGACGTCACATGCTCCGCGCATTCAGGTGTTGAAGCCGAGCCTCGGCAATATGACGAGCTGAAGTAGCAGCCATGCTCCAACTATTAATAAAAAAGTGATTAAACCATCCATAAATAACCTCCGACTAATTCGGGCCTCTTCTGCCCGGTCCGCGGCCCTGACCCATTCCTCTTCCTTCCGCACAACGCGTAAACGCTGGCAGGTGATTATCTTTTGAGGCTCTCTGAAGCAGGGTAAATACTTCCCGTATATCGGGCTCCTTAACAAATTCAAAGAAACCATCGTACAAGGCTATGTTCTCGTTTTCTGCTGTAACTCCCACCTTGCAGGCTTCGATCAGGGTTTCAGGCACTGTTATCTTCGCCGGGTCGAATTCATTTATTGGTACGGGAACTCTATATTTGGCGAATAACGGCAGTAAGAATGATTGATGCTGTTTCTCAGCTTCGATAATGTTCACAAACGGCCGTGCTCCCGGGAATTTCAAAAGTACTGCCTGATATGTGGCTTCTGCTCGCCGTTCGTCTTCGAGAGCTGAGATCAATGCCTTCTGAGTTTGTACATTCAAAGCAGAAGACGATACCGGGGATACTGCGCTTCCCATGGGCAATCCGGCGGCCTTCCACGCATCGGTTCCACCGATAACGACTATGGCTCTTGAAAATCCCGCATTGACGAGGATCTCTGCAGCCGCGCGAGACCGATTGTCCGTTTGGCAGATTATATAGACAGGTTCCTGCTTTTCGATCTTGTCGAGATTCTCCGCGAGCGTGTCGAGAGGAAGATTCCGTGCTCGATATGCGTGACCTTCGGCATACTCCTCCGGCGAGCGGACATCGATAAACTGCGAATAGGCCGCTTCGATGGCCGGACGGGCCTCTGCGGGCGAGACCTCGCTTATCCCTGTTTTGCTAACAACTGCGGGCGAATCGGTGGTCTTTGTCGGTGCAGTCTCGCAGCCGCTCACGATAAACATTGCTGACAACACGAATAATACTATTTTCATATCGATCACCTACCTTGTGCTCGCACATGCCCTTGAAATAACTTCGGTTTCTAATCCTGCGTTAACCCACGCCGTTGTTCCACCAGCGACGTTATAGACCTTCTCAAACCCGGCATTTTCTAGAACGCTGGTCCCCAGGCTCGACCGATATCCGCTTTGGCATATCACATAAGTTGGCTTTGCCGGATCGAGTTTGTCTATATCACTTGGCAATTTGTCCAAGGGTACATTTATCGCGTTCAATGCGTGTCCATTCGCGTACTCTGCCACTCGTCTTACATCTACGAACTGAATGCCGTTCTCGACCAATTCCCGCACCTGATCGACCGGGACCTGTTCGACATTTCTTAACTCTCCGTTAAAATCCTTCATTAAGATAAAGCCTGTTGCGGTTTCATGCCCGATCCGCGCCAGCCTCATAAATGCTTCATCTACCTGCTCTTGTGTGTCAGCCGCGATGGCGATCGGCGTGCCGATAGGGATCATTGTGCCGGTCCACGATGCAAACTGGCCCGCAAGCCAAATGTTGACGGCATTTGGGATGTGAGCCGCGCCGTATTCGCCGCTCGAACGAACATCTATCACGACCCCATCGAAACCGAGGATCTCTTCCGTAGACAGGGGTTTCGGAGGTTCGATGTTTTCCAGGGCCGCCGAGCCCTCGAGATTCTTAGCTGCGCTCCGTGGGAAATACATCGGCACCTCAGGCTGGTCCGCCGCAACGATCTTTACAAACTCTTCCTTTGACATCGCCTGAAGGGCGTAATTGAATTGCCGTTGGTTACCGAGCGTCGACCACGTTTCCTTTGAAAGCGATTTGCCGCAGAGGCTGCCGGCTCCATGCGCCGGGTAGACCTCGGTTTCATCAGGCAGCGGCATTATCTTTTCATGGAGCGAATCGTACAGCATTTCGCCCATTTGCTCAGCTGTAAATCCCTTCGAGCCGATCAGATCAGGCCGTCCGACATCGCCGATGAAGAGTGTATCGCCAGTGAACATCTTTAACGGCGCCGCACCATCCGTGGTGTCCTCGGCGATGATGGTTATCCCCTCCGGCGTGTGCCCGGGCGTTTCCAAAAACCGCAGCTTTATTGAGCCAACATTCAATTCATCGCCGTCTTTAACTTTTAGTGTCGGAAATTTTGTGTTTGCTCGCTTTCCATAAATGATCTCCGCGCCCGTCTTTGAAGCGAGCTCAATATGCCCGCTAACAAAATCCGCGTGTGAATGGGTTTCGATCACATATTTGATCTTCTGCCCATTGGCGTCTGCCTCGTCGATATATTGCTGGACATCTCGCTGCGGATCTATTACCGCAGCCTCACCGTCAGATCCCAGATAATACGAAGCGTGCGATAAACAACCCAGGTAAAATTGTTTGAATTTCATAGTCAAGATTCTCCTTCCGGTGCGTAAAATTTAACAATTTCAAAAGAGTATCGCGTAGTTTTTCACGACCAGGAACGCACCAACGCACAGAACGAGAATAGCAAACATACTCTGCAAACGATGTGCCGCGATCCGATGAGAAAGCATCGTGCCGAGAAAAGCACCTCCAACCGCAAGAGCCATCACCATCGCCGTTAACCCCCAATCGAACTCTGCCTGTCCGAGATGGCCGATCAGGCCTGCGACACAATTTAGAAAGATCACAAAAAGCGAGGTCCCTATTGCTTTCTTAATTGTAATACCACCGAAAAAAACCAGGGCCGGCACAATTAGAAATCCTCCACCTACCCCGAGAAATCCGGTCAACAGGCCGACGCCAAATCCGGCAAGCAAACCCTTGGCAGGATGCGGTAACCGCAGTGATTCTTCCATCTGATGCTTACGACGCCAGATCATCGCAATCGCGACAACGAACATCAGCACTCCGAAGATCATCAAAAGAGCTTCGGGTGAGACTAGCCTCGTCAAAGGAGATCCGAGGAATGCCCCAACGATCCCTGACCCTCCAAACAATATGCCGCCTCTAAGATCGACATTCTCCTGCCGGTAATGCAGGTAAGAACCGAGAAGGCTCGTTGCCCCGACCACAGCAAGTGACATTGATACCGCTTCGTGCGGGCTGACTCCAAGAAAGTAGACAAGGATCGGAACCGTAAGGATCGAACCCCCACCGCCGATCAGCCCGAGTGACAATCCGATCACCGCACTGAGAACAAGCCCTAATATGAATATTGGTGACATTCCTAGATGACTTTGCCGTTCCTTTAATGATCAATTGGCCAGCGTCTTCGTCGGCTCACAATTTGCCGGAGCCTTGTTCCACGGCATTCGTGCCATGACCATGCCCATAGCGCATGTATCCGTCGCCGCTGAGAATACAAGCCCTACAGCAACAAATGCTGAAATAAGATAAAAGTATGGGCTAACAAAACCGCCGAACAAGATCCCGGTCAGGATGAATAGCCCTGCCGCAAACCTGACCTGACGCTCGAGGGACCAGATCTTCGATTCCCCCTTTATCACCGGCAGGCTGGCACCGGACCACGCTGTCATACCACCTTCGATTACATGAATATCAGTGAATCCTTTATTCATCAGCTTCTCGGCAGCCTGCTTTGCCCGGTTACCGGACCGGCACATAATATAGACCGGCTTTGAGTGGTCGATCTCGTCGGCATGCTTTTCAAAGTTCGAAAGCGGCATTAACTGCGCGTCGGCGATCCGCTCCGTGTGGAACTCCGAAAACTCACGAACGTCGATCACCTGGCATTCGCCTCCCGAATCTAATAACTCATTTATCTCTTGTACTGATGCTTGTTTGATCATTGTCCTTGAAAATTATCTCCTTAGGCATTACAATTAATCGATACATAAGTATATGCCTATGTAGTTATATTGTCAAATATGAAAAGAATCAACCATCCCAATATGTCACCGGAGGCCTTAAGCTTAGTAGCAGCACGATTTAAGGTGCTTTCGGAACCGATCAGGCTTCAGATGCTTCAGCAATTGGAAACGGGCCGGATGGGCGTCACCGAGCTCGCCGCATCGATCAATTCAACCCAGCCTAACGTCAGTAAGCATCTAAAAATGATGCAGGACGCAGGGCTTATTTCCCGAAAACAAGAAGGCAACATCGTATATTATTCGATCGCTGACAATTCGGTCTTCGAGCTGTGCGATGTAGTTTGCGGTAGTCTGCGCGAAAAGTTCGAGGAGCAAAGCGCGGTTTTCGCCTAGGCTAAGCTTTTCTAACGTATTCGACAATAAATCGGTCAGGCTCATCTTCATCGACCGGCGGCATTACGACGAAGGCGGTCATTTCAAGTCCGTTCTCCTCCAGTCGGCTGAGGTCTCGTCGCGAGACCGGCCACGGCACTTCATCCGGCACTTCGTCATCCTCTCTTCCACGCGTTACGATCACCAGCCTGCCGTTCTGGCCAACGAAACGCGCTATCGAATCGATGACCTGCGGACGCATCTCCAGCGGAAGAGGTTGGATCGTATAGATCTCAAGCACAAAATCGAATCCACTTTTTACCCACTCAGCGGGAGGATCGAAAAGATCGGCGACTTCAAATTGAATATCGATGTCCGCGTGCAGCCGTTTTGCCCATTCGATCGCTGTTGGCGAAATGTCGAATCCCATGACGTGGAAGCCAAGATCGTGCAAATATTTGGCATCATCTCCCAGCCCGCAGCCGACAACAAGTGCCTTACGTCCGTTACCCTTCAAACCAGTTGACTCGGCCCAGGTTCGAAAATAATGGTTCGGTTCAAGGTCTGCCCACGGGATCTTTTCGTTGTTGCCGCTCGATTCTTTGTAAAGAGCCTCGAACCAGCCGAGAACGTCTCCGCGCTCCGCAAATTCCAGCTGAAGTTCCTTCGTTCGGGCCCTCGATTCAGCAAGTTTTTCTTCTCGATTTTCATTGTCATTCATATATTTATTATACGGCTCTCAAATTTAGAAAGGGAGCCTGCCTCTTCCAGAAAACTCCACTAGCCTGTGATCTGC
>JBGTBC010000144.1:0-15467 GCA_041749555.1 Pyrinomonadaceae bacterium | reverse complement strand
GTTCGTATGCCGGGGGCACGAACGATGGCAGGCTGAAGTGCGGCCGTCCGCCGACGATGAGCGGCCAATCGAACACATGGACGTAATACTGCAGCCCGATACCGGCAAACAGCCCCGTCAAGCCGCCCGCAAAGATCAGGTAAGGCAAAATACTTCGCTTGATCCCAAGAGCCTCGTCGATCTCATGCAGCGGGAAGGGCGTAAACGCGTCTGTTTTGGTATACCCCGCGTCACGAACCTTTCGCGCGGCATCTACCAGCTCAGTCGCCGAGTCGAATTCGGCTAGTATCCCGTAAAGGTTGTTTCCCATAATCTCCGTTTTGAGTCCCGCCTTTAGGCGGCCATACATCAATCAATGCCGCCTAAAGGCGGAACTCAGAACTTACTTGTTCGGCGGATCGGTCCGATCGTATGTATATTCGACCTCGATCACATTCTCCTCAAAATCCTGATGATGGCCATGAACATTCGCTTCCGGCAGCAGCGTCCTCACCTCAAACATTGAAATGATCGGGACAAATCGTACAAATAGATAGATCAGCGTGAAGAAAAATCCGATCGTCCCGACAAACATCGAAAGGTCCCATACCGTCGGAGAATACATCGCCCACGATGACGGCAGAAAATCCCTGTGCAGACTCGTGACGATAATTACGAATCGCTCGAGCCACATACCCACACTTACGACGATTGAGATCGTAAATAGCCAAAATTCACTATTTCTGAACCTCGAGAACCATAACAGCTGGATAGATAAACCATTACAAAATAACAAGAGCCAGTATGACCACCAATACGGCCCTTCCCAGACGCGGTTCTTGACCATGAACACTTCATACTGCGAAGCGCTGTACCACCCGAAGAAGCCTTCCATCGCGTACCCGTAGACGACGATCAATCCTGTCGCCAACATCACCTTGGCCATAAAAACAAGATGGGTGTGGGTAATAAAATCCTGCATCCCGTACCAGCGGCGAAGCGGTATACAGAGGATGAGCACCATTGCGAAGCCGGCAAATACGGCTCCGGCCACAAAATACGGAGGGAAGATCGTTGCGTGCCAGCCCGGCACCTGTGACACCGAGAAGTCGAATGAAACGATCGAGTGAACCGAAAGCACAAGCGGTGTTGAAATGCCGGCGAGGATCAGATATGTGATCTCGTATCGATGCCAATGCCTGGCCGAACCTCGCCAGCCCCACGAAAGCGCGGCATAGACAAACTTAAAATATTTGTTCTTGGCACGATCGCGAAGAGTCGCAAGATCCGGGATCAATCCAACATACCAAAATAACAGCGAGACCGTTGCATAGGTCGAAACCGCAAATACGTCCCAAATAAGCGGGCTGCGAAAATTGGGCCATATACCCATGGTGTTGGGATATGGGAATAGCCAATAAGCCGCTAGCCACGGACGGCCTGTATGCAGCAGCGGAAACATCGCGGCGCAAGCCACCGCAAAGAGCGTCATTGCCTCGGCAAACCGGTTGATCGACGTTCGCCATTTCTGATTCATCAGGAGCAGGATCGCTGAGATCAGCGTTCCGGCGTGGCCGATACCGATCCACCACACGAAATTGATAATATCGAACGCCCAGCCTACCGGCTGATTGTTTCCCCAGATCCCAATACCGTTCGCGAGCAGCCATATCGTCGAAAAAAGCAGCAGCTGAGCGACCATGAACGCAATCGTAAAGCCTATGAACCAGTGAAAAGGCGTACGCTTCTTCAGCGTGACGTCGCTGATCTTGTCAGTTACGCTGGCGTAGGTATGATTACCCTCGATCATCGCCGGGTGTAGTTTTTCTTTGGTTTCTTTTGCGTCCTGCATATTGTCGCGAAAGTCTGGCTTTTGGTGTCCATACGAGCCGGACACATGAAACAACGTCAACTACTAATGGTCGTCGTCAGATTTGAGCCGCGATTTGTGATCCGGCATTTCTGTATTCTGGTTCTTCAACCCGGCAAGGTACGTGGTCCTCGGTTGAGTGTTCAGTTCGTTCAGCAATATGTAATTGCGCTTGTCCTTCTTGGTCTTGGCTATCTTGCTGTCCTCATCGTGCATATTGCCGAAAATGATCGCGTCCGTCGGACATACAGCCTGGCAGGCCGTCACAACCTCGCCATCACGAATAGTGCGGCCGTCCTTTTCCGCCTCGATCCGGGCCATTGAGATCCTTTGAGTACAATACGTACACTTTTCCATCACGCCGCGGCTACGCACCGTGACTTCCGGATTGCGCATCAATTTGTACTGTGGCGTGTTCCAATCCTGATAGAGCAGGAAATTGAAGCGTCTGACCTTGTAAGGGCAGTTATTTGAGCAATAACGGGTCCCGACGCAGCGGTTATAGACCATGTCGTTAAGGCCCTCGGCGCTGTGCACAGTTGCGTGGACCGGGCATACCACTTCACAAGGTGCCTGTTCGCACTGCTGGCAAAGTACCGGCTGAAAATGAGGGCCGTCGGGGTTGCTGAGATCTCCGCCGCCATAGTAAGTGTCGATCCGCAGCCAATGCATTTCACGGCTTCGCTCGACCTGTTCCTTGCCCACTACGGGAATATTGTTCTCCGACTGGCAGGCCAGGACGCAAGCATTACAGCCGACACAAGAATTGAGGTCAATGGTCATCCCCCACTTGTAATGCTTGTTGTAGACTGCCTGATGCTCCTCGTAAGGGTACATCGACTTGGGATACTCATCGTGCTGATGCCCGACGTCCGGATTTTTATTGAACTCATCAAGGTTCCACACGCGGAGAAGATCACGGCCTTCCATATTAAAATGGATCTGCGTGGATGCGATCGTCGTGGTTTCACCAGCACGTTTCGCGATCTTGCCGAATCCTGAATTCATCGCATCCGAACGCCGAACGTCGAACGCGTTATATCCGATCCCTGTCCCGATCCGCCCCGCCCGGGTCCGGCCGTAACCCATAAAAAGAGTAATAACATCATCCGGCTGTCCGGGTGTGACCCACATCGGGACCGGCTTTTGCATGTCGGCTCCCTGATATGTCAGTGTCACAAGGTCCGAAAAAGTATTACCGCCCTTGGTATTGATAAAACTCGTGCCCCTCACTCCGCCCGCATATTCCCTTTCGTCAAGGTCAGTGTTTATACCAAGACGTTCGGCCGTTCTAGGACTTATCAGAGCAACGTTGTCCCAGGTGATCTTGTTCAACGGTTTCGGAAGTTCCTGAAGCCATCCATTGTTGGCAAACCGCCCGTCATAAATCGTCGGATCAGGCAATATCGAGATCTCAAGTTCGCCGTTCGCCGCCGGTACGGTTGAAGGCTGGCTCAGGAACGCAGTCGAAGCCGTGACCGTTTTGGCAGCAGAAGCAGTATTAGGAACTATGCCATCGTGGAGAGCTCTTCTCCAATTATCTTCAAAAGTGGCCGCACCGGCCGGTCTGGCCGCCGTGGACGCAGGAGCCGCTCCGTTGGTCTGAGCTGGGGACGCGGCAGTGTTTGCAATTGCGGGTGTCGGACTCGCAGCCGGCTGAGCGACAGGGGTCGCAGCGGCAGCGATGTTCTGTCCTTGCCAAAATTCCTTTACGATATCGTGGTCCTTCTTTTCGAAATTCTCCCGCAGGAAAAGCTGGGCCATTTCGTGGAGATTCTTGCCGCCATACAGCGGTTCGATCAGCGGCTGCACGATCGTCGCGGTCCCATCATATGCCCTGGAATCACTCCACCCCTCAAGATAGTGCTTTTCAGGTACGTGCCATTGGCAATGTTCAGCGGTCTCGTCAGCATAAAGCCCGAGATGGACCCGGAGCGGGACCTTTGCCATTCGCTCGCCATTCAGTTTGAGATCAGCCGGGGTCGTAAAGACCGGATTTCCGCCCAAAACAACCAGCATCTTTACTACGCCCGCATCGATCTCTGTGATCAGCTCGCGAAGTTGTTCGATCTGCAGCTTTTCGGATCCCGGAGACATCGGTTCCGTATAGATGACCGTTTCGCCGACGTTTCCGAGTGCGGCGTTCATCGCGTGAGCAAGGGCATGCACGACTGCGGGCTGGTTATCGCCGGCAACTACGAGCGAACGCCCGCGAAATGCCGCCAGGTCCTTTGCCATCGCCGCTATCCATGCCTGATTTTCTGTGTAGGTTGACGTTGCTCCGGAAACACCGACGGCCGCTGCCGCCGCTTTCGCGATCTCGGCCATTTGGCTTGGCTTCACTGCAAGACGATGGTCTGCCTTAGCGCCGGTGATGGTGACGGTCGTTTCTATACAATATAGGCGGCAAATGTCTTTCTTGGTTTCAGAGTAGACACGCTGTTTGGTGAAGTCCTTGATGTACCCAACGTTGAAACCGGAAAATATATCAGCGTCCAGCAACAGCACCCGTTCCGCACGATCAAAGCGATAGACGGTTTGGGCCGGCGTGCCAAAGGCCAGCTTCGCTCCAGCCAGGGCGTTATCCTTGTTTACGGGTTCGTACTGCACCCATTTGGAATTCGGAAGCTCGGCCTTGATCTTGGCCATTTGGTCGACGAGAGTGGGTGAGGTGACCGTCTCCGTCAAAAACCTGATACCGGCCCCGCCGTCAGCACGGTTTTGTTCGATCGACGATCGAACGGCGGTCATGAAAGTTGCCCAAGTTCCCGAACCGCCCCTGAACGTAACTTCCTGCGATCGATCAGGATCGTACATTCCCAAAAGCGATGCCTGGGCCATTACATCTGTTGCCCCCTGGCTTCCCGGGTGCTGCGGATTTCCCTCGATCTTTACTGGACGCCCTTCATACGATCTTGCGAGAAGTCCGGTTGCGACGCCGCCAATCGACATTGCCGTGGCAAAGAAATTCGGCCGGCCCGGAAGCATTCCGGTCGGAGATGTCACGTAAGGAACGATCTTCTCCGGCGGCTGAATAACGCACCCGCTCAGCCCCGCCAACGCCAGCGAAGCCCCCATTACCTTTACGAAATTACGGCGGCTTAGGCTGTTATCCCACTCCTCGATCTCGTGAGGATATTCTTCTGCAATAAATTCGCGGAATTCGGGCGTGTCGGCATGCTCCTCGATACTTCGCCAGTATTCCTTACCGTTTTGCGACAGGATCTTGTCACGTAATAAGGCGAATGTTTGATTGCTTGATGAACTTGGCATTTGCGTTCAGGTTCCTCTAAAGATTGCTCTATCGGTGACAGGTCGAGCAGCTGGTCAATAATTCTCTGCTGCGGATCTTGTAATCGGTCTTAAGTTTGGTACGTTCCGCCGCGTCAAGCTCGTTGTCCTGCCACTGCATGTTGTATATCTCAGACTTCGGCCTTATAAACTGTTCCGGTGCCCGGTGGCATGCGATACACCATTCCATCTGGAGGGTATTCTCCTGAAACAAGGCCGGCATATTGTCAACCTCTCCGTGACACGTTGAGCAGCCTACGCCCTTGGCCACATGTATACTGTGGTTGAAATAGGTAAATTCCGGCAGGTCATGGACCCGCTGCCACTCGATCGGCTTATTATCACGAAAGCTCGCCCTCACCAGCTCGAGATACGGGCTGTCAGCCCAGATCTGGCTATGGCAATTCATGCAGGTCTGCGTCGAAGGCATACCGGCGGAGGCCGTGGTCTCCACTGTCGAATGGCAATAACGGCAGTCTATGCCGTCATCGCCCGTATGGTGCTTATGGCTAAACTGGACGGGCTGCTGTTTTTCGACGTAACGGCCCGTGAGATATGAAGATCTGGCGAACTGTGTATAGCCGTAAAACGCAGTCCCGGCCAGGACGGCCACCGTGACCATGCTGATCCGGGCAATATTATTCGCACTTTTATTAAAGAATTGCGCCATCGTAAGATCAATCGCCGTGAAAAACTTACAATAATTTAGCCCCGGCTTTTCTCAGATCTCGCAATGAGCCGAGAAGGCCCTGAACCAATTTCTATCCAAATTCTCGCAGTAAAACTGTTTTCGATTCTACTAAAACTGGGAAATTCCGCAAATTGCACAAAGCTAAAAATTAACTGAGCCCGTTCAATTAGGCAATTCCATAAAAAATAAGTTCTGTTAATGTACCCGGGTATCAAAATTCATTATTTCGACTTGTCCGAAAGGCTGCTTATAAAAGCGGCTCCGACGGCGGCCGCATTTGCTCCCAATTCGCCCTGAACTATCTCTGTCGACTCAAATGCTTTGGGAAACGACAAGTCGCGTGCCCTGGCGATTATCGCATCCAGGACGAGGTGCTTTGCTTTCATTATTTCTCCGCCGATAACGATCTTCTCGATATTGAGGAGGTTTATAACGCCTGCGATCGCGGTGCCGATATACATTCCGGTCCTTTCGAGCATCATTTGAGCAAAATCATCCTCTCTTTCGGCCGCGGCGATGATTTCGTCAAGTGTGATCGATTCTTCGGCGAGCTTATTCAACGACGACGTGCTGTCCTGGTGAAACCTGCTCCGGGTACGTTGAACGATGTTGCTCGAAGATGCTACATTTTCGAGTCTCCGACCTTCGGAATTGATAGCTACATAACCGAATTCACCCGCGAATCCGGCTGACCCGCGCCATATTTTCCCGTCGAGTATGAAAGCTCCGCCAACGCCATCCCCGAGAGTCACATAAAAGATGTCCCGGCTCCCACGCCCTGCCCCTAGCGAAAATTCGCCGTAAGCAGCGGCATTTGCATCGTTTTCGAGAACGACGGAAACCCCAGTCGCGGCTGAAACTTCGCGCACCAGATCAACATCCGAGTGACCCGGAAAGTTTGCGGAAAACGCTACCCGGTTTGTTTTTTTATCGATCAATCCAGGAACCGCCACTCCGATCGTGTCGAAACTATACTTTTCGGACCTGAGGCCTTCGACCAGTTTTGTCACTCCCGCAACGCTGTCTTCTATCTCGGATTGTTCAATTGTACGCACCGCCTCGATCGCGTCATCACTATCAACGATGACTGCGGTCAAGCCGGTATTCGAAATATCGATGCCAATGCGCTTCTTTAAATGTTGCGGGGATTCAACCATAATACGAGGTTTGGAGTTATCTAAACTAACGAGATTTTAGACACTAGCCTAACAACAGTCAAACAAGATGGTTAACTGAGGGACGGCAACTGATCGGGGTTCTATCGTGGTCCCGATTTGATTCCGCTGCCGGCTCCAGCCTAAGTCCCATTTGTTGACTGCGCAGGCAGCAGAAAGATACTCTTTGGACAGCCCCTTAACCTTTGCCGCCGCCTATATGGAACAATATCCCTTCTACCAGTTCATCGAACAATACGGCATTTACGCTGTTTTCGCTCTTTGCACCGTCGAAGGTGATATTACCCTGCTGGTTGCCGGCGTTCTCGCCCACAGCTCCTTTTTTGGGCCTTACAGCTTTCTGAAAGTGATCTTGTTCGGAACTTTGGGGGGAATGGTGGGCGATAGCTTCGGCTATATGATCGGCAGGATCTTTCACGAGAATGCCAAGGACTATCGCTTTTATCAGGTTGCCCAGCCGCGCGTCGAGAAACTGATCGCCAAATTCGGAGCTTCCGCGATCATTATATCCAAGTATATTTATGGGATAAGGGTCGCCATGTGTGTATTCTACGGCGTCGGTAAGATGCCGTATTTACGCTTCCTGATGCTTAGCTGCATAAGCTGCCTGCTCTGGGTAATGCTGCTTTCCGGCGTCGGATATTTTTTCAGCGGAGCTATTACTTCGATCATCGGCGATTTTAGCCGGATCGGCGTTGCTCTCTTCTTTATTGTACTGATCGGCATCATCGTTTTTTATGTGATAGAGCGGTATTGGCTGTCAGACAGAGTCGAAGATGCCGATCCGGAAACGATCCAGATGATCGAAGAGAAGCTGCTTGCTGTCGAAGAAGCGGGACTAACCACTTTGCAGGACCTGGGGGAACGATTGCATCTGACGCGCGAGCCGAACAGTGCTGACCGACGCACGAAAGTAAATCCGGCCAGAAAAAAGAAAGCGACATTCAGAAAGAAAAAATAGCCTTCCCGTATATTGATTTTTCGTCTTCTGCGTTAAAATTCCCATTCATCTCAGCATTCGAGGTTAAATATTAGTGATAATTGAATCTTCAGCTCCGACCCGGGTTGATCTGGCCGGCGGAACGATCGACATACCGCCGCTCTTTTTGTTCCATGAAGGAGCTGCAACGGTAAATTTCGCCGTCAGCCTGCTCGCTCACTGCCGGATAGAAACGCGTAACGACCGACGGATAATACTCGAGTCGGTCGATCAACGCGATCGGGTCGAGACGACAATCGATGAGATATCGAGTCTTCGAGACGAAAAAAGGCTTCCGCTTTTATCCAAACTCGTTTACTTTTTTCGGCCCGAAACTGGTTTTCATCTGACTACCGAATCCAAGGCACCCGCGGGAGCGGGCCTTGCCGGATCCTCAACCCTGACCATCGCTTGCATCGGCGCCCTTAACAGGCTTGTCGATGACCGTTACACCCCAGACCGTTTCATTCCGATCGCCGCCAACATCGAATGCCAGGTGATCCGCGTGCCGACCGGCTTTCAGGATTATTACCCTGCCGCCTATGGCGGGGTCGCCTGCCTTCATTTTCGGCCTGACGGGATCACACGCGAAGAATTACCGGTGGATGCCGCTCATCTCGAGCCGCGTATTGCCATTTGCTACACCGGCGAGCCGAGAAATTCGGGTATCAACAACTGGGAGATCACAAAGCGCCACATTGATGGCGACCGGGAGATATTTGAAATATTTGACCTTATTCGGGATACGTCGATCAAAATGCGATCAGCCGTTTTGAACCACGATTGGAATTCGGTAGGAGAGCTGCTGGCCGAGAGCCACCCGCAGCGAATGCGATTATCCCCAAATATCACGACGCCGCAAATGGACCGCATTATTGACAAAGCATTAGCGAACGGAGCGATCGCCCCCAAGATCTGCGGTGCCGGCGGCGGCGGCTGTATCGCGTTCTTTTGCGAAGAGGGGCGAAGGCCCGAAGTTGAAAAAGCTCTTGCCTCCGAGCCGGGGGCCGAAGTGCTCGACTGGCGCGTCAATCACGATGGCCTTGTTGTTAAGGTATCCTAGAATCCAACCTACAGAGAAATATTTTGTCACAAACCGCATTTCTCCGGTGTACTGCTAATAGAAATCACAATTTCTTTATCAATTCACCTGGAGGCATTTTTCAAGATGACATTCATTTCTCGTAACTTAAAGTATATTGCGGTTCTATGCATCGCATTGGCGATCGGCATGACCGCGGCCACTACCTTTGCTCAGGAAAGGGTCAAGGCTGCCAAGGAAAGATCCAACGCTTTTTGTTCTAATAACAACAACTGGTCCGACGAAAAAGTTTCCGTTTCTGACCTCAGGGAACTCACCGTTCCGGCGTCCGGGATGGTCGCCGTCGACGCCGGTAAAAATGGCGGAGTCTCGGTTAAGGGCGAAGATCGCGGTGACGTCCTCGTAAGGGCATGCGTCCAGACATGGGGCCTCACCGAGGATGCTGCTAGGGCCGCTGCCAGCTCGATCCGCATCAACACAGGCGGGACCATCAAAGCGGACGGCTCTTCGGAGGACAGGAATTGGTCCGTCTCCTACCAGATACTTGTACCCCGATCGACCAACCTGGATCTGAGGGCCCATAACGGCGGTATCTCGATCAGCGGCGTTGACGGCTCGTCTGAATTTGAGACCGTCAATGGCGGTATCAACATTTCCAATGTTTCAGGCAGTGTAAAGGGCCGGACAACCAATGGCGGCGTCAACGTTTCGCTTTCGGGAAGCTCATGGCGCGGCAGCGGCCTCGATGTAACCACGACCAACGGAGGCGTAAATATCACACTGCCGGTGAATTATGCGGCGACCGTCGAAACAGGCACCGTCAATGGCGGATTCAAGAGCGATATCCCAAGCCTCAACATTACTGAGGAAAACATCAGAGGTGACGAGTGGTCTCCAAAATCCCGCTCAAAAAGGATCACCACAGCCCTAAACGGCGGCGGCCCACCTATCCGCGTCATAACCACCAACGGCGGCGTAAAGATCAACTCCGCCGACCGCTCGGTCTATTAATCTGCTCGCTTCATTTCACGGGAAAGGCTGCCCAAGAGGCGGCCTTTTTTTGCCGTAAATGAGCCGATCCGGTTACATGTAGCATAGTCCATACTTGCACGAATAGACGATGGCATTCGCCAATAACAGCGTAAGCGAGTTTGAAATAAAACGCATCCTCCAAAAACACCGGCCAACGGTGCGCCTGATTAAGGTGCGCTTGACTACGGGTTAACCTCTTAGATGACCCCATCTGTTCCATCCGTTCATTAAACGGGCTCAAAAGACGGCCAAAATTTGGCTGGTCGGAAAAAATGAATACTTCGCATTCCATACGACGCCTTTGTACGTTGGCACACTGAACACTTCACAACATTCTGATTTAATCAAGAACGAGCCCCGGTCATTCTCGGCTGTATTCGGTCGCGCTGGCGAATGTGCGAATTTGACCGCGGAAAATTGTCACTCAGTGGCTCAAGTACCCGCCAATTAAGCGTCAAACTGGTGGCAAAGAACTTGCGACTATTTGTAGACATTCTTTTGTTGGGGAGTTTGTTGGGGAGAGGGGAAAAATGAAAGCACAGCAAGTAGAAATAAAAGGGTATGGGTTTAGCCGCACGGTTGAGGCGGCGTTTGATGAGGCTGTTGAGCGTACACGCGAAGCTCTCAAACGAGAAGGATTCGGCGTTCTTTCCGAAATTCGGATTGACGAAAAACTAAAGGAGAAGCTCGGCGTTGAGTTTCGCCGCTATGTGATCCTAGGGGCGTGCAATCCACCGCTGGCTTACAGGACGCTGCAAGAGGACATCAATATCGGATTGCTTTTGCCGTGCAACGTCATTGTCTACGAGGCGGATGACAAGGCCAGATCGGTGGTCGCGGCGATCGATCCGATCGAAATGATGTCGATGGTTGGGAACCCCGCGATAAACGTGGTCGCGACCGAGGTGCATGCGCACCTGCAGAAGGTGATCGGGGAAATCTAAGAGGTATTTATGAGAAAACAAATGATAGCGATCTGGACCGCGATAATTGTGGTTCTGTTTTGCGTCGGCGGCGTTGTCGCTCAAGACGCTAAGAAAATGGGCGGCGACGCTAAAATGATGGCGGAAATGAAAAAAAGCCCGAATCACAAGCTGATGATGGCCTACACAAAGACCATGGCTGACTTTTCACGGATGCTTCGCGACCAGGCCCTGACACCAAACGGCCCGGACATGGAATTCGCTCGTGCTGCCGTCGCCGAGATCAGGCACAACCTTGATGCTATGGAGGCTCTCCATCAAAAGCAAATGGCTGGCATGAGCCCGGAAATGAAAGAAAAAATGAAGATGAAGATGGAAAAAATGGACAAGGACCGGGCAATGGTAAAAGAGCACGTCTCCGCACTTGAGACAGCGGTACGGGCCGATAAACCTGACAGTAAGCAGGTCGCGATGCACGCTAATGATCTGGTCAAGCACTTCGCCATGATGATGAAGCCCGCCGCAAAAAAGGCCGGCAAGAAAATGATGACGATGAAAAAGTAGACGAATATGGAAATGATACCGACGTAACGTCCGGTCAATGCCAGCTCCGCGGACGGCCGATTTACACCGAGTTCGTTTGGAAATTCCTGTCGCCTGCAAAGAGATAGATTTTGTTATGGAGCGTCGTAAATTTTTACAGTCTGCGTTAGTAGGCTCAGCAGTATTGAGTTCGACGGGCGCAGGAATTCTGTTCAGCTCGTGTGCGCAGCAGCGATCAGAAGCGAAACCGGAGTTCATTCCGGACGTTGAATTGGTTCTGACCGCGGCGCCTGACGAAGTAGTTTTGCTGCCGGGCCGGCCGACGCCCGTATGGCGATTCACGGGCCAACTCATCAAAGGGCCGACAGACACGCTTCAGACGATTGCGAGTTCCTACCTTGGTCCGGTCATTCGCTTACGACGCGGCCAAAAGGTTCGCGTTCGTTTCGCCAACAAACTCCCCGAACCCTCGATCGTCCACTGGCACGGCTTGGACGTGCCAGAGAATGCTGACGGCCATCCACGCCTTGCGGTCGGCGCGGGGAAGGAATATGTGTATGAGTTCGAGGTAACAAACCGGGCCGGCACATATTGGTATCATCCGCATCCACATATGCGAACCGGCGCACAGGTCTACCAAGGCTTGGCGGGGATGCTTATCGTTCGGGATGATGAAGAAGACGCTCTCGCTCTACCCTCGGGCGAAAACGAACTCGTGTGTGTACTCCAGGATCGAATATTCGACGGACAAAATCAGCTTGTCTTTCACGGCGGAAGCATGATGGAGATGATGAATGGCTTCCTTGGTGACCGAGTGATGGTTAGCGGCAGGCCGCAGGCGACAACAGAAGTGGACGCTGCCTGGCACCGAGTGCGCCTATTGAACGGTTCGAATGCGCGAATCTACAAGCTGGCGTGGAGTAATGACATAAAGATGGTCGTGATCGGCGGTGACGGCGGGCTTCTGGAGCACCCGGTAACTCAGCAGATTCTCACTCTGGCACCTGGCCAACGAGCGGACATATTGTTAGATCTGACTGCCCTTCCCGCCGGTACGGAGGTTCACCTCGACAGTCAGGCATACTCCGAAGCTGATGCCGGCTTGGTCGGGATGGGTGGAATGGGTGGCATGAGGGGCGGTGGTATGCGTAGCGGCGGTATGCGGGGCGTCAATTCGAACACTCCGAATGGAACTCCGCTTCGCGTGATGACATTGCGAACACGCGCTGGAAAAGGCCCGGCCTTCCGCGTACCTGAGCGGCTGTCGTCGTTCGATGCCTCGTGGTCCCCCAGCGGGAATGTTCCCGTGCGACGCATTCCTATATCGTTTCAACGGATGGAATGGTCGATCGGCGGAAGGACATTTGAAATGACCGGCGTCGCCTCGGATGAGACGGTTGCGGCCGGCTCAACACATTTCTGGCAGTTCGAGAACCTTTCAAATCCTATGGGTATGCAGGCTGCGCATCCCATACACATACACGGCCGTCAGTTTCGAGTGGTCGATCGGAAAGGCGGAGGCGCATCCAATGCGTTACGTGCGGGTATCGTCGACGCCGGTTGGCTGGACACCGTGCTGGTCCTACCAGGTGAGACCGTTCGCGTACAAGTGACATTCACGCGTCATCCCGGTCTCTACCTTTACCACTGTCACATTCTCGAACACGAGGATATGGGGATGATGCGGAACTTCCGGGTCACATAGTCGCAAATGAGCGTCTGGCTCAAGAGCCACTGGTATGGCGGAATCGTGATGAATAGCGGCCCTAAGGTCGCGTACACAAAGGAGATGAATATTATGAACGAATCGAATAAAACAGGCCTGATTATAGCGTTTGTGATCGTTGTTGTTCTTTTTCTGATCTTCGGCTTCGGCACAATGTCAGGATCATTTATGGGCAACGGGCATACGGGCGGCGGAATGATGGGCGGCGGGACAACGGGCCAGGGAGGAATGGGCGGGTATAGCTGGATGTGGATACCAACGCTGATCACCCTGGGCATTGGTGTGTTGCTGGGCTGGTTACTATTTGCGAAAAAGAGGTAACCGAAAACTTGAATCAAGAAGGAGAAAAAAATGAGTTGTTGTAGTGATGTAATGAAACCGATTGAAGCAGCTGCGTGCTGCACGCCGCAGGAGACGGCAGCACATGCCGCACAGGCGATGAAACATTCAGGCTGCGGCTGCGCGCCGGTGGTTGAGGATGCCGAAAACCTCAAGCTGGTCGGCGTGGTCACCGAGCGCGACATCTGTCACAGCGTGGCGGCCGAGGATCTTAAGGCTTCCGAAGTCAGCGTCAAGGAAATTATGCAACCCGCGTCCGCTTGCTGCGGCGCGGATGATTCTCTCGAAGAAGCGGCGAGCAAACTCGACGAACATCAGGCGACGAGCCTGCCGGTTGTCGATCGTGCAGGCGGCTGTTGCGGCACGGTTAGCTCGCAACACATCCGCCAGGGTTAGCTCGGCGGCTCCGCATCAGGCGGAGCGGCACTATTGGATAAACTGAAGTTTTCGAGATCTGTTAGGAGTTGTCAAAAACGGAGCTTTACTGGACGCTTAAAAAATGAGGAGCAAAAGATGGATCATAAGAATCATTTAGACCCCGTTTGCGGTATGCGGGTCGATAAAACAAATGCCGCCGGAGAGTATGAACACGATGGCCTAATGTATTACTTCGACAGCGATGAATGTATGCGCATATTCTACGCACACCCGGAAGAGTATACGGGCAAATCCGATAAGAAGGAGCTTAGCGATGCCGCGAAGTGACGTAACCGGTAGATAGAAGTACTAATTGAATCAATAGGAATCCTGTTTTCAGGGTTTGATCAATTCCGATGAGCCGACGATTGAATTCGTGCGAACTATATAGTCCGGCCGGAACGCGCGACGGGAGGAACAGTATGAATACGGAAAGTGTCAACAAAGCCGAAAGGAAAACCGAAACAGAGAATGGATTTGTCCTTGTAACTGGCTCAGGCGGAAGGATCGGTTCGGCGGTAATGCGGCGGTTTGCGGGACGCTTCGGCGAGGTCGTCGGTTTTGACCGCGAGGCTTCTGAGCTAATGCCGCCCGGATGCACTTACATGCCCGTCGAAATCACTTCGGACGAGAGCGTGAGCAGAGGCTTGAGCGTCCTCCGTGAACATCACGGATCGAATATCGTCTCGGTGATCCATCTCGCCGCCTATTACGATTTCTTTGGCGAGCCGAGCGAGAAATATGACGAAATAACGGTGAAAGGCACGGGACGCTTGCTTAAGGGATTACGCGAGCACGATTTCAAAGTCGAGCAGTTTGTCTTCTCAAGCACGATGCTCGTCCACCGGCCGGCCGAGCCCGGGCAGTTCATCAACGAGGATTGGCCGATAGAGCCGACCTGGGCGTACCCGGAATCGAAGGTTCGCACCGAGGAACTTATCCACGATGAACGCGGCGCGATTCCCGCCGTTCTGCTGCGCATCGCCGGTGTGTATGACGACCTCTGTCATTCGATCCCGCTGGCCCACCAAATGCAGCGCATCTACGAGCGGAAGTTTACAAGCCGTGTCTATTCCGGCAGCACGTCCCACGGACAGTCGTTTATACACATGGACGATCTGGTGGACGCGATCGATCTGATGGTCGAGCGTCGGGCGCAGCTTCCACCGGAGTCACCGATTCTGATCGGCGAACCGGAAACGCTTAGTTACGACGAGCTTCAGCATACTTTTGCCCGCCTGATCCATGGCGAGGAATTGGAGACTCTGGAAGTGCCCGGTGTGTTTGCGCCGCTGGCAAAGGCGGGAGCATGGGTGCTAGAGAAGCTGCCGGGGGCCGATCAGTTTATCAAGCCGTGGATGATCGACCGAGCCAACGACCATTACGAGCTCGACATAACACGGGCCCGAACGCTGCTCGGCTGGGAACCGAAGCGCAGTTTGCGCGACACGATCCCAAAG
>JBGTBC010000143.1:0-9568 GCA_041749555.1 Pyrinomonadaceae bacterium | reverse complement strand
TGTTGCCGCCGTCCTCAGTCACGAACATCACTCCATCGGCGCCGACGATCCAGCCCTTTTTATGATCGAGGAAATAAATGTCGCGAAACCATGCGAGGCTGTTTGTTTCCTGCCTGACCCAATCCGCCTTTACGGTTTGAAAGGAAAGCGCGATCAGAGTGATTATTACCAATGTCAGAATCGGTTTCATGTATGACAGGCTTTTCTAAAGGCCAGGATTAAAAAGGTATGCCAAAAAGCAATCTCGCTGCGCTGGCCTTACCGATGATGTCGAATACCTTATCGATCGAAAACCCTTTGCCAGAAACAAAAACCTGATCTCCCGGGCTTAAGAAGACCATGTCTGCCTTCCCGCTCTCCATCTGGGCCAGGCTGACCATTTTTCGGGAAAGTCGGCCATCGTTTGTGTAGCTCACTATGTAAACCTTGTTGCGGTCACCATTCTTGGTAACGCCGCCAGATTCAAGTATCGCTTCATAAACGCTCACTTTTCGATCCATTACTCTCACGCCGGGAGAAGCCACATTGCCCATTACGCTATAGCGGGTAGACATGGCTTTGTCGAGTGTGACGGTGACCTTGGGGTCGATAATATACTCGTCCAGCTTCTTTGTGATCTCAGCGGCGATCTGTTCAACGGTCTTACCGGCGACTAATATACCCTCCCGAATAAGCGGATATGAAATACGCGCATTTGGCGGGATCGATATGCTCGTCTTGCAGTAGTCTGGACACTGGCCGAACACCTCTACCGAGATCACATCGCTTGGGCCCAACCGGTACTCTTTAAGGTAATTGTTGTAGTACGGAAGGATCTCGTCGTCCGGAGAATCGCTGTCCTCCTCAGTGCGAACCATCGTGTCTTGCGCCACCTGAGGTGCGGTAGATCGCTCAATTGCATCCTTCTTCGATGGATCGGCCGATTGACAGATCGCAACCCCGGCAAACACAGCTATACCGGCTGAGGCCAACAGAATATTTCTGATAAATAACACTATTCTCATCTCGATTCCTCGCAGAACTAAATCGTTTTTCGCCATACTTTTTCCTACTTACCTAAAGACATCTAACGCCCGCCCTTTCCAAAAAGCACGGTTTTGACTGTCTCGAACACTATTACCAAATCAAGGGTCAAACTCTGGTTTTTGATGTAGTACAGGTCGTACTGCAACTTTTGTATTGCATCGCTGACCGAAGCTCCATATGGATACTTTATTTGCGCCCAGCCGGTCAATCCGGGAGCGACCAGATGGCGATGTTCGAAATATGGTATTTCCGTAGCCAACTGCTTGACGAAATGCGGCCGCTCGGGCCGGGGGCCCACAAAATTCATATCGCCTCTTATGATGTTCCAGAACTGGGGTATTTCATCGATGCGAAGTTTCCGAATGATGCTGCCAATTCTTGTCGTCCGCTCATCGTTGGTAGCGGCCCACAATGGTTTCCCGTCCTCTTCCGCATCAGTCTTCATTGAGCGAAACTTGATAACGTTGAAGACATGGCCGTTCATTCCTACACGTTCCTGCTTGTAAAATATAGGTCCACGCGTATCCAGCTTGATCAGGATCGCTGTCAATATCGCGATCGGCAGCGAAAGTACCAGTCCTATTAAAGCTAGAAGTCGATGGATCGATTCACGAAATGCCATTTTTACCGGCGAATCTCGGCGTCGACCCGCAAAGATAAGCCAGGATGGGCGAAGCATATCGACGTGGACCTTACCCGTTATCCGCTCGAAAAAAGACGTGCATTCCTCGATCGACACGTCGCCTGCGAGACTCATCTTAAGCAACGCCTCGGCTGGAAAAGCACCCCGCCGCTCCCTTACAGCAATGACCACTCGGTCGATCTTCTCATTCCTTATCACTTCTTCCAGATCGACCGCCTTTCCGAGGATTTCTGAACGCCCCAACTTTTCGCGCGGTTTTGCTCCATTCTCCGAAACAAACCCTACGATGCGGTATCCAGCGTCGCGTCGTTCCCAGACAGCCTCGGCTGTATCGAGAGCTGTCTGCCCCGTACCCACGACGAGGATCTTCTCTCCTATATCAGGATGTCCGGTGAGAGCATGAATCGAGATGCGCCAAGCGAGTAACAGTCCCAGCACTAACGGCACGGAAATTACCGACACTCCGCGACCGAGAAGCAAAGGAGGATAGAAATAGAAAACTAGTGATAAAAGGATCCACGCGATTCCGAGAGCCTGTACTAACCGAAGTAGCAGCTCACGACGATTAGTCATCACAATATAATCATAAAGGTCATAAAAATAAAGGATGAGCAAGCAGACGGCGGACGCGAAAGCAATCTTTATCCATCCGTTCTTCACTGTAAGTTCGTTTGCTGTACCCGAGGTCCCGAGGCGGACATACATAGCGAGTATCACGCCGCCATAAAGTATTGCGGCGTCTGCTAGTATTAACCAGAATATCCTCGGACTGAACCTCGATGAACCCATGATCTTTTTATTGACTACCGACTCAGCGTTGTATTCATCTTTCGGTAATTGTAGTAGCCGTAGTGGTATTCCGATTCCTTTAAGACGTCCTCACTTTGGTTTAATACCACACCCAGAAACCGGTCTTTGGGTATCGGCTCCAACGATCTGTCGATCATGCTAAAACTTGTCTTATTGGCTCGAATGACCAGCATCGCCCCGTCAGCGTGATTAATGAGCACAGTGGCATCGGTAAAGATACCGAGAGGCGGAGCATCGATAATAATGTAGTCGAACATCTCCCTCGCCTCGCGAAGTATCTCTTTGAATCTTGGCCCCGAGATCAGCTCTGCGACGTCCTTCCTTGCATCGCCTCCGGGCAGGATGTGAAGGCCGGAAGGTTCGAGTCTTACAATTGATTCGATAAGTGTCGCGTCGCCGGCAAGGACATGTGAAAGCCCTTTGTCGGTTTCGATGCCAATGTATTCCGCAAGGCTCGGCCTTCGCAGGTCGCTGTCGATTATGAGTGCTTTAACACCATCGGTTTGGGCCAGCAGCCATGCCAGGTTTAGAGCGGTGATCGATTTACCTTCACCTTGGTTAACGCTCGCCACCACGATCGATTGCAGTTTTTGCTTTTGACTCTTATGCAGCACGTGCGTTCGCAGACTGCGATATTCTTCGCAGTAGCTTGAATCCGGGTTGGTTATCGCGATAAGACGTGGCTCAACGCGTTCGGGGTCGACAGTCCATTCGACAAAGTCAGGAAGCTGTCGACTTACCAAACGCGTTGAGCTTTCGGCGTTCAATTTTGCCCCGGCAGTGAATTCCGATCCCAAATCAGGGAGTGCCGTCCCGATAATAGAATCTGGCTGCCCTATGAACGCCGAACCTGGGCTACCGATGACAAGATCGGCCGATATCAACAAGTCAGGCGGCATATTAGGACGCCGGCCCGCCTGGTCGAATGGGACGATATTCTCTGGAACAACGACTGTGTCGCCGTTCGGGTTCTCGGTTCGCTTCTTTTGTAATGCTCTTAGGATGCTCATCTTGCTGCTCCGCTAGATTGTTAACCTCTATATGTGGCTGTTATGGGTTAAATGTTGTGAATGAGCCGACTAATTCATCGAGCTCAAGACCCACGTCATCCTTTCCCTGTTCTTCACAATTATTTCCGTCAATGGTCGAATTTCCATTTTTGTATCCATTAGAATTTCCATTACTGGCAATGTTTCCATTGCTGGATCCATTGGAGCTTTCGGCCGTGTCAGTTTTATCTATATCTTCTGAGGATCTGGCCGGCCCCTCGATCGGATCATTGGACGCTGAGGCAGCGACTAGCTCATCATCGTCCGGAAGCATCTCCACGTCCTCGGCAACGGGCTCAACTATCTGACGCTCGATCACCTGTTCGCCGGCCGAATGATCCAGCATCATAGCCTTGTCAACTCTTGCCTTTGAGGTTCTGACGCTTTCCGTCGGCATTAAAAAATCCGCTTCGGCCTCAGGACGAATCACCGAACCCGACATCTGTCCGAATGAAGTTGAAGCGGCTATTAGCGCGTCATTGTTCGGAAGCATATCCAAATTCTCGGCGACGGTTTCGATGATCTGACGACCGATGAACTGTTCGCCGGCCGAGTAAGCCGCCAACATAGCGTTGTCACAGATGTTGTTGATCTGCCGCGGAATCCCTTCAGAACATTGAAAAATGAAATCAACCGCACCTGGTGTGAATATATTCGGCTGATCGCAGCCAGCGATCGATAGCCTTTCCGTAATGTAGCGATCAACCTCATTGGCGTTAGGAAAGGAGTGCATCGAGCATCTTAGAGCAACTCGCTGCTTCAACTGCCTCAGATTTTTCTGGTTCAGCTTATCGCGAAGCTCGGTTTGACCCGTGAGCACGATCTGCAAATGTTTCGCATTGTCCGATTCAAAATTAAGAAGGAGCCTGATCTCTTCCAGCACGTAGTCGGAAAGCTCATGAGCCTCGTCAATGATGATCACTGTCCTCAAGCCTCGACGGTGACGTTCCTCGAGCACGCGTCCAAGCGTATAAAGGAGTTCGCTCTTGTTGGACCACTCTTTAATGCCCAGCATCTGGGTTACATGATGATAGAATTCATCTATCGAGAGCCGAGGGTTAAAGACATAAGCGGCAAGCACACTTGAATCCAACCGGCGGAGGATCCATCGAAGCGCAGTTGTCTTTCCGGTTCCCACCTCTCCGGTCATGACGATCAGCCCCTTAGCGTTCTCCAGGCCATAATAGAGACTTGCGAGTACCTCGTTATAACTCGGAGTAAAAACGATGAACCGCGGGTCCGGTGTTAAGGTAAATGGAGTGTCCACCAACCCGAAAAACTCTTTGTACATAATTCCTCTCCGCGACCTTTTCTATAAGAAGTCGCTCATTAATCACTAAGAAACCAACCTATCCAGCAATCTTGTGGCCTGAAGGATCACAATGATCAATGGAATTAGCCCAATCGCGGCCGCGACTCCGGCCGAGAGCTTTAACCAATGAGAACGACTGTTCCACGACTTTTCTCCCGGAGTGAGCAGCGGGGGGACCGATGCGAGTACCTGCAGTCCCGTATAGTGCTTTGCATCATCGATATTTTGTACTTTGAAAAGTCTGGGCACCTCGAAGATTGCGGCCAACAGCAGGCCGATGAAAAGACCTATTCCGCCACCGAAAATTGTCAAAATAAAACGCTTGGGGGCGACCGGTGCTGATGGTAAACTTGCCGGATCCTGAACGCGTATCGTTTCGCCTTGAGCGTTTGTTTCAACGCCGACGACCGTTTCGGCGTCACTCTTTTTCTTCAAGATCTCATCGTAAGTCTGTTTTGCTGACTGATATTGGGCCGTCACGCCTTCCAATGCGACTTTTACATTGGGGATCGTATTGATCCTGGCTTCAAGCATCGCTATCTGCGAACCGTTATTTTGGCGCTCAATATCCTTCGTACCCAATTGCTGCTCGATCTGTCCTATCTGCGCCTGGATCCTCTGGTTCTCAAGCTCAAGGTTCTTTTTCTGAAGTTCGGCCCTTCGCCCGGTCGCCTGAGTCGCCACCTGAACCCGCTTGTCGGTACTCTTCCTGAGATTGTCGAATTCCTCATTCACCCGATCTATCTCGCTTTGCTTGGCGATTACATCAGGGTGCTTTTCCTTGTAGACCTTTTTCAGATTATCTAATTGAGCATTCAGGTCGGCTCGCCGTCTTATCAATTCACCGTATGCCGGCGTATCTTCGACCTGTGAAGCCTGCCTTGCTGAGTCCTGCGACTCTTTCTCACCAAAATCCTCAATAAGGCGCATTTGCCGGTTGTTTGCCGCGATCGAGTCGCTTAACCGGCCTCTTTCTACGTATAAGGTTTGTTTTTCCTTGGCAAGCGTGTCATCCCGCGACCTTAGTCCCTCCAGCTGAGCCACCAAGCCCTGTTCCGATTCAGGCAGGGTGGCAACGTTTTGCATCATTATGTCCAAACGTTGTTTTTCGAGTTCGTCGAGAACGATCTTCTTTTCCTGCAGCTGCTTTTCGAAGAGTTGATTTGTCGATTCCGCGATCTCGGTTGAGGTTTGCACTTGGGCATTTACATATTTGCTGGCGAGATCAGCTGTCACACTACGAGCCGCCTGCGGATCACGGTCCCGATAACTTATTCGAAAAGCAGCAACCTTTTCGGGGCCAGTTTCGGCAAGGTCTACGACGATGTTCTTATACATCTTCTCGACAATGAGTTCCGTCGGCATTCCCGCCGAACGCTCCTGTTTAAAAAGGTCGTATTTCTGGATAAGCGGCTCGAGCGACGAACGACTCAGAACTTCCTGGTTGATCGTTGAAAGCCTTTGTGAAAGGACCTCGGTAGAAAGTGCCTGCACCAGGCTGGAGGAGATCGTAGGGGGCTTAACGGTCAAAAGAGATGTCGACTCGTAAATACTCGGAAGCCGGTAAACGACATACCCGATGGCTAAGGTGAACGTGATGATCGGCAGCACAATAACCCATTTCTGCCGTTTCATCATGGCGATCAATTCACCCGGTTTTCTTTGTCTGAATTCAACACTCATCCTTTTTCCTCACTAGTTAGAACCCGCCAGAATGCCGCGAGCATCCATAATTTCTCGTTGACTAAGACTGTTAGGGAACCTAAGTGACGCTTCGGCCTCGCGCCTTGCACCCGACCGGTCACCAGCTTTGGCAAGGGCCATTCCCAGCCTCAATCTATAACCTGCGTTGGGAGATGTTCCGGTTTTCTTAACCCCGGCGTCTTCCAATACGACGGCTCTCTTCAGCTTTTCGACCGCAGGCGATGTCAGACCCTTTTGCATATAGACCCAACCGAGCGTGTCGTGGAAACCGGGCACGGAGGGATTCTTGTTTACAGCTGCCGTCGCGAGTTGTAAAGCCTCGTCAAGGTTCCCGTGCTGCTCGACTATGAGCCATGCCAAATTGTTAGCCGCGATCGGCAGATCAGGGTCAGCCTCCAGGGCTTTTCGGTATGCGGCTTCGGCTAACTCAAAGCGGCCTCGGGAATCCTCGAGCATTCCCAGTAGTGTGTAGATCTGTGCCGTTGGCCGAAGTTCGATCATTCTTTGGTACTGTGCGGCGGCTTCGTCCGTCCTGTTCTGTTGGACAAGCAACGCCGCGTATCCTGTATATGCGGGTAGATAGTTAGAGTCGGTATTGATAGCGGCGATCAACTCTCTTTCGGAACCCGCCGAATTCTTTTCGGCTGCGTAAATCGTTGACTTCAAGTAATGCAGGCCGGCAACGAAAGTAGGATTTCCGGCATGAGATAGGATCATTTCATCCGTTTTCGCTTGAGCCAGATCGAGTTGACCGAGCCGTATTAAGGTGTCAACCAATCCACTGACTGCGTCAAAGCTCAGTGGATCGAGACCCGATGCCCTTTCATAAAGCTCTCTGGCGAGGTCAAATTTGCGTTCCGCGACATAGACCCTGGCGAGATTAACAGCCGCGGTCGATGACTTAGGTGAAGAGCTGACAACATTTTCAAGATCGAGACGAGCATCCTCCAGCTTCATGAGGTCCAAATTCGCAAGCCCTCTGGATGAAAGAGCCCTGAGCCGAAGTTCCTGAAGTGTTAGCGGGCTATTCACCGCATCTGGGATCGCGTTGCCAACCTTTTCAAGAAGCGAGCATGCCAGCTTAAAGGCATCTTGTGCGTCGCCAGCTGTAAATGCAGATTGGATCCGAAGGATGCCTGCTTTGAGGTCAGTGGGATGGTATCGTTCAAGATCCACAATAAATGCATTTGCCTGGTCGATCTGTCCCGCCGCAAGTCGTGCCTGGGCCATTAAGTAAAGTGGCTCCCGGCCGCTAGGATGTTTCTTCAAAACGTCTTCGAGGTCCTTGATCGCTTCATCAGGCAGGTTCTCCTGCAAACGCAGACGTGACCGGAGCATCAGTGCCTCGGTATCGTTGCTATTGATCTTAAAAAGGGCGTCGAGCTGCTCATTCACTTTTGCGTGGTCCTTCCGGTCCAGATATACCTGACCCAAACGATATCGAGCGATCGCATACTCCGGCGTATCTGTAAGGATCTGCTCCAGCACCGCGAGAGACTCAGCGGCTCGCCCTGATTTTTGATAAAATTCCGCTAACACCACGCGGCTTTCAGGGCTATTCTCTTGTATTTCGGTAAGTTTCAGATACGCCTGATCGGCCTTATCTAGCTGACGGCTTAACAGGAAAAACTCAGCAATTGCCTCACGGGCCTCGATATTTGCTTCATCAAACGAAATTGCTTTATTAAACTGAGTTTCGGCTTCGTCGTCCCGATTTAAATACATCAGGAAACGCCCATATTCGATATGGCCCAGGACGGAATCGGGTGATTCGGCGATTCCCGCCTTGATCGCGCGTTCTGCCTCCTCCCCATTTTCGCGGGTCATGTAGAGCCGCTGAAGACTGATATATGACTCGATCCTTTTAGGGTTCAGCTTGATCGCTCTGTTGACTGCACCGATGACGTCGGAATCGGGCAAGCCCTGAGTCGCCATGATGGCGGCTGTAAGCATATGCCCTTCAATGAATTGCGGATCAATCGCGAGAATCTCATCACGGACCTTTTCCGCTTCGTCGGTCATCGGCGGCGTGATCAAAAGAAAGTAGTTGCCTAATTTTGCCTTGGCCTCGAGATTCTGAGAATCGAGATCGACGGTTTTGCGAAGTTCCTCTAATGCCTCGCTGAATTGACCGAGGTTTTCATATGATCTCGCAAGTCCCCAATGAGCCCTCGACGAAGTCGAATCAGATTCGACCGCCGAACGGAACTGCATTAAGGCATCGTGAAATTTGCGTTTCTGAAGGTATTCTTCCCCTTTAGTCAGGAAAGTTTCCGTGGCGTGGCCGCAGGCAGTAAATAACAGGACCGCGAAAAAAAGAACGGCAAAAAGGCGTGATGAGACTTGGCACTCTCGATAGGTCATATTTTTGGGGCCCGCGGCTTATATTCCGGGCAAGGAATAGAGACCGCGTAATCAGGCATTGAAGCAATATCCTCAATGGAATGGCCTGAGATCAGATTTCAAACCGACGAAAAAAACTTCTATCGGCATGTGGAAAATAGATTTAATCGAAGGCTGATTTCAGAAATTTTCGAATAAAATGGAGGCGTGGTGAGATAAAAAACCGATCCCTGAAAGGAAGTTAGTTAAGAAGAAGACGGAAAACGTCTACTCGGGTAAAAAAGGCGTGAGTTCATCGGCAAGCCGGCCCGCAAGCTCCGCACCGGTCTTTACAGCATCGGATTCATCATTTCCGACGCTCGTCATGACCCGGACCATTGCACCATCGCTGCGGCGACTGAATATGCTGTCAAGGACGGTATTGACTTTATCTTGATATTCACTGGCCTCAATACGTCCCCGACCCTGATACCAGTAGATCATGACCTCTTTGTAAATGCCGTTTTCAATGACATATCGGTGGGCCTTAAATGTCCGTCCTTTCGGCGAGACAATGTCGATATATTGTGGATCTTTCATTACCCAACCGGCTCCGGGCAAGCAGTTTTGAGGGCTGTGGTATGTTGCTCCGGTGCGTTGAGACGCGTAGTAGCCAACGTATAAATTGGCGATCCTGCCGTT
>JBGTBC010000142.1:0-6182 GCA_041749555.1 Pyrinomonadaceae bacterium | reverse complement strand
TTCTCCGCTGCAACTGCGCATCGGCGTAATCCTCTTCCGTGTAGGCCATTGGACCGAATAAGACGGGGATTCCCTCCGCCCTCGCACCCGCGATCACGCGTTTTAAGTTCGCCACCACGTCATTTTTCTCGACCGTGGTTTTGGTCATTTCCCATGCGACACCGCCCTCGGACAGAAAATCGTTGACCGGATCTATCACGAGCAGAGCTGTTCGCTCTTTCGGATAAGAAACACCAATTTCGTTTTTTGCCAGATAAGTGGCTTTCGTGCCGCTTTCTATATTTTTATCTCTGTTTTTTAAATTCATAAGATCTCCCTTACGGTATACCGAAAACGGTGTTTATCCCCCAATCCATAATTTTCTCGATAAACACATCCGCTGCCGTTTTTGCCATTAACTCCTCTGTTTTGCCTCAAAAATGGGCCGTTTGAATAAGAATGCGATCCGTTTCGCTCAGGCTCGGGGTGCCGTCGCCGCAATCTCGGAATTCTATAAAAACTCTCGAACCTTTATCATGTTCCTGATGATCTCTAATCTCGGTATACAAGACGACAGTTCGAAAAAACCCGGGGGATGATCCAACGCCGAGGCCGAAGATAATATGATCAATGGTTGCAGAATAAGCCGATGCTAAGTTTGGGTCTTGAAATCGAGTTCCAAACCCGTTATTGATAGAATTGAAAATGCCCGCTTTGGATCGCGAAAAGGGGCAGAAGAGCCCTTTGGAAACCTCTTTTTGAGCCAAGCGTCTCTCGCTCACTCCCGTTGAGAGGCCGGTTGCGAGTTTCGGTTGGCTGCCTTTAACCGAAAAAGTACCGAAAGATTGTCGTCTGGCACCAATCATAATTCCCCTTGTTTTTGCCAGTCATACCCACTTGTTCCTGAGGGCACTTAAATCATTTTTCCGCACCTTTCATTTAGCGCATTTGGGCCACCATCACGGACCGGATTCATATGGCCGCGGTGCGACAATATCCGTAAGCCTTTTAACAAAAAGGTCTAGATTCCCCCATTTTATTCCAATCTTTAGAAATAAATTGGTAAATAGTTCTGGAAGTCTTCCGAAGGGCGATCGCAAAACGTTGAGATCTGCGGTTGAGATTTCGAGAAGTTCCAGGACGGGTGGGCCCGCCAGACGAAAGTTTCTCGGCCAATATGGAATAACCAGCTGACGAACATTCATATACTTAATGAGAACGATGTCATAATAGCTGCAACAGCGATTACCAAGTCCTAATCTGTCAAAGGAGGAAGTGTTTCGGTCACGACCGACATCAGCGTCGCTTTGGCTGTTTAGATCAAACGAATATTCATTTCGAAGAACAAACAAAACGCCCCGTCACGAAGTAATCAAAAACCTATGCCGACTGCCAAACCCTCTCCAATCGGATCAGATGTAAGAGACTTTTCCGCCCTTAGTGCTCTTTTTATCGGCTGCACTCTGAAAAAATCACCTGAGGTCTCTCACACCGAAGGCCTGATGAAGAAGTCGATCGCGATCATGGAGGATCACGGCGTAAAGACCGAGTTGATCCGGGCCGTTGATCACGAATTGGCTCCAGGGGTTCAGCCGGATATGACCGCACACGGACATTCCAGAGACGATTGGCCCGAGATCAGCAAAAAGGTTATGGCCGCTGACATCCTTGTCCTCGGAACGCCGATCTGGCTGGGAGAGAAATCCTCTGTTTGCACAAGGGTGATCGAGAGGCTCTATTCAGAATCGGGACACACAAATGATTTTGGCCAGTACATTTATTATGGGAAGGTTGCCGGATGCTTTATAACGGGTAACGAAGACGGCGTCAAACACTGTGCAATGAACATTTTGTACTCTCTACAGCATCTCGGATATGTCATTCCGCCTCAGGCGGACGCCGGCTGGATAGGTGAGGCTGGGCCGGGACCGTCATACCTCGACCCCGAATCCGGAGGAGAAAAGAATGAATTCACGCAGCGGAACACCACTTTCCTGACGTGGAACCTGATGCATCTAACTCTTATGATAAAGAACAACGGCGGAATTCCGGCCTACGGAAACCAGAGGACCGCTTGGGACGCGGGAGCAAGGTTCGATCACTCTAATCCCGAATATCGGTAGTCCGCCTGACAGTATTGGTTCGGAAACTCTATGCCTGTCGAAAATATCTCGTTCGAAAACCCCTCCGGTCTTAGGCTTTCGGCTCGATTGGAAACCCCAGCGGATCGCCATTCGCATAGTTTCGCCATATTCGCCCATTGCTTCACGTGCAATAAGAATTTCAGGGCCGTGAGGCAAATCAGTTCCGCTCTCGCGGCAAACGGCTTTGGCGTTTTGAGTTTTGATTTCACCGGACTTGGCGACAGTGACGGACAGTTTTCCGATACAACATTTTCAGGTTCCGTGACTGATCTGATAGCAGCCGCCGAGCATCTGAGTAAAAACTATTCGGCTCCGAAACTTATGATCGGTCATTCGCTCGGAGGTGCTGCGACCCTACTGGCCGCGGGGCACGTCGAGTCGGTTTCCGCGGTGGTTACGATCGGAGCGCCGTCAGAACCACAACATGTAAAGCACCTATTTAAGGATCGTGTCGGCGAGATCGTTTCCGAAGGCAGAGCGCTCGTGGATATCGGCGGGCGTCCGTTTGAACTTAAGCGGGAGTTTGTTGAAGACCTCGATCGGCAGGACCTTATTTCGATAGTCGGCGATCTGAAAAAAGCATTTCTTTTCTTGCATTCGCCTGAGGACAGCGTCGTTCCGATCGAGAATGCCGCCGCACTTTACAAAGCAGCGAAACATCCAAAGAGTTTCGTTTCACTTTCCGGAGCCGACCATCTTCTGTCGGCGGCAGAGGATGGCCGCTATGCCGGCGAGTTGATCGCGTCGTGGGCCGCCAGATATATAGTTGCTGACAAAAAGCCGGAAATTAGAACTCAGGAGGATGTCGCGGCATTTCTTCCCCGCGATGAGAAATTTACCACGACCATTGGCGTCGGACAGCATAGAGTTACGGCGGACGAGCCCACGTCTTTTGGCGGAAACGACTTTGGCCCTTCACCTTATGGGTTGGTATCATCGGGGCTGGCCGCGTGTACCGCGATGACACTTCGGCTTTATGCCGACCGAAAGGGTTGGGACCTCGGCGACGTGCAGGTTCACGTTACCCATGGAAAATCCCATGCTCAAGATTGCAGTCATTGTGAGAAGGAAGGCGGAAGGATCGATGTATTTTCTCGGAAACTCGAATTCACCGCCGAACTTGACGAAGAGCAGCTGCAAAAGCTACTCGAGATAGCGAACAAGTGTCCGGTTCACAAAACTCTTGAAAGTAGCTCTCGAATCGAAACGAGCATTGTAAATTAGTTAACCCGTCAAATACATTAAAATTATGGCGTGGATAAAAACCGTACCGTTCAAAGAAGCCGATAAGAAACTCCGTGAAGCACTTCGCGGCCAGAGGGCCTTTTATCCGCCGGAATACTCAACACCGACAAGCGAAAATGAAGAGTCTATTATCACAACCCATACCTTGATCCCCGATGCGCTGTACCATGCTTTTGCAACGTTCGGCGCTCTGATGTCGCCCGACCTGCCGCTTTCTCGCAAGGATCACGAAATGATCGCCACAGTCGTTTCGATTAAGAACGACTGCCATTACTGACTGCAAGCACACGCAGAGTTGCTGCGTCGGGCCACTGGAGATGACGAACTGGCGGAGGCTATCCTTCGCGATTACAGAACTGCGCCGATCACAGAACGTGAGCTGGCCATGCTGGATTATGCCGTCCAGCTAACAGAAGATGCAGTAAGAATCACTCCTGACAACCACGTGACACTTCGGTCGCACGGTTTTGACGACACCGCGATCCTTCAGATCACTCTTATTGCTGCCTGGTTCAACTATATCAATCGTGTTGCTGATTCACTTGGCATAGGAAGGTAAGGACAAATTTTCGGCCTATTGAATCTAACTCTTGAGTTTAATGGAACAGCCCATCGGAGTGGAATCGAGGCCTCTGCGTAGCCGTCAGGTATGGAAAAGAAAAAAGGAAGCATGTTTTCACACTTCCTTGAGTTTTGGTCAGGCGGCGGCTCTCGCTCCTTCCTCATCGACCATTGAATCTATTTGATCCTCAGTATCGCCCCACTCGGATGCATCCTGAATCTCTTCCTCCTTTAATTCTCCGTCCTCGCCTTCGGTCAGACGGAATCTACCGGTACCGCAGTCGATCAACGGTCGCTCTTCGGTATTGGCTGCTTCCGCCTTTACTCCGGACATATAGAGCCCGAGTTTCGCCGTCGCTTCGAACTGTTTCAACGGTCCGAGCGACTTGAAGGCAGAGGTGAACGCATTCGATAACGACCAGAGGTTCCTGGATCGAAATTCCTCGCGGTTAGGATCGAAATAGTTCGCATGCACCGCGGGCATCAGCTGGCGCGAAACACCCTTGAGCACCCTTTCGACGAATGCCCTATAGATAATAAGCCGTGCGTCATTGTCGGTAAGACCATAGTCCCGCATTAGCTTGATCTGATTCGCCAATGAATCAAGACCCCGGTAGATGCGATCGACGGCGACGGCAATTGAATCGGTGAGATTGAGTTTCGATGTATGCTTGTGAAGCAGTGGCGAAAAATCTCCCGAAAATGCCATGTTGTCACAAACGAAGACACGATAGCCGGCCGTTAACGCTAGCCTCATCGATTTGTCGTTCGAGTTGCGGAGACCGATGGAGAAACGTCCTCCATCGAATGCGGCGTCGAGATCCATTATCCCAAACATCTTCAAGCCGTCCTGCGAGACTGCATACTCGTCCTTTACGACGCGAAGATGACGGAAAGAAAGAGCTTCCTCGAGAACCTCAACTATCTCGAAATGCGGGAGCGGCTGATGAGTCTTTGTTGCCTCGGGTAGAGGCATCTCCTTCAGCTCGTCCCGGGTAACTTTACGCGCACCGCAGTGCGCCACAAGTGCTGAACCATTTTCGTTCATTATTGTATCCTCCTGTTTGTTTTGTGATTTAGTGCTTTGGAAAGGGATCTTTCGGTATGTCGAGCGTGTCGCTTGAGAGCACGACATCGTTAACAAAGTCATTGATTACCTGGTCCCGCCCGCTCGTCCGCCAAAGGGTCTCAACGGCCTGCGGATCAAAAGACTCGATCTCGCCGTCATAGAGTGTGGACATGCTGACTTTTTTAGTCCCGGGAAGACCGAAGAATGTGACGGCTCCTGCTTCGACGCGCATCATGAGCTTTCCGGTATCTAGATAGACCGTGTAGATATATTCCTCGCCACAGTCGCGGGTCCCGGCGGGATAAAGATAGAATCCGCCCGGTTCCGTTTTTAAGTAGGCGATAAGCTGGGCCGCTAGGCAGTCCATACCATTCGCCATCCTGTTCTGGTCTCCGAGCCCGAGCCCGTTTACTAATTGCATCCCTTCTAAAAAGGATTTTAGTTCGGCGCCATGACCCGTTGGGTAGCCGTCGTACTGTCGATAGAGGACGCAGATCTCCACGCCCCCAACTTCTTCAACGATCGTTAAACATCTGGTTCCCATAGGGTTCGATCCCCGCGATCAGGCGACTGCCTTCATCGCGGGGAATCGTTCCTCCTCGTGCGGCTCTTCGACGCCGTTTTCGGCCTCGAATCGCTCTCCATTCGACTTGGGTTCTCGAATGTTGAATGTAAGGCCTGGATGGATATCGAGCCGTACGTTCAAGCTTCCGTCACGGCAGACAAAGGCGCTGCCGGCGGTCCTCCAAAATGTCTGTCGATTGGGTTCAAAGCCCCTTTCAACGATCAAATACACGATCTTGAAATCTGCCATATTTTCCTCCGTTGTGTTGTTTTGTTTTTGTATTAGTTCCCCGCGCTAAGCGACAAACGGATTTCTCCGGTGGTCGCTCTTTTGGGGACTGTCCTGGGTGATGCCCGACTAATCTGTTGCTTTCCATTTCTCCGAAAAGAGTTTGGGTGCATTCGCATCCTTGTCTTTCTTTCGCACAGCGTCGAGATAGATTTGGTGAGACTCTTTGTGCTTCTTAGCGGAAAACTCGAGTCTCACTTCCGCGTCGATAAGGGAATAATCGACCCCGAATTCTGCGGCAAGTTCCTTCACATCCTTTTGGGATCTGTAGTTATTGCCATGGCCGATCGTTCCTTTGTGACCATGCGTAAGCAGGAACAGAATGCGAAAT
>JBGTBC010000141.1:0-3277 GCA_041749555.1 Pyrinomonadaceae bacterium | reverse complement strand
CTCAATCAATAATCTCAAGATTTTTCCGAAATATCCTTGTATCGAAAGCACCCGGTAACATGATCATTTACCATCCCGGTGGCCTGCATAAAAGCATACATAATTGTCGATCCGATAAAATTGAACCCGCGCTGTTTCAGGTCCTTGGAAAGAACGTCGGAAACGACGGTTTTTGCTGGCACATCGGACATCTGGATTCGACGTCCGTCGATCGGCTTCCCCTCGACAAATCCCCAAATGAATTTATTAAAGGAACCGTATACATCCTGCACTGCCAGAAACGCCCGGGCGTTCCGCACCGCCGATGCAATCTTGAGCCGATTTCGGATGATGCCTTCATCGGACAGCAGCTCGGCACACTGGGCATCGTCGTAGGCTGCGACCTTTGCCGCGTCAAAATTATCAAATGCCGCACGGTAATTCTCACGCTTTCGCAAGATCGTATCCCATGACAATCCTGCTTGAGCACCTTCCAGAACCAGAAATTCAAATAGCCCACGATCATCGTGCAGCGGCACGCCCCACTCAGTGTCATGATAGTGGATCGCCAGCTCGTTTTTTGCCCAACCACACCTATTCATTTTTCAAATATCTCTCGATCACCTCTGACGGTTCGATACCGGTAAAATCATCGAAAGCCGCGTCTACCGAGGGCTGCCGCAAAATTTCATCGATCGAATTTACGGTTGCGATACCGATCGATCGCATACCGGCACGGTGAGCGGCCTCAAATCCTCCGAGCGCATCTTCGAACACCAGACATTTCGCGGGTTCTAGCCCAAGTTTTTCAGCCGAAACCAGGAACATACCCGGATCGGGCTTGCCTTTAGCCACATCGGCGGCCGTAGTGATCGCCTGAAAATATTTTCTCAGATCCAGCCCGTCCAGAATGAACTCCATATTGGCGTTCGGAGCCGCAGTCGCCACCGCCATCCTGATGCCAAGACCGCGAGACGACTCGATAAAGTCGACCACTCCGCCGATCGGTTTCATCACCGGCCGGAATGCATCCCGGTAAAGGCTCTCCTTTCGCTCGGCGAGGGCGGTTATCCGCTCAGCCGGTATGTCACCGAACACATCCGGAATTATTTCGCGGTTCGTTTTGCCGGCAGTTTTCACAAGGAATGTATCGACATCCATCTCAACATTATTCTCCTCGAGCAGCTGCCGCCACGCGTCCGTATGGACGAGCATATTGTCGACCAGAGTGCCGTCCATATCAAAAATAAATCCAAACTCCCCGTATTCGATCATTTTGCTTTCTTTTTCGCGATGTACAGCGTTTTCTCGATCTGGGCATGCACGTTTCCTGCGCGGTCGACTATCTTAAGGTCATAAATGCGGTCGATAGAACGCTCCGTTTCCGCAAGGAGTGATCTCATCTATCTCATCGGGCGTGAGTCTGAACACAGCATAAAGCTCTTCCCGACCCGGTCTTTTTTGAACCTGATCTTTGCGGCCTTGTCCCAAACCACATAACCAGGCCCGAGGATCCTCATCAGCATCAGCATGTAGATCGAATCGACAGCCCCGTACAGGCTGCCGCCGTAGATCGCTCCCACATAATTCCGTGTCCGCCACGATAGGGGGATACGAATCGGATCTCATGCCAATCGTCCGCGATATAGGTGACCCGCCCGCCCGTCCCTCGATAGGCGGGAAAAACGTTAAATCCCCAGCGAAATCGACGGCTCTTGAAGCTCTCAGGCATATATTATCAAAGAGCTATACCGGAAAACCGGGCGTTTCCAACACCCGTTTTGCCTGCCGGACGTGACGTTTTGTGTGCTCGACAAGAACGGTAAAAGCGTCGTCCAGCTTATATGTGAACACAAATAAAAAGGGTGATGTAACAATGGTCTTTTCCCGGTCCGCATCGGCACAGGCCTCGACCTTTTTATTTACTTCATCGATCTCGACAGCAAAACGCTCGACAATATCGGCGTCAATGTCACTCGGCGGAACGATCCGATGAGAGGGTGCTTTTGCCTTCTTCGAGTCCTCGGATACTGCGTTTACCAAAAAACGCCCGGCCCAACCGCTGAACGGTGAATAATTTTCCCAAAAAGAATTTTTACGAGTTCCTGATGCGAGCTTTGCAAATTCGTCATCAAATTCGTGATTTGTTTTGATAATATGATCCAGACACTGCCCGACACTCCAGATTGTTTCCGCTGGTTTCCAGTTCAGTTGCTCGACCGACAGGGTTCCGAATGCAGCTTTAGCATCGGCGGCAACCTTTGACATTTCAGAAGTGATTGTTTGAATTCGGTTGTCCAACCCTACCTCCAACGGTTAATTTCTAAGCGGTTTGCCTGTCTTGAGCATCGCCGCAATGCGGTCCTGCGTTTTACGCTCGCCGCAGAGCGAAACAAAAGCCTCGCGTTCGAGGTCGAGCAGGTAACGCTCGGAAACCTGCGTTTTGTGATTAATAGTGCCGCCGGCCATTACGTGTGCGAGCTTTTGACCGATCAGCTGATCGTGATCCGAAATATAGCCGCCCTGTTTCATCATATGCAGGGCGAGCTTCAAAGCCGCCTCCAGCGATTCGCCCAGCACGGTGATATCGGTCCGCTCGACCGGTTGGACGTAGCCGGCGGCGTCGAGATTCAGGACCTCCTGCTTGGCGTCCTGGATAAGGCGGTCGCCGTTCATCGAAATGGCGTCGCTGTCGCGAAGGAATCCGAAAGCACGGCCTTCCTGAGCTGAGGTCGCAACCTTGCCCATTCCGATCGTCTCAAACGTTTTCTTTAGGAACGCGAGCGGATCGGCGTCCGGGGCCTTTGCAGCGGCATCCATCGCACGCATCGTCATTTCCTTTGTGCCGCCGCCGGCAGGGATGACGCCAACCCCGACCTCGACGAGGCCGATATAGGTCTCGCCGGCGGCACGCACCTTATCTCCGTGGATCGCGATCTCGCACCCACCGCCGAGAGTAAGGCCGTAGGGTGCCGTGACGACCGGCTTAGGCGAATACCTGAGCCGCATAACGGCCTTTTGCAGGGCCGCGACCATCATATTGATGTCGTCCCATTCCTCTTCCTGGGCGGCGAGCAGAAGCATCATTATATTGGCGCCGGCCGAGAAGTTACCGCCCTGATTGCCGACCACAAGGCCCTTGAAATTGCGTTCGACCTCGTCAAGGGCGAAGTTCATCATCGGAACCGTATCGCCCCCAATCGAATTCATCTTCGAGTGAAATTCGAGGCAGGCAACGCCGTCACCGATATCAATGAGCGATGCTCCCGGATTCGATTTGATGACGCCAGTACGCTCC
>JBGTBC010000140.1:0-5517 GCA_041749555.1 Pyrinomonadaceae bacterium | reverse complement strand
GACCGCTCCACAACCCACAGGATCAAGCTGCATTACCACGTCACGAGCCCGTTCCACCACATCCAGTGAGCAGCGGCACGATTCGGCTATTTCCTCGATAGAGGCCGACAGACGGCCGTCATCGTCAAGATTACCAATGATCTGGATCGCCGCCTCACCAACTCTTTCGGAAAGGCTCATTAGAATGAGTTGTGATTCAAGATGTTCGCTGAGCGTGGGTGAATGTGTCAGAAACTGCTCAAAACTCGGCGAATCGTCTTTGTATTCGATCTCCTGTGTGCGATAACCTGGATCTAAATAATCCTGGAATTCGCGGCCATAGTCGATCTCGTCAAATGAATCAGAAGCCTCCCCATGAGATTCCTCTTCGCCTTCAAATTCAACGGTCGGTGTTTCCTGGTTGCCATTAAGTGCGGAGCCCTCTGGCCTAACAACTTCGAACCCCGTTTCCCCGTCAGACCGGATGTCTCCGTCGCGATCACCGACCGCGCTTCCGTCATTATCTAACCCATGGTCAAGTCCATCTGAATTCTGATCCAGGATATTTTCTCCGATCTCCTGTACTTCTTCGCCAGGTTGAACCTCTTCAAGGACCGGATTGGCAACGATCTCCTGCTCGACCAACTCAGAAAGTTCGAGCGAATTCATCTGCAGCATTTCGATGCGCTGCCGCAATTGCGGCGTAAGCACCATCTTCTGCTGGAGTTGGGTTGTGAGTCTCAAGGAAGACATTTATCGAGATGATTGCAACTTTATTGTGAGGAAAGGGTACAACCCAAGCAAAAACTGTTCCCAAACAGAATTATAACGATTTTGGAATACAAATGGAAAATCGAGACTATGACAGCGTGAATCTTTCACCGAGGTATAGACGCCGAACCTCAGGGTCATCTATTAATTCTGACGGACTTCCCGATCTGAGGATTTTTCCTTCTGAGAGAATGTATGCCCTGTCGGTGATATCAAGCGTTTCACGAACATTATGATCGGTGATCAATATACCGATCCCCTGGCGTTTAAGATACAAGATTATCTCTCTGATGTCATCGATCGCTAGCGGGTCAATGCCGGCAAAGGGTTCGTCGAGAAGTACAAACTGCGGCTCAGTCGCTAGACATCGGGCGATCTCAACACGACGTCGTTCACCGCCCGAGAGTGCATCTCCGCGGACTTTTCGAACATGAGTAATGCCGAACTCTTCGAGTAGTTCTTCGAGGCGGGCAAATCGGGCCGTTCGGCCTATTTTCATCGTCTCGAGAACTGCAAGAATGTTCTGCTCAGCAGTCAATTTCCTGAAAACCGAAGGCTCCTGCGGCAAGTATCCAAGCCCGAGGCGAGCACGCAGGTACATCGGAAGACCGGTCACATCACGGCCATTGAGAACGATCGATCCTTTTTCGGTATGCTCCAGGCCAACGAGCATATAGAACGTCGTAGTTTTGCCGGCGCCGTTTGCACCAAGCAGGCCAACGATCTCACCCTGACCGACACTAACACTGACATCGTCAACGACCCGACGCCTGTTATAAGTCTTTTGCACATTAAGGGCCGCAAGCGCATTAGTGGATGTGCCGTTGTTATTCCCTTTTGGATCACTGCCGTTGGACTCGTTCATTCGTTAGGAGTTTTTATCTTATAAACAGATCTGGAGCGGCCCGGGTTACTTTGTGTCGGTTTTCCTTCGGCTACTACGCGTCTTTCTCTCATGAAAAAAGAGATCTCGGCGTTCTGTGTCGATCCGTTTACCTTATCGCTTATCGTTGCTGGCTGGCCCCGCAGAATAGCAACTTCATCCGCTGCAGTATATTGGGCCCACGAGCCTGTCGCTCGCCGGCCGGGCTGGGTTATGACGACATCGCTCTCAGCGATCGTCTTGGCGAGCTCGTTTTTCTCGTCGAGGAAAACGTCCGCCGAACCGGCCGTTATGCGATCGGTTCCCTGCCTGATATCAACCTTTGTGCGATATTGCAAAAGCCGAGCTTCGCGCAGATAGGTCATTGAGCCGGCGGAAGCGGATGTAGGGACGACCGGGCCGGTTCCGCCTTTGATCCGAGCAGCATAGAGAGCACTCTCTACACCTCCTTCTGCGGTAAATCGACCGGCTTTCTGGTCAATATAGAGTTTATCGCCACGAACATAATTATTTTCCTGCCAACCGCGAGCATTTCCTGCATAAAGAGCCGTTTCAGCAGCATGGTCGATCTCAGCGTTGGCGGCGGTTATAAATATCGGCTTGTCCGTTCCGCCAAAAGGTGAAGCCTCCCGCATCTGTTTTGGATTGTAATAGGTGGTGCTTACCGAGCCTCTTAAATAAGATTTATTTGCAGCCGTGTGCCAGTCGATCTCTGTCGCCTTTGCTCTTGCCCGAGAGTCCCACACGGTGGGTTCGCCGCCGCGAAGTGCAAGCACCTCGGTGGCCTGAATGAATAAGAACTGCTCCGCAATTGCACTGCGCTCGAGCTCGCTGAACTTAGCACCGCCTGAAGCTTCCAATCTCTCGATATCATTAGTGAGTGGCTCAAATCCCGCCGTCATATACTCAGACGTTAGGGTCTGTGTGCCCCGCCTTTCAGTCGGAATCGTAGGAACGCGTATCGCTTTGGCTTTCTTGCCAGCCAGGCAAGTCCGAACATTATTCCCAGTCGGAAAAAATTCGCAGTCGAACCGAGGGGCGTTGACCGTCGTCTTATATTTTTTTGGATCAGGCGAAAGCGGCTCGACAAAGAGCTCGGCGTTCCCCACGGCTTCGGCTTTTAGCATATCTTTGCCATTGGCCTGAAAAACGGTTCTTACCATATCGGCCGTCACGCGTTTATTTGCCGATTTTGGATCTCCTGACGCGGCGTTTAGCTGAATTGTGGTTCGGCCATCGGTCCGCATGCTCTCGATCAGCCCTTCGCCTTTAAACACAATACCGATGCCGCGTCCAGAATTCGTTGTCACACGTGTATATTCGCTTCCCTCTTGCGGCAGGATCTCAACTGAGCTTTGACCAATTGCATTTGCCGATCGTAAAGGCCCCGAATCGGTAAAAGTGGCGTTTAGTTCAGGCGCTGTTACTGTCGTGGTTCTCTCCGGCGTCGTCTGGCGGGCGGACGCATTGCCCCGCACGATCGCCTCTTTGATCTTTCCATTTGAAAAAAGATCAGCGAATACATTGTCTCCCTTCAACAAGTCCGCTCCCTGGCGGATTCCCGAGCCCCCCGTTAGGGCTGCCTTGCCCGCTGTCCGTTCGTATACTATCTCTGCGGCTCGAATATCAGTCGATTTGTCGCCTGTTTGAGTAACGATATGTGCTCCCTGCTTAAGTTCGAATCGGTCGGCGTCCTTATTGTAAAGTGCGTAGCCTGCTTCTATATTGGTTGGCGAGCCTCCCTGTTCAGAGGTCGCTATCCGCACGTTGTCGAACAATTCGAAGATTCTCAGTTGAGCTGTTTTTGGATCCTCGCCGGCGAAAGCAAGAGAGGCTCGTCCGGCGTTGATATCAGTACTTTGATCCTTTCCTTCCTTTGATTTTGAAACGAGATTAATCACTACATCTGTATTCAGCTTTATGTTGTTTGCAGCTTGGTCGAATGTGGCATTACCTGCACGGATCTTTGCGTACCGGATGTTCGAACGTGCTAGTTCGGGTGAATCGAAAGTGTCGATCTCGACGTCTTTTAACAGATCAATACGTTTGCCGGCGATATCCACCAGCGCCCCCATCGATTTTCCGCGAACGTTCTCACGGTCAAAATGAACCGCTTCGTCGGCCTCCGCGATCTCTGTCTTTTTTGTATAAACGAGGTGGTTCGTCTTTACCTTAAGGGCCTGTCGGGTCTTTATGTCGACGTTCCCTTTGAAATAGGCAGTAAAATTTTTGTCAGCTTCCGGAATGTACAGAGCGGTATCTGACGACATCACATCCTTCGCGACGCCGTCATCTGCGTAAACCTCAAGATATACATTTTGCAGTTCCTGGTGATTATCCGCGAAGGTCTTGGCGTGGTCAGCCTTTATGTAGTATTTTGCGATCTCACCATCAGATTCCAGCCTTTCATATCCGTTGATCTCGGCTACAACATCAGTTGAAAGTTGTGCATGCTCCCCCTTGAGTCGAAAAGGCGTATTGGAACTCTGCCGATAGAATCCGGCCACCACGATAAGTATCGCAGCCGCAAGCGCAGCAATTGCCCCCATGCGAACAAACTGCGGCAATCTGGCCCGCAGTCTGTATTCGTTTATTTTAATCTCTTTGGGGTCTGACACTCAATTAATTATCTGCTCTTAGATCTTCGACGACAAGCTGCAGGCGTGTATTTCCCTGCCATGTATTTGCCTCGGGTACATAAGCTAATTCGATGCGAGAATTGGGTTTGAGAGTTTGCCCCTTTGATCGTTCGACACCGTCCCACCATACCGCCTCGAACGGCCTGCCATCCTCGCCGAACAGCTTCAATTTGAGATGTTTATCCTTCATAACATGTGGCTCATCTCTGAGTACGAGATCTCTGGTTACAAAAACGGGCTTTGGATTTCCCGCACCGAAGGGCTCGAACGGAGCCAGGCTCTCGACGAGATCGAGTCCCAGCGATCGGCTGGTCAATAAGGCGTCGATCCTGATCTCAGGTGTCAGATCATCGTCCGAGAGCGTTGCGATCGCATATTCATTGAGCCTTTGCTGCAAGGCTGGAATGTTCTCCTGCTTTATCTTCATACCGGCCGCCGCCGCATGACCGCCGTACTGCTCGAGAAGGTCCGCACAAGTATCCAACGCCTGGAGTAGGTGGAAGTTCGAAATGCTGCGAGCGCTGCCATGACCCACGCCGTCTTTGATTGTGATCACAACGGTTGGACGATGAAGCTTTTCTGCGATTCGTGAGGCCGCCAGGCCAATCACACCCTGATGCCAGCCTTCGCCTGAAACCACAACAAAATGCTTTTCCGATATCCCTTCAGTCTCAAAGAGAGCGAGTTCTGTGATCTTTTGCTGGACCTGCTGTCTTTCGCGGTTACGGCTATCAAGAACGCCCGCGATTTTTCTTGCCTCGGAAAAGTCCCCGCATTCGAAGAGCTCGACCACATGCTTCGCCACATCCATCCTGCCGGCAGCATTGATCCTGGGCCCGAGCCGGAATCCGATATGATAACTCGTCATATCCGAGCGGCAGTCCGCGATCTCCATCAGGGCCTTGAGCCCCCAATTATCGGTTTTTGGCAGGTCGAGGAGTCCCATAGCGACGATCGCCCGGTTCTCGCCGGTGAGGTTCATCACATCGGCCACGGTGCCGATGGCGGCTATCTTGAGAAAGCCTGCTACTTCGTTTTCAAGACCTCTTTCTCTTAGGAGAGCATGGGCAAGCTTAAAAGCAACTCCGACCCCGGCAAGATTCTTTTCGGGATATGTGCAGCCAGTCTGATTCGGATTTACAACAGCTACAGCCGGAGGATTTCCACGAATTTCATCAGAAAGATGATGATCCGTTACGATAACGTCCAGACCATTGTCGCGGGCCCATTCCAGAGGCTCAAAAC
>JBGTBC010000139.1:0-12804 GCA_041749555.1 Pyrinomonadaceae bacterium | reverse complement strand
GAGTTCACGAACCTACGCGCTGACGTTTCTCCAGCTTTATTACGCCCCGGATTCAAGTCCGATGTTCCTTTCGAAAGTCCGCCAAACTGTAATTCTAAACAGCTCCGGGAATACTTGGGAAGGCCCGGCGACAGTAGAGTTTTTCACCCCTGACGGAACGACGTTCCTTTTCGGCGGCACGGCGACGGCAAAGGCGACACGCATCAAGTCGGAACCACTTCCGTAATTTTTGATGCTTTGGCTAGGCGGCCGGAGCAGAAATAAGCCGGCCGCCCATTTTCAAACAAAAGAGCACCAGCCCCGGCAACGACTTGATTGTCTGCCGGGCATGATCGGAAGGAGAAAGCAAAGGATATTTCGAAAAAGGAGAAAACATTATGAAAACGAATGAGAAAAGTAAGGGCCGGCGAATTAAGACGACTTTGGGCGTGGCCGGGGCAATAGCCGGGGCGACACTTACCGGGGCAGCACTGATAGGAGCAGCCCCGCAGAACCCCCCCCGCACCAGCCCGTATGAGCGTCACGGACTACCCGTTCGCGACGGTCAGAACAACGCAGAAGCTGCACCTTAACGTAACCAATGTCGCCCAAGACCCGCCCGACACGAGGCCGCCATGCCGCGCGGTATTCCGGCTTTATGACAGTGAAGGCAATGTCGCCGCGACCTCAACATCCATGCTCGAAGGGGGCAAGACGGTCCAGGTCGTTACCAATCCCCCCGACATAAGGGTCTTTGCCGATTCCCCCGACACAAGGTTCGAGGGGGTACGCGGTGAACTTCTTGTGACCCAAGGGCACTGCAGCAATTCGATCGTCGGCTCGATGGAGATCATCGACACGGCGAGTGGCGAGGTGCGGGCCATCATTGCCCCGACGAGATCGAATCGCACGACCGAGGCTATCGTTGACGCGCCTGACACAACTCCCCAGGTCAGCTGAAATCTGCTGGGCATATTCGACAGGAGAATGCAGTTATGACCAGGTTTGCCACACTCGCCCGTCTCGTCGAGCCGCTGTCGCTCGATGCGTTCCTCGGGGAATACTACGATCGCCGGCTCGTCCATTTGCCGGGAACGCCGGAACGCTCCCGCGGATTGTTGACACATGACCGGGTGGCTCACCTTCTCCGGAGTGGCGACGGGGCCGGTGCGAACGTCACCCGTTTTCCCGTTCCCGTCGTGGGCGCGGACTCAGACCCCGTCGCCGCGTATATGGACGCCGGCTATCCGGTGATCCTAAACTCGGCACGCGGAGCGAGTCCCGAGATCGACCGCATCTGCAAAGAGCTCGGCGCAGCTCTGCAGGCCCACGTCTGGCCAAATGTATATGCCACCGGTACTGCGGGGGCGCCGCTCAACATCCATTTCGACCTGCACGATGTACTGGTCGTGCAGTGCGAGGGCGAAAAGGAATGGCAGATCTCCAGTTTGCGGGCCGACCGCCCGCTCGATGTGCCGGAGATGCAGGGAGCATTCGACCACGCGATCGAAACGATGCGCGAAAAGGCGCTGGCTAGCATCGACATGAAGTTTACCGTGAAGCCGGGCGACGTAGTATACATTCCGCGCGGCCAGTTTCACATGGCCACGACGCCAAGAGGACGTTCACTACACGTCACATTTGCCATTCGTCCGCTCAGCGGGTACGACCTCGCACAAGCGCTCTGCCGACTCACACTGTCGGATCCGAGATCGCGCGCCTACTTACCCAACCTCGATCCGGACTATGCCAGCGAGAAAACTCAGAGTCGACTTATCGAATTCAAGGATCTTCTAAAGGAGCTCATCGACAGCCCGAATATGGATCAGGTTCTCGCCGAAGTGCGTGCTGACCTAATCTCGCCTTCAAATCGTGACAGGCCAGCTTCGGTCGAAACTATAGTGGACGGCACACAAGGGCGGGAGTATCCAGGTAAGGCCGTAGGTTGAGGAGGAATTCATGAATCAGTCATTTGCCCCTGCCGTTTTTGCTTTTGTGTCCATGCGACGGCTCACACCAATTGTGATCGCTTTCCTGTTCGCGTGCGGCGGGAGCGAGGCCCAGGTCTACCGCGTTGCTGAGATGAATGTGGAGCAGATACGTGCACTCAACAAGCAAAAAACGGTAGTCATACTCCCGGGCGGAATGCTCGAGGAACACGGGCCGCATCTTCCGTCTTTCACGGACGGCTACTCTAACGAGTGGCTCACGCAAAAGCTGGCGGAGGCTATCGTGTCTCGGCCGGGTTGGGCCGTACTCGTGTTTCCGATGATCCCTCTCGGCCACGCGGGTGGCAACGAGATCGGCGGAAAAATGGCCTTCCCTGGGACATATTCGATCCGAAGAAATACTCTGCGGGCCATATTCATGGACCTCGCCACTGAGCTCGGAGAGCAGGGGTTTCGCCGGATCTTTGTAATGCACGGACACGGTAGTCCGTACCATAATCTAATACTCGACCAGGCAGGAGATTATTTTCGAGATACATATGGCGGATCGATGGTCAATCTGCACGGGCTGGAACCAACCTTAGAACAATCATCAAAGTTGAAGTTGACTGCTGTGGATCTAGGCCTCTCTGAATTGGAGAAGCGCGAGATCGGCCTCAGGGACGACCACGCGGGCTTCGATGAAACGAGCCGATTATTATTCCTTCGCCACGACCTTGTCGCCCCCGGCTATCGGACCTTGATGCCGCTTGCGGCGAACGATCCTGCAGAGTTGTTCAAAGTGGCCGGAGCGACCAGCTGGCCCGGCTACGTCGGTTCCCCGCGTCTGGCGACAGTTGCCTACGGTGCGAAGCTGCAACATCATCGAGCAGAACGAAACGCTACCCTCGCTCTTGCGATCCTCGATGGTTTAGACGAGCGAGAGATCCCGCGCTATGCAGGCCTTATAATGAGCGATGCTGTTGTTACAAATGCACTGGCACCGTCCACAAAGTACGATCAAGCGGTAGAACGTAAACAGCGTGACTGGATGCGCAGGGGAGGAATAGAGTGAAAATCCCACTATTTACATCACTAACGAAATGGACAAAACAAATCGGGACAATAATCGTCAACAATTTAGTTCAAAAAAAGGAGGCAACAATGAAAATATTTATCAGAACACACCAAAGGACCAATAGTCTCATAATCATACTAGCCGTCATCTTCGTCATTGGACTGGCCGGCCATCGCGAAGTTGGGGCCGGGCCTCATGTGCAGGAAATGCGGGGCACGTGGTTTGGATTTATCCAAGGGGGGCACGATCCGGTCGAATCGGCTATTGCTGAGATCAACGAACAGGAAAATCGTCGTTTCAGGGGCGTCATTGATGCCGGCGGCCCGCATGTGATCGAAGGCACCGTCTCGGCGAGCGGAAAGGTCAATTATCAGAGTGACTCCGCCGGCCACTTGGTCGGAAAGGCAGAGCTTCACGATTTTGGCGGCGGAGCGGCTATTCTTGACGGGACACTAACACGCCCGTCGATCGATGACCGGTTCATAATTCCCTGCGTTCGCGTGCTACGGGCGTTCGCACCGTTTCAGGATGCAGCGGCTCCGACGGGCCGGTATGTCGGCGAAATGGACGGGGGCGAAGAGATGACCATTATGCTAGGAGCCCCCCGCGACCCGGTTAGCCCAACTAGTCTGGGCGGCGAGTTGGAGGTTGTTATTGACGGAATCGCCCATTCGTTTGTTTTGGTTGGTACGTTCAGCGAGGACGGCCGGATCGTCGCGATCGGCCATAAGGCCACCCACGGGCATCTGATCCTCGACGCTCGCTTGGCCTCCCCTCCAGATCCAGTTCAGCCGTCATTTATCACCGGCAGAATCGAGATCGAACTAGGAGACGGTTCCGTGCGAGAGGCAGAATTTCAGGCTGAGTTTAGCCGCGGGATCGTGGTGGTCGACGCGGATTAGATTCTCCTACAGTGGAGGGCAAACGATAATGGCGTGGAAACCGGGGGGTTCCACGCCATTATCGCAAGGGAGTCTGACTGCAAAAGTATTAAGCGGCCTCGAGTTTCACCGCGGCGGGGAAGAGAACGTTGTTCTCGAGATGAATATGGCGATGAAGGTCTCGCTCGAGGTCTTCGAGTCCGGCGTAGAGGGCGGTGTAGCTCGGACAAGCCCCTTCGGGCAGGGTGTAATCATTGGTAAGTTCGCGCATCTGGCGAAGCCGTTCGCCATCAGTATCGTGCTCTGACATCAACATCCGTATGGGGTTCTCGACCGTTCCGAAATGGGATGCGGGGGCGGACAAATTTCTGTTCACGGCCGCATCCATTTCCAGAATATAGGGAAAAAGAACCACCTCTTCTTTACGCATATGCGGAACGAGGCTCTCGGTCAACTCGGTAAAGAGTGTCTGCAGTTCAAGCAGTTCGGGATGGAGCTCTCCATGCCTAGTAGCTACCTTAGCCATTAAAGGTGTGAGGCGTTCGAGTTCTTGAGCGGTGAAAACGTGATGCGTTGAAAGAATATAGTCGATAAGGTCCGAAGGTGTTCGATCTTCGGGATGGGCGAGTTCCGACTGACCGCTGCTATCGAGGATCGCGGTTTCAATGCGATCCACCAGCACCTGCGGATCGATACCCGCCGAAGCGCATACATCCTGGATCGATCGGCGTCCGCCGCAGCAATAGTCGATCTTAAATTCCTCAAATACACGGGTGGTTGCGGGTGCCTCTAATGCGATATCCCGGATTGTTTTATTCATTGTCTGTAACATATATTTCGTAGTGATCCTCCACTGAATGCAGAATATCGTGTAATTGTTTGAAGAAATATGATCTGAATCATATTCGCCAAGTCTGATCGGAATAGAATAAGAACATGAAACTTCGGCTGCGAAAGAATTCGATTCGCTTGAGACTGACCCGGGGCGAGGTAGCGGAATTCGCCGAAACGGGGATCGTCGAGGATTCAGTCCAATTCGGTCCTGGTTCCCGGCTCAGCTACCGATTGATGTCTGCCACCGGCGCCGCTGAGGTATCAGCGAGTTTCGAGGGTGACATTATTACGGTCACCATCCCGTTAGCTGTTGGTACGGCCTGGGCAGCAACGGATCAGGTCGGGATCGAGGCCGAACAAAAGACCGGCAGCGACGGGGATCTAACGATACTTATTGAGAAAGATTTCGCGTGTCTCGAGTCGCGTTCAGGTGGTGAGGATGACGATGCGTTTCCGCATCCTCAAAATTGCGGGGCTTGAACCCGATCAGAGTGAATTTTGAACGCCAGGGTATCTGAAGTAGACTCGATTAAACGGTCCATCGAGTTGTAGTAACGAAAAATTATGACGACCGAGCCGAACATAATTCCGACGCATAGGATAAATTATCGACATCCGACAATAATCGGTGTCGCCGCTTCGGCCCTTCTGACCGTCCTCGTTATCGCAGGTTCCCGCAACCTCGAACATTTTGACTCGGCATTATTTGGCTACACCGTCGCGAGCATCGTTGCATTCGGCGCTATATTTTTCAGGTATGCCCTATGGCTGCAGCGGCCGGCAACCAGGGTTTATTTCGGCCGCGGGCTGCGGTTGTTCTTTCAGCGCAGAAAGCTCGCTCGAAATTCCGCTGATGCTGCCAAAACGCTCGCCACCAATCTCGTCGCGCAGCGTTTTATCTTCAAACGTGGAAAGATGCGCTGGCTGATGCACTTCCTTTTAATGTGGGGATGCATTCTGGCAGCGGCTATTACATTTCCCCTTGTTTTCGGTTGGGTGCATTTCAAGCTGGAAGGGGACATGGGCTACCGGGCATTCCTCTTCGGTTTTCCTACCCACGTGCTTGAGGGCAGAAGTGTACTTGCCTGGCTTCAGTTTCATGCTCTCGATATCTCGGCGGTGATGGTCATTTCGGGATGCGCGATCGCTATCCATCGACGATTGAGAGACCGCGGTGCCATTGCGGTTCAGCAGTTCCTTCTAGATTTTGTTCCGCACCTGCTGCTGATATCTATATCGGTATCGGGGCTGATGCTGACGGCCTCGAGCCTGTGGTTTCAGGGATACATGTACCATTTCATAGCCCTGTCGCATCAGGCGTTGGTGATAATGACGCTGTTTTTCCTGCCCTTCGGCAAGCTGTTTCATATTGTTCAGCGGCCTGCTTCGGTGGGCGTCGAGCTATATCAGAAACGGTCTGCCGAAATGGAACAAGCAGTTTGCCCACGTTGCGGGTCGATGTTTGCAGGCCAGATGTGGATAGACGACCTGAAAAATGTGGTCGGACAGCTTGGCTACGACTATCGGCTGTCGAATGGCCATACGCTTCAAGATTACTGTCCTCGCTGCAAACGAATCATGCGTGGGCTTGCGTACGCGGGACTGCCGGATACGCGGGAGCCCGTTTTCCACGGAACAAGGGCCGGAGATGATGGATGATCTGGCTTCGCAGCCTCGCGGTATGGTTTTTGATAATTGTTGCCGAGAGCGTCCACGGCACCTTGCGTGAATTGCTGTTAACACCGCGTATCGGTGACGCGGCTGCCCGGCGCATCGCGATCTTCACCGGGATGGCGATCATCCTGGGGATCACGCTGCTCACGATCAAGTGGATCGGTGCGGTCCGGCCGTCACGTTTTCTGGCGATCGGCATTTTGTGGTCGGCATTGACAATTTCTTTTGAGGTCGCACTTGGCATACTCGTGTTTGGATACACAAGCGACCGGTTGCTGGCGGAATTCGACGTCCGGCGGGGCGGACTGATGGGTTTCGGGATCCTATTTATGACGTTCGTGCCGCTGATAGCGGCGATCATTCGCCGCGTCGACACAGAGGGGCCCAAAGGTGATTGATACCAAATGAGCAAAGTAGAACATCTCGAGAATATTATTGAACGCTTCGGGCCCCACCTCCACGATGAGCCGGACGGAGGCTGGAGAGCCGATCGGGTTATCGACAAGATCGTGCCGACGCACTGCCCATATTGTGCGGTGCAGTGCGGCATGAATCTGCTCGTTGAGAAGAATAAGGTGGTTGGTTTTGAACCTCGATATGATTTTCCGGTAAACGAAGGCAAGCTCTGCCCGAAGGGCGTGACCGCATACCTTCAGGCACATCATCCCGACCGCTTGCTCCATCCCCTAATAAAACGGAAAGGGATATTCGAAAGGGCCAGCTGGGACGAAGCTCTTGACCTTGTCGCCTCAAAGATCCTCGAGCTGCGCGAGAAATATGGCCGCGATTCGATGGCGGTATATTCCGGATCATCACTTACCACTGAGAAGACTTACGTAATGGGCAAATTTGCCCGGGTCGGGATCGGTACCCGCTACATCGATTACAACGGCCGGCTCTGTATGGTCTCTGCAGCAGCCGGGAACAACAAGGCATTCGGCGTCGACCGGGCGGCGAATCCGTGGAGCGACATTCCTCTTGCTGAAGTGCTGCTGATCGCTGGCGCAAACTGCGCCGAGACGTTCCCGGTGCTCAACAAATACATGTGGCAGCAGCGGGACAATGGCGGTATCTGGATCATTATCGATCCCCGCGAAACGCCGACCGCAAGACAAAGCGACCTTCACCTTCAGCTTCGTCCGGGAACCGACGTGGCCCTCACGAACGCTATGCTCCGCGTCATGATCAAGGAGGGCTACATTGATCAGGATTTTATCGATGATCGGACCAACGATTGGGAAGCGACCAAAGCGGCCGTAATCGATAAGTACACCCCGGAATACAGTGCCGAGATCACCGGCGTGCCGGCCGAAAAGATCGTAAAAGCGGCTCAGCTTTATGGCCGGGCTAAAACAGGCTACGTGCTTCACGCCCGCGGCATCGAGCATCACTCGAACGGGGTAGATAACGTTCTTTCCTATATCAACCTCGTGCTGGCAACCGGCAAGATCGGAGCTCCGGGCCGCGGCTATGCCACCTTTACCGGCCAGGGCAACGGCCAGGGCGGCCGGGAACACGGGCAAAAGTCCGACCAGCTTCCCGGCCAGAGGTCGATCAATAATCCCGAGCATAGGAAATATATCGCCGATTTCTGGGGAATTCCGGTGGAGGAAATGCCACAGGCCGGGGTTTCGGTTGTCGAGATGTTCCAGAAAATGCGAGAGGGTGAGATACGCGGACTGCTCTCGGTCTGCAACAACGTGATGGTCTCGCTGCCCGATACTAATCAGGTTCGGAAATCGCTCGAGGGTCTCGATTTTTACGTCTGCATCGACTTCTTCATGTCTGAGTCGGCACGCTATGCCGATGTGGTCCTGCCCGGTACGGCGTGGTCAGAAGATGAGGGCGTGACGACCAATGGCGAGAGCCGCGTTCTCAAGATCAATAAGGCCTGCGATCCGCCAGGCGAGGCCCAGCCTGATTGGTGGATCGTACAGCGGCTTGCCAAGAGGCTTGGCCGCGGCGAGTTTTTCCCTTATACCAATACCCGCGAGATGTTTGAGGAAATGCGTGACGCCTCGCGCGGGGGCACCGCCGATTATGGCGGGATCAGTTGGGAACGGATCGAACGCGAGAACGGCGTCTTTTGGCCATGCCCGACCGAAGATCATCCCGGCACTCCGCGAATGTTCGAAGAGAAGTTTTATCATCCCGACGGCCGGGCCAAATTCCATCCGATCGAATACAAGGGCGCGAAAGAAAAGCCCGATGAAGAGTATCCTCTGATACTCACCAGCGGGCGCGTCGTTTACCAGTATCTATCCGGTAATCAAACACGCAGGATCAAGTTCCTTGTAGACCAGTGTCCTGAACCGTATGTCGAGATCCATCCGGAAACGGCGATGAAACTCAAGGTAAATGACGGCGAAAGGGTAAAGGTCATCTCTCGCCGCGGGGAAGGAGTGTTTCCCGCGTTGGTAGTCCGAACGATCCGCCCGGACACGATCTTCATCCCTTACCACTGGGGAGAACAACTGGCGGTGAATCAGTTAACGAATCCCGAGTTGGATCCGACATCGAAAATACCCGAATTCAAGGCCTGTGCCGCACGCATCGAGAAGATACATTCACGGGAATTGCCGATTCTTGGTAAATCGAGAAAGGGTGCGAGTTTGAGCGAAGTACAAAGGGGGAAATAGTATGCACGAGACAATGTTCATCGACCCGCAGCGGTGTATCGGCTGCCGCTCATGTGTGGCCGCCTGCCGCGAGTGTTCGACCCACAAGGGCTTTTCGATGATATTTGTCGATTATATTGATAGGGCCGAAACAACCGCGACCATGCCGACGGTGTGTATGCACTGTAACGAGCCGACGTGTGCCCAGGTCTGTCCCGCGGATGCGATCAAGCAGAACGATGACGGGGTGGTAATGTCAGCGCTCAAACCTCGCTGTCTCGATTGCCGAAACTGCGTCAACGCATGCCCGTTCGGAGTACCTAAGTACAACTCAGCGATGCATCTGCAGATGAAATGCGATATGTGCTACGACCGCACGTCCGAAGGCCTCATGCCTATGTGTGCGAGTGTCTGCCCCACGGGAGCCATCGCCTTTGGGAAATATGAGCAGATCGTCCCCCTGAGAAGGACAAAGCCGGTCAATGCTCACGTTTTTGGCAACCAGCACGTGGAAACAAAAGTTTATCTTATGCTCCCTACCGATGCCGACTCCGTGGACGTTGACGGCTGCGGCGTATTTGAAGGGCGTGTTGGAATGAGCGATCCGGACAACGAATCCTGGATCGATACTCAAGTCGAGGGATCGGACAAAAGTAATGAGTTTTAACGAGGGCCGCTCGCAACGCGGTCGGATATGGAGATATGAAAACCGAGCTTACTGAAACAATTGAAAAAGTCCTCTCGGATGAATCTGATGTCAGGCGGGCGACAGATTCGCACCAGACTGAGTTTCCCTATGGTCAAGACCCTGAAGCCGAGGTAACCCGGAGGGAATTCTGTACTTTCCTGTTCCTGACTTCGAGCGCACTTTTCGTCGCGGCGGCAGGGTTTTCGGCGAAAGCGGCGTACGACGCCAGCGTTAAGAAAGAATACATGCCCGCCGTGATCGAGGGAGCTGGTTCGCTTGAGCCGGGTACCGCCCTGAATTTTAACTACCCCGGCGAGCATGATTCGGCGATCCTGGTTCGTTCAAAGGACGGCAGCTACTATGCTTTCGGCCAGAAATGCACCCACCTGACCTGCCCCGTCTATTACTCAAAAGAACACCACAGGCTCGAATGCCCCTGTCACGAAGGAGCATTCAGCGCCGAGACCGGAAATGTCCTTTATGGACCTCCGCCCCGACCGCTGGATGAGGTCGAGATCGAGGTGCGAAACGGTGAGGTTTTTGCCGTCGGAAGGAGGGTTCGCGGACATGAAGGCTAGCCCAAGAACATCGGTTGGATACAGCAGTGTTAACCGGCCGCAATCGCGCGGCTGGACGGCCGTATGGAAGGCACGGCTGGGCCTGCTAATAATGATCAATGTTGCTCAGCTTTGGATCTTGTCCGCCGCGGTCGAGGCTGCCTTAGCCCAAGATTTCGGCCAGCTGCAGCCGCTCGTGATCTCGTCCGGGATCTGCTGGCTTATCGCTCTCTCAATAATCCTCTGGTGGAAACCGGCCGCCAGGCGGCAGCGCCGATGAAGCAGGCGATCGTCAATTTTGACCAGGACGACGAAGCCCACTGGCGCGCCGAATTGTCGTGCGGACATCACCAGCACGTGAGGCACGATCCTCCCCTACGGTCTCGCCCTTGGGTACTGACCGTGGATGGCCGGTCTCAAATGATCGGAGCTGAACTCGATTGCAAAAAGTGCGAGGAAGAGACTCCTAGCTGTTGCCCCTGATATATCTTCACGGTCGCAAGTCTTTTTATGGAAACTTCTACACCGAAAGGGGCGAACCGAATGCTGGTAATGAACACGCTGGCATTCACCGTGTGTTTTGCGGCGTGGATGCTCAACGGTGTTCTCGTTACTTTTCTCACCGTCAATCAGGTTTTCAACTGGACCGCGTCGGAGATCGGATGGCTGCTGGGTATTCCCGTGCTCACCGGTTCGCTGTTTCGGCTTCCGGCCGGAATGCTCACCGATAAATATGGCGGAAAGCCGGTGATGACCGTGCTTCTGATCGTTTGTTCGGTCCCTATGTTCCTCTTGTCGTTGGTCGACACCTATTGGGCATTCGCGATCTGCAGTTTTGGATTCGGTCTCGTCGGTGTAAGTTTCTCGGTCGGGATCGCCTACACTTCTGTCTGGTTTCCGAAGGAAAAGCAGGGGCTCGCCCTCGGCATATTCGGGGCCGGAAACGCCGGTTCGGCCCTGACCACTCTTATCGCCCCGAGCCTCCTTAATTACTTTACCGGAAATGCGACTGAGATCGACGGTTGGCGAAACCTGCCGCTCGTCTATGGTTTTGCACTCGTGATCATGGGCGTTGTCTTCTTCTTGCTTACCACGAACAAGAAGCCGAAGGCGGAGCCAAAGACATTCATTCAGCAGCTCGAGCCGCTAAAGAACATTAGGGTCTGGCGTTTCGGTCTCTACTATTTCCTCGTATTCGGCTGTTTCGTTGCGTTCTCGCAATGGCTGGTCCCGTACTTCGTTAATGTCTACTATCTGCCGCTCGTCACCGCCGGTTTCCTGGCCGCGTTGTTCAGCTTCCCGTCAGGCGTGATCCGGGCTGCCGGCGGCTGGTTGAGCGATCACTATGGCGGCCGCAAGGTGATGTATTGGGTGCTCGGTTCATCGATGCTCCTCTCATTCCTACTGATCGTTCCGAAAATGGAGATCACATCCCCCGGCAAGGGCATTATGGCTGAACGTGACGGCGTGGTCACGGCCGTCTCCCCGAGCGAAATAATTGTCGGCGATCGTTCCTACCCTCTCATACCTCGTCCGGAGCAGGAATACGTAAGCGACACCGAAATGCTCGTGTTTCCGACAAAAGATGCGTGGCAGGAACCCGCGGTCGAGGTCGGACAGACCGTGAAACGCCGTGAGCTGCTTGCAAAGGGCGTTACCAAGATCTACTTCCAGGCAAACGTCTGGATCTTCGCATTCCTCGTGATGCTTCTCGGCGTCGTGTGGGGTATCGGCAAAGCGGCAGTTTACAAACACATCCCGGAGTATTTCCCCAACGAGGTCGGAGTCGTCGGCGGAATGGTCGGCGTGCTCGGCGGGCTGGGTGGATTCGTCAGCCCGATCATTTTCGGCTACCTGCTCGAAGGCACCGGCCTATGGACGAGCTCATGGATGCTGATGTTCTTTCTTTCAGCCCTATGCCTGATGTGGATGCATATGGTGATTCAACGGATGATGCACGAAAAAGAGCCCGCGCTGATGAGGAAGATGGAGAATAAAGAGTTATGACTAGCAATACATGGCTCAACAAATGGGTTCCGGAAGATGCTGAATTTTGGGAAACCGAAGGCAGCCGCGTCGCATGGCGAACTCTTACGATCACCACCGCGACGCTGATCATCTCCTTCGCGACCTGGTTCATGATGAGCGCGATCGTGGTGCGGATGCCGGCGATCGGGTTTACGTATACGCAGAATCAGCTATTCTGGCTCGCCGCCATGCCCGGACTTGCGGGCGGCACGCTCAGGATCATTCACACATTCCTCCTTCCTATATTCGGCACACGGCATATAGTCACGATTGCGACTCTGCTCAAGCTGATCCCGTGCATCGGAATCGGGTTTGCGGTGATGGATCCGACCACGCCCTATTGGGTATTCCTCATCCTGGCGTTCACAGCAGGCTTTGGCGGGGGCGATTTCTCGTCATACATGCCGAGCACGAGTGTTTTCTTTCCCAAGCGATTGATGGGCACCGCCCTCGGTATACAGGCGGGACTGGGCAATTTCGGGGTCAGTCTCACGCAGTTTGTTACGCCGATGATAATCGGAGTCGCCATGGTCGGCAGT
>JBGTBC010000138.1:0-34043 GCA_041749555.1 Pyrinomonadaceae bacterium | reverse complement strand
CCCCGACACCGACAGCCGCAAAGCCAAGCTCGGTGATAGGCGTATCTACAACACGCTTATCTCCAAACTCCTTCCAGAGCCCGCGAGTAACCTTATAGGCTCCGTCGTATTCAGCGACCTCTTCGCCCATGACAAATACGTTTTTGTCTCTTAAGATCTCTTCTCGCAACGCTTGGTTGAGAGCATCGCGAATCGTCAAAACTGCCATATTTTTATTAAACAAGCGGTCTTAGACCGCGGTTTTAGATTATCGGCGAATCAAGCGTAAACGTCAGTGAACAACTCACTTTCATCCGGAAACGGACTTTCCTCAGCAAATTTCACGGCCTTTTCCACGGCATCTGCAACCTCTTGTTCAACAGCGTCAAAATCCTTTTCGTCGAAGACGCCGGCCTCCTCGAGGCTGTCCTTAAATAAAACTATCGGATCGCGGGTCTGATATTTTGCGATCTCATCGCGGGTCCGGTAATTTCCGGGATCCGACATCGAATGGCCCATAAACCTGTACGCTCGAATTTCGAGCAACGTCGGAAGGCTCTCATTGCGAGCCCGGTCGATCGCCCGCTGCGTTGCCTCTCGGACCCCCATTACGTCCATCCCGTCGACGAATTCATTCGCGATCCCGTATGCATCGCCCTTCTTTGCGACGGAGCTGATGCTCATCGCACGCTTTTGCGACGTGCCCATTCCGTATTGGTTGTTTTCGCAGATATAAATGCAGGGAAGCTTCCATAGCTGGGCCATGTTGAGCGATTCGTGAAATATGCCCTGATTGACCGCCGCCTCGCCGAAAAAGCACAGTGTGACTTGGCCGGACTCTTTATATTTAGCCGCGTATGCCATTCCTGTCCCCAAGCCGATCTGGCCGCCGACGATGCCATGGCCTCCGTAAAACTCGTGTTCCTTCGAGAACATATGCATCGAGCCGCCCTTGCCCTTGACGCAGCCGCCCTCTTTGCCATAAAGCTCGGCCATCACGCTTTCTGGCGTCATTCCTTTGACCATAGCCTGAACATGGTCTCGATAGGACGTGATCACCATATCCGTCGGTTCCAGTGCCATCATTGAGCCAACCGCAATCGCTTCCTGGCCGATGTAGAGGTGACAAAATCCGCCGATCTCGCCGATGCGGTAAACCTCGGCACATTTTTCCTCAAACCGCCTTCCGAGAACCATCTGGTAGAGCATGGCGCGAAGAAGCTTCTTATCTGTCTTTTTGATACTGCTTAATTGTGAATCGCGTCGTGCGTTGTATTCGGCCGTGGCCTTTTCGACGTCGACGAAATCAATAACCTGGGATAATTCTACCGCATCGGGCTTTTCGCCTGTCCCGTTCCCGCTTGATTTTGTTGCCTTTTGCGCCGGTTTCCGGCGTGTTGCTGCTTTTGGCAAGTTTGATTCCTCCGTTCGTTGAAAAGGCGATTTCTATTCAGTAATCGAAAACGATTATTATATGTGAGCGGGCACATTTGTGCAAAATTACGCCTGTTTCAGGCATCACAAAAACCGAAAATGTTATAGTCTTTTTTGGACGACCGCATTCCTATGCACCGACCCCTTTTCAAGATTCTCTTCCTTTTTGCGTTGCTGTCAGGCGCGGCTTTTTCGCAGAATCCAGCCAAATGGAGTCTGTCGTCAGATGAAACCGAAAAGAAGTTGTCGGCCGGTGAATCGATCAATGCGAAGCTCAGCGCGGCAATCGACAGCGGCTGGCACTTGTATGCTCTAGAGCAACCGGAGGGCGGACCGATCCCCACCACCATCAAAGTAGCGGAGGGAAAGCCCTTCAGTTTAACGGGCAGCGTCATCTCTCTTAAATCGATCATCGAACCCGATCCTAATTTTATAGTCGATGGTAAACCTCTGGAAACAAGGTACTTTATCGATAATGCCGTTTTTGAGATCCCCTTAAAGGCTGAAGGTGATGTTTCCACCAATGACCTTTCGATCGACGTCGGGTATCAGCTTTGCAATGAAACATTCTGTCTGCCGCCCAGAACAACGCAGGTCTCATTTTCCGGTTCAGAAGACCTGGGCCGTGGAGGAACAACCGCGCCGCCATCATTGACAAGCGAAACGAACCAATCGCCTACCGTCTTTCCGACCCAGCAGCCTACGGATATCTGGCCGTTTATCTGGCTGGCGGTTACACTTGGGGCCTTGTCTTTGCTGACTCCGTGCGTTTTTCCGATGATACCGATTACGGTTTCTTATTTCACAAGCCACTCGGCCGGCAGCCGTGCCAAGTCCGTCAAGCTCGCCACCATTTATTGTCTTGGGATCATCGGCACGTTCACTATTCTGGGAATGCTCCTTGCGATATTTGTCGGTGCGGCGGGGATCAATCTGTTTGCGTCCAATCCGTGGATAAATCTGGCGATCGCGGCGATATTTCTGTTCTTTGCGTTCAATCTCTTCGGTGCATACGAGATCACGCTTCCGACAAGCGTATTGACCGGACTCGATGGCCTGACACGCAGTAAAGAGGGTGAGGGAAGCGGCGTCGTCGGGGCCCTGCTAATGGGCCTGACGTTTACCCTGACTTCATTTACCTGCACGTCACCTTTTGTCGGGACGATCCTGGTCTCTGCTTCTCAGGGTGATTGGCAGATGCCGCTTCTCGGGATGCTGGCGTTTTCGGCGGTTTTTGCGTTGCCGTTCTTTGTGCTTGCTCTGGCGCCTCAGATGCTGGCGCAGCTTCCGAGGGCCGGGGGCTGGATGAATTCCATAAAGGTCTCGATGGGCTTCCTCGAGGTGGCCGCGGCGATGAAGTTCATCTCGAACGCTGACCTCGTTTGGAAATGGGGAATCTTTACCCGCGACGTTGTTTTGGCAGTGTGGATCGCAATTGGCGTGATCCTCTCGATTTATTTACTCGGTAAATTCCAGCTCGCTCACGACTCAAAGCCGGAGCGTCTCGGAGCATTTCGAATGTTCTCCGCCGTTGTCAGCCTGGCGGTGAGTTTTTATCTGCTCACGGGCCTTTTCGGGGCTAAGCTTGGCGAGCTTGAATCCTTCCTGCCCCCGGATCTAGACAACACATCGTCTTCGCGGTTCCGCCGGGATGACGAACCAAAATGGCTTACTAACGATTACCAGGGCGCCCTAGCAAAGGCGAAGGCCGAAAATAAGCGTGTATTTATCGATTTTACCGGCTACACCTGCACTAATTGCAGATGGATGGAAGCGAACGTTTTTCCAAAAAAAGAAGTCGAGGCTGAGCTCCATAAGTTTGTGCTGGTCAAGCTCTACACCGATGGCGAAGGAGAGATCTACGCCGCTCAGCAGCAGATGGAGCAAGACATGCTTGGGACGGTGGCATTGCCCTATTATGCGGTGGTTTCCGCGGAAGGCAGCCTGATAACTTCATTCCCGGGGCTTACAAGGAATGTGGGTGAATTCGTTGACTTTTTAAAGAAAGCGCAGGAAAATTAGGCTGCAAAATCTCAAAGTCGAAAATGAAGACATTTAAGATCGGATCCATCATCGACGGCCTTCGCTCGTTCTCGGACGATGAATTTTCATGTGAGAATATTTATCAATATCTGTCCGAAACGCCGGTCGATGTCGATTCGATCTCGCCATATTTTTTCTGGAGCCCGAGCTTCTACACCCGCAACCTGATCTTCAAAGACCAGAGATTCGAGGTAATGGCGGTCTGTTGGGAGGCTGGACAGATTTCGCGTGTTCATAACCATTCCGAGCAAAAATGTTGGATGACGGTTCCGATAGGCAGGCTTCGCGGACAGAATTTTGCAGTTGCCGAGATCGACGAATCGCGGGGCCATTGCAAACTGGTCGAAACTGACGCCTTTGAGCTTTCCGACTGTCTGACAGCAAAAGTAGAGCTTGAGGAACCGGTCCACCAGATCCTCAACCTGGCTGAATTCGATCAGCGTGCCGTCAGCATTCACATTTATTCGAAACCTTTCGACCGTTGCCTGTCATACTGCCGCGATACCGACACTATAAAGGAAGTTCCCTTATATTACACGAGCATCGATGGCCGCCTATGTGACGGTGTGACGCTTTGAGATGACGGCATCTCGCACGGCTCAATTCTCGGCGTTTGCTCTGGTTATCGCTTTATACGTTGCCGCCCGAATCTGGGGGATGACGGCATCATGCCTCTGGTTCGATGAGATATTCAGCGTCCATGCCGCTGAGCACTCGTGGAATTCGATACTCTCTTTCGTTGCTCTGGATCTTATTCACCCGCCGTTGTTCTACGTTTTGCTGAAGCTATGGATCGCCATTGGGGGCGACAGCCTTTTGTGGCTTAGGTCGCTGCCTGTTGCCATCTCTGTCATAGCAGTATTCCCGTTCATTGCATTGTGCCGTGAGTTGAGACTGCCCACCTGGACTCAGATCCTCGCGCTATTTCTTTTTGCCGTTAACGGCTCATTGATCAAATACGCGCAAGAAGTGCGGATGTACAGCCTTCTACTGTGCTTCTCACTCTTCTCGATCTGGCTTTTTGTCCGCTTTTGTAAACGCGGCGTTGGGTACATTCCGTTGGTCATTGTTAACGTGCTTATGGTCTATACCCATTATTTCGGCTGGCTCGTGGTAGTGACCGAGGTCGGGCTCGTCATCTGGTTTCAGCGGACAAGGCTGCGCGAGGCCGTGATCATGGCCGCGATCCCCGCCGCAGCGTTTCTGCCGTGGATGATCGCCGTGGCATCAGCAGCAAGTGGCGGATCGGACATCGGACAAAATATCGGCTGGATGTCACGCCCCGGTCCAAGAGAGATCTTCAATTTTGTTCTCGACGTTGTCGAGCCATTCTACTATCAGGCCAGCAGTGCCGAGCCCAGTTCTTATTTCCTGATCTCGATCCCCATCCTCTTGCTGATTGCGGCGGCGAAGCTTGGCTATTTGATAAAAGAAAGAAGCGGATCTGACCGTTTTGCATTTAATTTACTCGGCGCGTTTACAGGGATTCCAATCGTGATCGCTTTGATCGTGAGCTGGATGACGCCCTATTCAGTCTGGGGTTCGAGGCATCTGATCATTGCTTTTCCACCGATGCTGATAATGTCAGCCACGTTCCTGCAAGGTATTGACCAAGCGGCGATCCGCCGGATTACCACGGGTGTGCTGATCATTCTCGTGATAGTAGCTTTCGGATTGAACTTGTATCGACCTCGTGCGGAATACTCGTGGTGCGAATGGGAACCATTGACAAAGGACTGGATTCTCGCCCTGCATTATTCCTCTGAACCGAAGCAGGTGTATGCGACAGAAGATCTGATCGGTTATCACATCTGGTTTGCTGCCCGAAAATTTCCCGGTCACAAGATCGACGTCATAAAAGGCATTTCGGGAACTAGCGGTGACCCAGCCTATTTCCTTCCGCGCGGATTCGACGAGGTGAAGGTCATCGAATCAGATACTGCCTTGTCAGCAGACGAATTTTGGATCGCGTTTCGAGACCCTGATCCTGATCACGACGCGCTCGGAATTGCGATCTTAAGACAGCCACCCAGGGTATTTAGTGAGCTTGAACGACTCGGTTTCGGACCGGAAGGTGTCCGGAAAGAACGCGTTGGAAATGAGTCGGTTTTCTTTGCAAAAATGGTGCGTCGCCCAGACCCCGATCCATAAAGACAGCTATTTCTTTTTCCAGCGAACGCCGTCTTTCGTGTCTTCGAGGATGATACCTTTTTCGGCGAGTTCGTCGCGGATCTCGTCTGAGCGGGCGAAATCGCGATCAGCCCGGGCGGCTTGCCGCTGGGCGATCAGGACCTCGATGTCAGCTTCGAGCAGCTCTTTCTCCTCGGTGCCGAATATCCCCAAAACCTGGTCAAATTTGGCAACCGCATCGAGTACAGCGTCTCGCCCCGCTTCGTCGATCCCGTCGGCGGCGAGGGCGGTATTTACCTCGCGGACCATACCATGGATCGCTGCAAGAGCTGCGGCGGTGTTAAAGTCATCATCCATCGCCGTCTCGAAATCGGTGAGAGCCTTTGCGGCGGATGCCGAAACTCCATCTCCCTCCGAAGCGCGCACTCGTGCGTCACGTACAAGCGAGCGAAAATTTCGCAGCCGTTCTACGGTGGATTCCGCGCCCTGGAGCCCTTCGAAAGTGAAATTCAGCTGCTTGCGATAGGGGACTGAAAGCAGCAAATACCTGATCGCGAGTGCCGAATATCCTTGCTCACGGAGGTCACGAAAGGTGAAGAAATTACCCTTCGATTTCGACATCGTGACGTCGTCGATCTTGAGGAATTCGCTGTGGATCCAGTATTTGGAAAACAGTTTGCCCGTCGCCCCTTCGCTTTGGGCGATCTCGTTCTCATGATGCGGAAACTGAAGGTCCTGGCCGCCGGCGTGAAGGTCAAAGGTTTCGCCGAGATACTTCATCGACATCGCCGAGCACTCGATATGCCAGCCCGGCCGTCCGCGTCCGAAAGGAGCGTCCCAGCCTGTCGGCTCGTCATCGCTAACCAACTTCCACAAGGCAAAATCCCGGGCGTCTTCCTTTTCGTATTTGTCCGTATCGATACGTTCCGAGCCGCCCGCCTTGTTGCCGGAAAAGCTGATCTTAGATAATTTGCCATAATCGGGAAACGCCGTGATGCGATAATAGATCGAACCGTCAGATTCGTATGCGTGGCCGTTCGCGAGCAATGTCGAGATGATGTCGATCATCTCAGCAATATGGTGCGTCGCCCGCGGCGTGACCTCAGGCCTTTCATTCCCTAGGGCATCAAAATCTTCCCAGAAGTACTCAATATAAGGCGCGGTGAATTTGTCGATCGAGATGCCTCTGGCCGCCGCCTCATTGATAATGCGGTCATCGACGTCCGTCAGGTTAAAAACGTGGGTAAGCTCGTACCCTTTGAATTTAAGGTACCGCCGCAGTACATCCCCGAAAACGAATGTCCGAAAATTGCCGATATGGGCAAAATTCCAAACCGTCGGCCCGCAGATATACATCCGCACCTTGCCGTCTTCAATAGGGTGAAATTCCTCGATCTGACGCGATAATGTATTAAAGAATCTGAGCATAAGCGAAATGGATATCTTACTGCATTACGAAGCCGTGATGGTAATGATCAGGTCGCGCGATGCGGCAAGAGGAGGTCAACGATGGTAGATGATATTCCGGGACATTTTCAGTCTCAATATGTGTAACGCTTTATTGATGGATCTGCGCCTTTGATTTCCCGGAGCGATCGATAATATTTTCGGGCGCCTTCAGGCAGCAGATCTTCCGGCGATACTGCTTCGATGTCGGTTCCGAGTTTTGCTGCATCACCTCCTAGGAGCAAATACCATCCGTTTGCCTGCTTCGAATTAACAAGCCTTGCGTGCTCCATATTTACGTCTGCCTCTGCCTGCTGGTCCCGTTCCTCGAGATAAACGGCGTATCGCACTCGCAGGAATACTGAGTTGGGATAAATAGTGACCGCTTCTGCAAATGCATCGTAAGCGAGTTTATACTGACCTGCCTTGGCCAGATATTCCGCCATGATCGAATAATTCAATGTGGTGCCGCCTCCCTCATCGATCATCTTTCTGATCGATTGGGCACCAGCTGCGAATCGGCCTTCGCTCGCATACCGTATTCCCATTCGATGGTGAACGTAGAAGTTTTCGGGGTCAAAGAATGTTGCTGATGAATAATACGGCATCGCTTTGGAAAGACTGCTGATCTCGTCGGCCTTACGAACCTGAAAGTCTGCGTAACCGCGCATTCCAAATAAGACCATCGCCGCGGCTGAGCCGGCCGCGGAAGCGATCAGCAGCCAAACTGGCCAATTTTTCCCGATGGTCGATTTGTGCTTTTGCATTTTATCGACCTCGCTGATGGCAAGTGCGAAAACGATAAAGAAGAAAACGCCGTTCTGAATTATCCGAAACGAAAAGGAGCTAACGAACGAACTAGCAAAAAAAGCGGCCATGCCTGCGAGGGAAGCCCATAACACGGGCGAGAGCCTAAATCGGTTTGAGCGAAGATTGCGAAATAGCAAGATCAAAAATATTGCGAATACACTCGCAAAGAGCAAGCCTCCAATCACACCAAGCTCAGCAACGATCTGAAGAAACTCATTATGGGCTCGTTCGGGAAAGTAATGCTCAGCGATCTCTTCGGCCGGCTCGGTATGCGTCTCGTAATACACTTTCCGCGCGGGGTTAAAGTTTATCCCAAAATTATTCGCACCCACGCCGATCAAAGGATGGCCCGCCGCCATTTGCCATCCTACCTGCCAGGTGAAGATCCGCATAACGCTCGTCTCGCGGGTCGGATCAGCTTTGCCCGATATAAACTCCGTTGTGGTAGGCAGGGGGGAAAGAGCCGCGTGAGTTATCTGTGTGATCACCGTAAAGGCCAGCCAAATACATGCGAGGACAGCCATTTTTCGTCGGATCGGGTACCGTGTCAAAACAATGCAGCCGAAGAAAAGCACAAGGTGTCCGATAATGCCGGCCAGGAATGCCCCTTTGCTTGTCGAGAGCATAACGACGAGCCATGAAAGCAGCCAACCGACCACGGCAGCAATTATGGCCGGCCGCCGGCGAACGTAAAGTGCCCACACACAAAGTAGAGGGGAAACTGTGAGAAAGCACTCGGCAAGTCGGGCGTATCTTATTCGGATCAACCCAGTGTCGCGGCCCGGTTCGGTAACCTGGTAGAAATCGACGAGGATGAGAATGGCGGTTATTGACGCAGCTATTAGACACGCCATAACCACTCCGGAAAGACCATTTCTGGTTCGAAACAAGATCAGGGAATATACGAGGACCACTATGAACGTCAGCCAGGTGAGCGTATGGAGGAGAACCGGTGCCCATGAATGAGCCCAAATTGCCGACAAAGTGCCCCAGATCGTGAACCCGATCAGGCAGCAAAAAATGATACCGATAAGTTTATCAAGTGATGCGAGCCTTGCTGCTGCCTCAGCCCGGTTCTTATAGATCCAGATGCCGCAAATAACCAGCAGTACCGATACATAAATATCGAGTCGCCAATTTTGGCTCGAACCGCCGGGCGAACGCGTAAACGGTATCAATTCTGACAGGCGCATTCCGGCCAGAAGAATGATCAGTATTGCGACGCCCTTTGCACCTAATGCAAGAGGCATGCTTAAAACAGGATTCTCTTTCATCTATTCCTCAGAATCCGAATTGGGTCGATTTAGCAGGCGCTATATTATCATAACGAGTCGATCCGATCGGGGTGCGAAGCCTGTGTGTGCCCCCTCGGCCTACGTTCGATCACTCGCCTATGGGACACGATCAAAGATCAGAATTTCACAACCACGCCAAATCATACAAATCACGCCAAATCATACAAAATACGCCAAATCATACAAATCACGCCAAATGAGCTCCCACCTTTAATGGATTTTGGTTTATGGTTTCGTTTGTATGAGAGATCAGATCCAAAAATGCTTCTGCGGAAAACCTGGAATGAACATAAGCCTCGCACCTTTTGATCGCGACGAAATGGTTATCGAGGCCGAACACATTCTTTCTCTTTTGATCGAGAGCCGATGCGGCCCGGGCAGTACTTATCTGCATTTCGAAGATTGCTATGTCAACCGGTCAATGGCCGACACGGCGCTTTACGATCTGATGCCATCCGGCCTGTTTCCATTCCTGGCGGAAGCACAATGTGCTGACTCGATCATCGACAGGAAGTTCAAGGCAAAAAGCGGCATGTGTCTCAACTTTTTAGCGACACTCTCCACAGCCCCCGCACACCGTTCCCCGTCCGCACTTGCCCGAGGGTCACCAGCCGCCGCGCCGTCCCGAAACTAACCGCATGATCACCATAAAATAATTCGATCTTTGACAATTAAATAAACAGGCCGGGTCGGACCTTATTGATCGAGGTCAGGCTCGACATATTCGGCCCGGGCGCGATCTGAGAAGAGCAGTTCGCGGCTGTAGAAGCGTAGCGGATAATCCTTGTCATAAAGATCGGCAAGCTCATTGGCTTTGTCGAGCAGGGAACCGCCGTTGGTACGTGCCAAATAAGTTGAGACGAGCTGCATCCAAAAGATTGTTATCGTCTCGTGATACGGCATTTCCTTCGCCAGGTCGACCTCGAATCCTTTGACAAGAAGGTTGAGTATGCCGGAACGCATCTTGGCCGTGGCAGTTTCAAGATCAAGATCGCGCAGGTAAAAAAGAGCGACGACCATGTGCTCAGCATGTTTCCAATCGTCGCGGCCAATGGTAGCATCCTCGAATTTTCTTAGGATGGTGAGAAGTTCTTCTTCCGTCGCGTATTTCCTTTTGCTCATATCTCATAAACTCCCCATTTAGGGGAGTCCAACTTCAATAGCCAAATCAAAAATTGCGACTGCGGCATCTGCTCCGCAATCGCAATTAGATAGGCGATGAATTGTATCTACGCTGCCATTTCAGCGATTGTTTCCTCAATTTCGTCCATAAATAGATATTTCCTCCACTCAGGACGATTCTCAGCGTAGTGGCACAGAAGAACGTGGTCGAGGCCAAGCCTAAGTAGCTTTTGGGACGTCAAAAGCGGCATTCTCGCCTGCTCCGGTGTGCGGTTGCCCTTACGCTGGTTACACTTAACGCAAGCTGAGACGAGGTTGTGCGGAGTGCTCTCGCCACCCTGTGCACGCGGGAAGATATGGTCGAGCGTCAGGTCCTTGGCGTGCTTGTGCTCGCCGCAATACTGACAGCGATAGCGGTCGCGAATGTAGATCCGTGCCCGTTTCATCGTCGTCTCGCGATTGTTGCGACGTACGTGCACATAATGCCGCAGCCGAATAACCGACGGGACCGGGAACGTTATCGACGGAGAGTGAAGAACGTTGTCGCCGTCGTTTTCCTCGACGAATACCGCGCCGCGAAAGTAGAGACACACCGATCGGGCGACGCCGACCGTGCCCAGCGGCTCGTAAGAAAAATTTAAAAGTAATACGCGACCCGTTAACAACACTCTCTCCTCCCTAAAATTCTATTTGGTAATGTAATATCAAAGCCGACCCAAACGCAAGCACAATATCTAGTCGTTTAACATTTTGTTCAAGCGATATCTAGCTCGAAAATGGGTGGAACTGTCGAATCTCGACAACAACAGTCGTCGTTTTGTACTTAGATTCATCTAGTTCCACACACACTGAATAGCCTTAGAAATGAATGCGTAGCTGCAGATCCACTGATCAAGCTCTCGAGATCTGTGGTATTTTGTCTCAATGACAACGGAGCTCGACAAATTCATCCCCGATCCGGACGTGTGTGAGCGGTTCGAAAGGACCGTCCGGGCTCCGGCAGCAGTCGTGATGCAGACGGCATACGAATTTGATATGCAATCGATATGGATGATCCGTTTGATCGTTAACGTGCGAAAGGCCCTCTTAGGCGGCACCCAAGACAAACGCATGCCGATGGGATTGGTCGAAGAGACCCGTAAACTCGGCTGGGGAACACTCGTAGAAGACCCGGGCCGTCTTCTTGTCTGCGGTGCGGTTTGCCAGCCATGGTTCGGCGACGTCAAATTCACCGCGATCCCGCCCGACGAATTCGCCTCGTACAACGAACCCGATCAGGTCAAGATCGCGTGGACGCTAGAGACCCACGAGACCGCACCGAACGTCACCCTCTTCGCCCACGAGGTCCGCGCCGTCGCAACCGATGCGGAAGCAAAACGGAAATTCATGCGTTACTGGCGTTGGGCCCGCTTCGGCATCATCGCCATCCGCCTCGTCCTCCTCCCCGCCATTCAAAAAAAGGCCGAAAACGTGGCAAAATAAATGATTCCGAGTTCCAGCTTTAGCTGGCTAACTAAGTCGCCAACAGCGACAAATATCAAAAGCCCGGGGTGGAATGACCACAGCGAATGGAACCCCAGGCAAGCAAGGAAGATTTCCGGTCTCTGTAAGAGACCAATAAAATGTGGAGCATGCGCTTCGCATGGCTAGCAAGTTTTTTTACTGATGAATGAATTGTTTTTCGAAACCATAGATCAATTGATACCAATTCTCGAGAAAAAAGGTGTTGAGCGTTGTGAGGAATACGTTGCCAGTAAGCTTTCGACCCTGAAAACAACGCCATTTCACAAGGTCCTTGAATTCGACATCACAAACGAACCGATATTGGCCGCGGAGCACTTCGACCGATTCTTCGAATGGGAGTCTCGATCGAAGGTTATTGGAGCAGCGTATATAGAGATGAATGCTTTCGACATCAATCCCGATCGGTGGTATTGCGACGGTTTCGTCTACGAAGCCGACGGCGGGAATGACGACTTCGACTGGCTTGCGGATTTTGATGAATCAGCTTCGACCGATCAGCTTCAGGTAGACGGCCTCGAAACTCTGCAGCGGGTATTTGCAAATGAGAAGTTTAGCGAAGATGTATACGACGATGCTCGATGCCTCAGTTCGATCTTAGTGGTGTTAAAGTTTCAGAAATTTATTAAACAGTCGATTGGTTTGATGAGTCATTGTACATTTCCGGTTTACGCCTCAGCTCATGACTTTGATCTAGTCGCGCGCTTTGATTTGAAGGAATAGGAGACTTTTCGCCTCCTACCCCTTAACACAAATGACCTGCTTTAGCTCGGCTACGACCCCGACGAGGTCGTTCTGAGCACGCATGACTTCCTCGATGTCCTTGTAGGCACCGGGGATCTCGTCGACGACGCCTTTGTCCTTACGGCATTCGACGCCCATCGTCTGCATCTTCAGATCATCGATGGTGTACTTCGCTTTCGCCTTGGTGCGCGACATTTTTCGTCCCGCACCGTGCGAGCACGAGTTGAACGACTGCGGATTACCGAGCCCCTTGATGATGAACGATTTCGCTCCCATCGAGCCCGGGATAATTCCGTAGCGTTCCGATTCGGCGTTTATTGCACCCTTTCGGGTAACGTAAACCTTCTCGCCGAAGTGCTCCTCGATCGCGACGTAGTTGTGATGGCAATTAACCGTGATCTCAGGACGGAACGCGGTCTGGTTGTTGAACATTCGGTTGAATGACTTCAGCAGCCGGTTCATCATGATCTCGCGGTTCTTCATCGCGTACTTCTGGGCCCAGTCGAGGTCGTGCCAGTAGGCACGGAACTCCTCAGTTCCATGAATGAAGTATGCCAGGTCCGGCGACGGCAGTTCGTTCAGTCGATGCAGCGATTTTGCGGTCGCGATGTGACGCTCGGCAAGTTCTTTACCGATGTTTCGCGATCCCGAATGCAGCATCAGCCAAACGGTATCTTCCGTATCCAGGCAGACTTCGATGAAGTGGTTACCTCCGCCGAGCGTTCCGAGCTGGACCATCGCCTTTTTCTTTCGGTCCTGGACTCCGCCATGAAGCTCCGAGAACTGATCCCAGGCTTCCCAACGCGATGCCTCGTCGACCGACTCCTTGTACGAGTTGAATCCGATTGGGATCGCTCGCTCGATCTCGTGGCGAAACTCGGCCATCTTTCGATCGAGAATTCCGCTCTTGAAAGGCGTCTTCACCGCCATCATCCCGCAGCCGATGTCTACACCGACAGTCGCGGGAATAACGGCATCCTTGGTTGCGATAACCGACCCGACCATCGAACCCTTTCCAAGATGAGCGTCCGGCATCAGAGCAACGTGCTTGTAAAGGCACGGCAGACGCGAAACGTTGCGGAGCATATCATGCTCCTCATGCGACATTTCATGAGTAACCCACGAGAGGACATCCGCCCGTGCACCGCTGATATTTAGTTTGTTATGTGGCATATCTCCTCCTTATTTAGATGATGAAAAATGGGACGACAAATAAAGAAATGACGTGGTGCTTGTTTTACAGACAATGTAGTCATTCCGGCATTCGTCCCGAAAAACTGGCGACAAAGGTGGTGAGAGTTCCGCAGCGTGAATACACGCTTTGGGCGAGATTTGAACTCGCTATGCCAATTAAGGCAGTTACCATGTACTCCCGACCGGCATTCGCCAAGGTTTCTTTGCGACTTTGCGGCTTTGCGGGAGGTGAGAATACGATCTCCCGCAAAGCCGCTAAGCCGCAAAGCTCAAATCTCAACCCTCTCGACCACGCTGACCCAGTGACCGTCGTCCATCGTTCCATGAGCGATTTCCGAAACAAGCTTAAACACCTGGTCCGAAAATCCGCCGATGTTCAGAATGTCACGACGTTCCTGTGTCTGGGTGTGACCGTAGGGCTGAATATCGATACAAACGAGTTTCGCCTCCGGGTTATGGTTCTTGAACTCGTTCCACTGCTTCATCGTCTCCGTCGAGCTTCCGCCGAATCGCCCATAGAATGGTGTGTCGATCCACGATTCGTTATCCGAAACATAGATGACCACGTCACCATCCGCTTTGCGTCGGTTGAGTTCGCGAAGCGGTGCCGAGCAGTTAGTCCCGCCGTACGGCAGATTCGCCAGCTTTTCAGCATTGGTCATGATCGAATCACGCGGATTCAGTTTGACCTCGACGATCTTGCTCTCGAATGGGATCACCTCGGCGGTCGGATTGTTTCGCAGGATCGCCGCAGAGAACAACGCCGCGACGTCGATGCAGCGGACGGTCGAGGTCGCCCCCTTTCGATATCCGGTCACCGGCGATTGCATCGAACCGGAAATATCGGGAAAGATCCATACCTTTCCGTCGATCTTCGGAACGTTGCCGGTCGCGATCTCCATCGCGTCCTGAAGTGCCTCGGTGATCTCACGCGGGATACCCTTGTTAGCTGCGGCTGCTTTGTAGGCATTCATCAGCTGGTAAGGGAAGACGCGTGCCTTTCGGATAGCTTCGGGGTTGCGGAGCCGCTCAGCAACGAGCCGCACTATCGCATCATCTGCAAAAACGCCATGACGCTGAAACGTGTTCAGGTTCATTCGGGTCATCTGCCAGGGAGCGTTTCGCGCGATCGCAGTCCATTCCTTAGCCCCGAGCGGCAGTGCGGTCAGCATTTGGAAGGGAACATTCGGAACTTCGGCAAGTTTGCCCGATTTGAACCGCTCGAAATGCTTTACGATCTCGGGCAGTTTATCCGCACCGATCTCACGGCCGATGAAGTAACCGAACAGGGCTTCACGCTCTTCGTCCGCTGGCTTTGGGTGGACCATTTTCAGAATGTCGGCGATCGACGGCGACTGCCCGACAGACTGTTTGAAGATCTGCTCAGTACCGCGTTTTTCGAACCATTCCCGGACCATCCGCTTTGGAAGCGTTCCGAGCGACTTTCGCCCGACGGCACCCGACCGCATGATCTGGACGAAGTTTCGCAGCATTTTGCCGTTATCGGCGATACGCAGAAAAACACGTTCGAACAGGGCCTTATCCTTGATCGAAAGTACAGCCAGCAACAAGGCCGGCATGTCTTTCATCCCGTTCTCACGGGCGAAGACGGCCGTTTTGGCGATGAATTCCGGCTCGAGGTCATTCGCGAGAGCGAGAACCTTTTCAAGCTGATCGCTGGCATCGGCGTAGAAGGTGTGATTGAAACATCCGGTTGCTGCGTACTGTGCCAGAGCCTGCTTCGGCTCCATCTCATACGCGAGCCCGCCGGCCTCATTTATGATGTCGGCCTTTGACGACAGCATTCCAACAATTGATTTGAACAAATTTTTATTTGCCATGATTTCCTCCTGATGTCAGAACCGCGAGCGGTAGCGACCGGGGCTTTTATTCGGCCCCCGGGCCTGAGCTCGGTTCGAAAGTTACAAAAATGGGTGACAAGAACGAAAAGACGTTTGCACGCGAACAGCTTGGGATCGCCGGTGTCACCCTGAACGAAAGCAGCGACAAGAACGATGAAACAGTTCGCCGCTCTACCATTGAGCTACACCATGCCGAGGCACGGCGGCCGGGATCGAACCGGCAACACGCGGGTTATGAGCCTTGTAGTTCCATCTGCATTCGCTGCAAAAAAAGTGGCTGACAGGGCGGGATTCGAACCCGCGACATCCGGGTTCTGGCCAAGAAAACTGGCCAGTGTTGCTGAAACCGGCAACCGAACAGACCGGCACTCTTGCCAACTGAGTTACCCGTCAATGATTGATCGGCGACAAAAGGGAAAGGACATCGTGCTCTTCCAGACTGAGCTACGCTCCCGTGAAAAATGGAAGCGGCCGGATTCGAACCGGCGGCCCCGTCATGTGTAATGATGTAGTCCTTTCAGCATTCGCCGAAAAAATGGTCGCGGCGGAAGGAATCGAACCTACACCAAAGGCTTATGAGACCTTCGCTCTCCCGTTAAGCTACGCCGCAGAAATGGTCGATCGGGTGGGATTTGAACCCACGATACCTCGCTTAAAAGGCGAGTGCCTTGAACCGAACTTGGCCACCGATCGAATCTTAGATTTGCCCGGCAAGTTTTTGTTATGAGACTTATGTCAGTATCTGGAATGCCCAAAAGGGACCATTCCGGCCATGTGCCGGCCGCTCTCACGTTAAGGCGGCCGGGTGCGCCGTGGGAAATCAGTGAACGGCGGCAGATGCCCGCGTATGCTGATGAACCGAATTACGTTCGTTCATCGAGATCACTTCTTTCTCCAACGCCTCGCGAAACGCATTTACCACCTCCGCCAATCGCCGGGCCTTATGAAGGCTGTTCTCGCGGTCGGCCGACGTTTCCATGTCGAAATGAAGGTAGATCTCGTCGTAACAGGAAGCGAGTTCGAGTACGATCTCGCCGCCTTTTTGATATTCGTCACAGCAAACCGGATACTCGCTCGTGTCCTCGACTAAGGCGATTACATAAGCCCGCATCTCCGGTTTTAGATTTAGGAACGTGCGTTCCTGAATATGGTATTTCTTGCTCATTCTCTTTTCCTCATGAATTGATTGCTGAAAAATGTTGGTTTTACCGCGACATGGTTCAGCAAACTAGGAAAAGCTGAGGTTTCACGTCGCGAAGATTTTTAGATCAAGCTGACTCTTTAGTGCAAACATGTGTTTTTCTCCTTGTAAAAATAAAAATGGCGAGACCGAACGGACTCGAACCGTCATCGTCTTCCTCGACAGGGAAGTGCATACGCCTTTCTGCCACGGTCCCGCGACTGGAGGGCAAGCATCCCTGCTTGCCTGCGAATGGGTGGATCGGTCGGATTTGAACCGACAACGGCTTCATTCACAGTGAAGTGCTCTGCCGGATTGAGCTACGACCCACATGAAATTCTATTAGGGAGGACGCTCGATCAGCATCCTCCCTTACGCCCGGGCGACAGAGGTTGAAAGCGACGATTTTACTGAGCTACATCCTCGCGGATGGTTGGGATCGAACCAACGGCCTCCTGAATTTGGTCAGGTGCTCTGACCATGTATTCGCATTCCGCATTCGCCCGAATTGGAGCGGGTAATCGGATTTGAACCGATGGTTAACGGCTTTGCAGGCCGCCGCCTTTGTCCGCTTGGCTATACCCGCTGATTGATCGTTTGTCGTAAATCTTGAATCGAAAGCCGGTAACCTCGTTAGCCCTTGCGACCGGGACTTCGGACTCTCGACTCATGACTAGTTTTTGGTACACGCGGAGAGATTCGAACTCCCAATATCCTGTTCCTAAGACAGTCGCCTTTGCCGTTTTGGCCACGCGTGCGTGAAATTGGTCAGGGCGGCAGGATTTGGACCTGCGAACACTTGTTTCCAGGACAAGCCCGTTTGGCCGCTGCGGAACACCCTGTTGTTTGAAAATTGGCTTCGGGAAAAGGAGTCGAACCTATATTTCCTGGTTCAAAGCCAGGCGTCCTGCGCTCTTAGACGATCCCGAACCGAGATGGAAGGGACGGCGGGACTCGAACCCGCTACGATCGGCTTGAAAAACCGAGTGCTAGACGCTTTGCATTCATCCCCGTGCTCGAAAAAATTGGTAAAGACGGCAGGATTCGAACCTGCAACCTTCTCGTTCGTAGCGAGATGCTCTGATTCCGTTGAGCTACGTCTCCGTGAAATGGTGGTAGTGATCAGTTAGCGGTGGTAAGCGAGAATGAACTCTGATCACTGACCACCGGCCACTGACCACCGCTTTAAGGCTATTCAGTTTTCAAACATCAAAAGTAAAAGGAGCGGCTACTCATGATCCCCAATGGATCCTGCGTAACCGCTCCTGAAAACGTGAAAACGTTGCCGTTTACTTTCGATGTTTCGGGAGCGGGAACGCCGCTCCCGCAATATCAAGTGATCTGTTCCAAACGATCTATGCCGTTTGTTTTGCTCTGGAGATATTGTTCTCCGAACCCGGGACACACACCCTCACTCATAGCCAGGTTCCATCGCCGATTACCGACGAAATTGTGCCCTGCTAAGGCTGCAAATGTGTTTATCGAATATCGAATCATCAAAATATCTCCAAAAAATAACGCTCGTCACTTGCGAGCGAGGAGAATTATAAGCACAGGTTAAAAACGCCTGTCAAGGGTTTTTTGAAAAAAAATAATAAAAGAAGCGAAAAGATCAAAAATGACGATAGCCGCCGGGGGCGAGCGAAGTGGTTTTCTCGCCGTCGTTAAGTTCAACCTTGTCAGCATTTGCAGTCACGGTGCCGATATGAAACGCATCGATGTTTTCGAGCTTGTAAATATCTTTTTGATCGACGGTAAATAAAAGCCGAAAATCTTCGCCCCCGTGAAGGGCAAGCCGCAGACACTCGTCATCTGGGAAGTGATGTGACAAGGCGGGATCGATCGGAAGTTTAGCCACATATATCTCGGCCCCAACTTTACTTTCAGAGCATATATGGCCGAGATCGGACGACAGGCCATCGCTCAAGTCAATTGCTGATGTTGCTATTTGCAATTGTTGCAATGTGTTAGCAATACTAAGGTCAGGCTGTGGTTGAAGCTGTTTTAGAAGCAGACCAGCCATGTCTTCCGGCAAATCAGTGCCATACCTGATCCCCTCTTTAAGTAGCTTCAAAGCTCCTGCCGCTCCGCCTAGTGAGCCCGAAACGAAGATCGCATCTCCCTGCCTGGCGGCCGATCGCATTATCGCTTTTCCTTTTGGTACTTCACCACCGACGACGGAGTCGACAACTAGGTGTTGGGGCACCCGGGAGATATCACCTCCGACCAGTTCCACGCCAAATTTACTGGCTAATCCGAACCAGCCATCGTAAAATCGCTCAAGAAAATCGCTGTTCCAGAGTTCTTCAGGAACCCCGATAGAGAGCATTGACCAAATAGCGGTTCCCCCCATCGCAGCGATATCGGACAGCGAGACCGCAAGAGCCTTGTGCCCGAGAAATTCGGGTGTCGTCCATTCCATTCGAAAATCTATATTTTCGACCAGCATATCGGCTGTCAGCAAAAGGTCATTATCCTCTCCAAAAGGCAATACAGCACAATCGTCGCCGATGCGATCGAGGGAATGCGTGGACCTAAGTCGGTCAATAAATTGAAACTCGTTCATTAAGTAATTATTGATTGACACAAGTGCATTAAATACATAGAATAACGGCTACGGATATTACATAGAACTTTAACACAAGCAACTTAAGATGGTACCTGAACCTGTCGTCATACCTGAGAAAATTTATTTCAAGATCGGCGAGGTTTGCGAGCTCGTTGGCGTACAGGCCCATGTCCTTCGTTATTGGGAAACCGAGTTTCCTATGCTTTCACCTCAGAAGAACAAATCGGGCCAACGAAGTTACCGGCGCCGCGATGTAATGATGGCTCTGCGTATCAAACAGCTCCTCTACAACGAGATGTTCACCATCGCGGGAGCGAAAAAGAAGCTTCTCGCGGAGCAGCGGTCCGGGTCGAAGCCGAAGCCAGCGGAATCCCCTCTCATTTCAGATAGATTACTGGCCAACATTGAAGCACCGACCCTGTTCGAAAATGTCTTCGAGCCAGAAAATCCTCCAGGTGCCCATTCTTTATCAAGCTCTGTGAATTCGGTTGGCGTTGATCCGCGGTTGGCAAAATCTGAAAGAGAAGCTCTCAAAACCATCGCCGCCCACTTGCTGGAACTTCGAGACATGCTCAAAACGCACCGTGAATCTTCAGCCGCTCAGCCCGAAAAATAGGTGGGTTGACAATCAAGACTCGTAAAACTAATCTAAAACTTCGATTTCGGGACGTAGCGCAGTCTGGTAGCGCGTTCGCTTGGGGTGCGAGAGGTCGCTAGTTCAAATCTAGTCGTCCCGACCAAAAATAGAAAATCCCCGGTTCTTATTCGGACCGGGGGTTTTTGTCTTCAAGCGGCGATGATACGGCATTGTCAGCGTCGTTCCTGATGTGTTCAGGTTCGATAGCAGGATACGTCTTTTCTTTTAACCGGAGAATCAAAAACTGATCAAAAAACACTATTGCCGCTGCGATAATGATAAGAATGGCCGCTAGTATAGGTGCAACTGTGAAAGTCGAATCGGCGATTCCTGCCGCGTTCTTAATGTTTAAAAGAGTGGGATCGAGCCAGAAAGCCCTAATAAGTACAAAGATCTGAAAATAAAGCAATGTCGTCCACATTGGCCACAATCGCCCTGTGACCCACAAAATCGAATTAGCCAGAATCAGCAATATCGACGCCGAAAGCCATAGTACTGGCCATGAAGCACCGGCATGGTATTCATAACCTGCAACGGCCCCGGCAGGCGAACCGATGCTCCCGAGCCAACTCCAGGAGTAGAGGGTGAAAAAGCCCATAGCAGCCACTGAAAGGGTGAGCAGAGATATATAGATCTTGATCAGCATATTGGAGTTTGTAACACAGCTTCGTAACAAAGAAAAGCCGCGGCAATGATCGCCGCGGCTTATTATTCATTTGACGGATGTTTATGGCTTTACGGTCACATAAACGGTTTGTCCGCCGCGAGTTATCAACAGCAATACCGGCCTGTCTCCTGTATCTTCAAGTATCGTCCTAACATCTTCCGTCGTAGCGATCGGCTTCCTATTGATCTCGAGGATAACGTCACCGCGTGAAATACCAGCTTCGGCTGCAGGACCACTCGGATCGACATCGGTCACCGCCAACCCGCCTTCGCTGGGATCGATCCCAAGGCGCCGGGCGGTTTGGGGAGTAAGCGGTTCAAGGCTGAGCCCAAGCCTGCCGCCCTGATTTTGAGGCGATATGCCATTACCGGGAGCTTCCCGGCCAGGATTCGGCCTTTGTGAATCCGATAGTTCAAATTCATCAAGGGTTGCCGTCAATTCCTTCGATTCGCTCTCCCGAACGACCGTCAGCTTGATTTCTGTACCGGGGAGGGTTCCGGCGACCTTGTTTCTGAGGACGTTGCTGTCTTCGATCTTATCGCCGTTTATTGCCGTGATTATATCACCGCGTTTAATGCCAGCCTTTTCGGCCGCGCTGCCCGATTTCACATTGCTGACCAGAATTCCGCTGCGATCTTTCAAGTCCAGCGCTTTAGCTGTATCATCCGTGATATTCTGGATATTGATTCCCAGCATTCCTCGTCGGACTCTCCCGTCCTTTACAAGCTGATCCATCACAGATTTGGCCATATTTGAAGGGATCGAGAAACCAATGCCTATACTACCGCCCGACGGTCCGCCCGAAAGGATCTGAGAGTTAATACCGATCAATGCACCAGCGAGATTTACCAGAGCTCCGCCTGAATTGCCTCGATTAATTGGTGCATCTGTCTGAAGAAAGTCCTCAAAGCTACCATCGCTCAACCCGGTGCGACGGCCTTTCGCAGAAATGATGCCCGCGGTCACTGTTTGGCCTATACCAAGAGGATTTCCGATTGCCAGCACGATGTCCCCAACCCTAACACTATCGGAGTTGCCGAGCACAAGAAAGGGAAGGTCTGTTGCTTCGATTTTCAAAACAGCCAGATCGCTGGGCTGGTCAGAACCAACTATTTTTGCATCGTAGGTCTTATTATCGTGCGTCGTAATAGTGATCTTATTTGCACCTTCGACAACATGGTGGTTTGTAAGAATGGAGCCGTCCGCTGAAACGATCACACCGGATCCCACTCCGCGTTCTATCTGTGGACGCTGATTAGGGGCAGGGAACCCAAACTGCCTGAGGAGATCTTCACCAGGTGCATGGCCCCTCGGATCGACCGTTTGACGGGCCTGCTGACGGGCCTCGATCTGAACAACCGCCGGCGAGGTCTTGTCAACTACATCTGCATACGACGTTCTGAAACCATCGACTACCAAAGGTGCCGGGGCTGTCGGCTGCTCGGCCACAGGTTTTACTTCATCGTTTCCTAAAATACCGGTTCGACAGCCCAAGAAAGTCGAAAATGAAGCTATCAAAAGGATCAATAATAAATACTTAAATTTCATTCCAGCAATTCTCCACATATATCACTCGTGTATTTTCAATAATTACATTATAGCGATTGAGGTCTGTTTCGATACAATCCAAGATCTGTCATACGTATAGATTGCGATAAGTGTTCGGAAAAAAGAAGAAAAGCTCCGAATCGATCTAAATTGACACTCTTGGTGTTTCGCCTTGGAAGATATATGCCAATGCCTTATAGACGAGTTTCGAGCAAAGGAACGCAGGGGAATCGTAATTTTCAAAATATGAATATTCAACAAGATCCATTCCTATAATCCGTTTTCTTTCAGCGAGTTTGCGGATAAACGTTAAAGTTTCATACCAACCTAATCCGCCGGGTTCCGGGGTCCCCGTCGTAGGGACAATGCTCGGATCCAGCCCATCTATATCTATAGTTAGATAAACATTTTCCGTCAATCCATCGATAGCGTTGTCCATCCAGTCAGTTTTACCGACGATATCCCGCGCCCAAAAGATCTTTGTTGGCAATCCTTTCTTTAACTCCTTTGCTTCGTCCGTCGAGATCGAACGGATACCGACCTGAATTGAAGGAATGCCCAGATCCTTAACTACTCGAGCCATGATCGAAGCGTGAGAATGCTGTGTTCCATCATAGCTGTCTCTTAGGTCGGCGTGGGCATCGATCTGAACGACGCTCAAGTCAGGGTATTTTTCGAAATGCGCTTTGATTATGGGGGCCGAAACGGAGTGTTCTCCGCCAAGCATGCAGAGAAATTTGCCACTCTCAAGTAAGTCCTTTGAGTAGTGGTATAGGTCTGTCATCATAGCCTCGGGCGATTCCCGCGGTTTGAACTCGGGCAGCGTGTGTATGCCGATCTTATAAACTTCAGAATCGGTTTCTTCTTCATAAAGCTCCATATTGCGAGAAGCATTTACGATCGCCATTGCTCCGGCACCGGTACCAGTGCCGTAGGAAACGGTCCCCTCGTAAGAAACCGGCAGAACGAGAACACGAGCGGTTTCAATCTCGGAGTACTTTGCTTCGTCAATACCGCCAAAATTCATCGGCAAATCTTCGGATTCAGACATATTAATTTTGCGATCAAGACAAAAGGAGAATCGAGAACCGACGCCATTATGTTCCCAATTCTCCTATCTCAATTGTAAAAAAAAACTTTAAGGAACCTCTACATTCATTTCACGTCCCGAGAAACTGAAAGTGGGTCGCTTCCGGCCCTTCATAAATTTAGCCGCCGTTTGTGAAAGTGCCGTAATGATCATTGGCAGGGCAATCGATGGATCGCAAGGAACATAGGCTGTGGTTGCCCCTCTCTGCAATCTGCCAAATACGCACGTGTGATTCCCACCAAATGACGGCGTACGGCAATCCAACGGCACGGTATCAGTTGCGATCGAAATCGCATACTTATGGCCTCTCGGCGTCGTTCGTGTCACATAGGATGCTAATTCCGCCACATTGACCAGACTTTGGCTGCCGGTACTTCCTAACGAGATGATACCGGAGTGGCGGGTTCGATGGGCGATCGTCATCAATTCCATTGTGTCTTGCGTAGAGTCGAATGCGATCTGAATTTTCTTCTCAAATTTAGCACGTGCGATCCCGATTGCGATCTCTGATCCGGTAAGGTCCGGACAAAAAACGGGGATACGCGCTTTATATGCCGAGGTCAGGATCCCATCCTCGTGGGCGATCTCAGAAAGCTCGCGGCCAAGTAGATGAAGAAATTCCCGTATCGAATAAGATCGGCTCAGTTCCAGTTGATTGATCACGCTTCCGATCCACTCATCGGCTTCCTGATACTCTTCGCGGTTAGCCAGGACGTCCCCCACTCTCATAACGTCTGAGGCGTCGAGTTCTTCATCGCTCATACTCGGATGAGCCTGGTAATGATTGCGTCCAAGTATTTCGTGAATGTCGTGATAAAGTACGGTGCCGGACATGACGATCACGTCTACAAACCGGTTCTTTATAACGTAAGCGATCAATCGACGCATACCAGAAGTGATCAGGTTTCCGGAGCCGCACAGATATATTGTCGAATTATCATCAAGCATATCCAGCCAGATCCGGTGGGCTTCAGCTAATTGTTTTGCTCCAAAACCGGCCCCCTCCATCTTTTCCAATAGACCTGCCACCGATCGGTCCCGGTCTATAGGTACCGGCCTCGTCGGTACCGTCAAAAATTTCGAAGCCTTTGTTTTCTTTTGAGCCACCATAATTTCTCCACCAATATATTTTGAATAACTGCTTTTTGCTGCCTCCGGGGGAATCTTATGTTCCGTTCGGGGTTAAATATGTATAACTACTGACCTGATCTTCGTAAAATTCTATTACCCTGCTGCCTTCTGTGTTCGACAGACGGCCTTCTTTAATTCGTTGAAGGACTGCCTTGCGGAAAGTGTCATGCAACTGTCCGGGGTCAAATCTCACTGACGAGACGGCATCACCGAGCGACGCGCCCTGGATGACTTTCTTAATAATATAACCATCTTCCCCGATAAAGACGTGTGCCTCGTGCGGCACTCCAAACAGATTATGGTTATTGCCCATAACCTCCTGATAGGCACCCACCAACATTACAGCGAGATAATAAGGCTCATTCTTGACGAGCTTGTGCAATTCCAGGACAGGTTTAACGTCGTGGAGATCCACGAACTTGTCCACTATCCCGTCAGAATCACAGGTTATATCGCATAGCGTAGCATATTCCGTGAGCTTTTTGTTGAGTTTATGTATTGGTACGATCGGGAAGAGCTGTTCGAGGGCCCAATTATCCGGCATAGAGCGAAAAACTGAAAAATTTGCCAGATATTTAGCGCACATTAGCCGGCGAAGCTCTGTAAATTCCTCCGCCACATATTTCTTTAGCTGTGCAAATTGATCGGCCTTTTCGCAGATATCCCAGAAAAGTACTTCTCCCTTTCCCTTTGCCACAAGCGAGATGAGACCAAGGTTGAACATTGTGAACAATTCGTCACGATTTTCGAGTGCGTCGTGATAATACTCACGATAATTCTTAGCATTGATGGTTTCTCTAAGGTCATGCAATTCTAATACGATCTGAGGATCGTCGGCCTCGATCTCTAATGGACTGACGTCTTCAACCACTGTTTCGATCTCATCCTGAATGTTGGTAACAAGTATTGCGTGATATGCGGAAAGGTAGCGGCCAGATTCCTGAATTATGGTTGGATGGGGTACATTCTCGTCATCGCAAACGGTTTTGATCACATAGATCACATCATTAGCAAATTCACGAGCATTGTAGTTGGCGGACGATTCAAATGAAGTTCGGGAACCATCGTAATCAACCGCCATTCCGCCTCCGACGTCGAGATATTGGATCGGTATCTTCATCTGATGGATCTTCGCGTATGTTCGGGCGGCCTCTTTCATCGCATTCTTGATCCGTTTGATGTCGGTGAGCTGCGATCCTATGTGAAAGTGCAGCAAACGAAGCATATCAATGCGGCCCGCTTCCTGAAGCCTTCGAATGACCTCGAGTATCTCCGTAGTAGTTAGTCCAAATTTGGCTGCTTCGCCACCAGATTTCTCCCACTTTCCCGACCCTTTTGAAGAAAGTTTTACGCGGACCCCCAACAATGGGAGCTCAGCCGATGGATTCTCATCCGAGATCCTGGTGGCGATATCCAGGGTATGATCGAGTTCACTAAGTTTCTCGATCACGATAACTACATTCTTACCGGCGGATGCACCGGCAAATGCCAACTCAACAAAATCCCGATCCTTAAACCCGTTGAGGATAAGCAAACTTTCCTTTGCCTGGTCTAACCCAAGAGCTGCATAAAGTTCCGCTTTTGAACCCGCTTCCAGTCCGAAATTATAACGAGATCCTTCTCGAAGATATTCTTCAATGACGGCGCGATTCGAGTTAACTTTCATCGGGAAAACACAAAGATGGTCACCCTGATATTCAAATTCTTTGATCGATTTTCGAAAAGCCGTTTGCAATTTGCGGATCTGTCCAAATAAGAGTTGGGGAAAACGGAGTAAGACGGGTGTCGAGATTCCACGTTTACTCAGATCATCGATAATTTCTTTAACGTCGGCTGTAAGCTTTTCATTTTCGGGAGCGCGGACTTCTAAATTGCCCTTCCTATTAACGCCGAAGTATTCGGCCCCCCAATTATCGATTCCGTAAGTCTCGACGTTTTTTTCAATTATTCCACTCAAACTGTAACGCTCCCGAGCATGGCATATATACCCAACATCCGCATAAAAACGTATAGCTTAATAAAAATAATCGAAAAAACAAATAAGCTAACAATAATAAATGTTCTCAACCACTGGAAAGGTCGATTATTCTGGCATAACCTTTGCTTGTTGTTATGTTTGCAGACGGGGGTCAAGAGCCCGCAGAAAGGATTTCCTTGGGAAAACCCTACTGTCGGAAACTCTGAACCGCGAAACGTGCCGTATCTTGTCAAATACGAGTGGCAAAAACTGTCACTTCTCGTCTAATGACCTACCGCTCAAGTAAATAGCTATCAATACAAATTGCGATCAGGTAACTAACATGATGGATGTCTTTAAGGATCTAATAGACGAATTGAAGGAAGAGAACCTGCTCGAACATACCGTTATCGAGAGTGATGACACAAGTGACCGTAAGACGAACGATCTGTTCTTTAACGACCCTTCCGAGGACTTCGAGAGCGCATCGTTAGCGGTTACGAAGCAAGGCCAAAACGAAAGTCTAAACCCGGTCCGGGATGAAAAATATGAAAAGAGTGCCGTTGATGTTTCGGAAGCAGGCTCTGTTTCCAAAGCTGCTGACGAAGAAGTAATTCCAAACCTTGTCAAACCCAGCAACGGCAATGAATTCTATAAAAAGCGGGCCATCAGTGAGATGTCAAATCTTCAGATGGTGGAACACGTGCTTACCGGAGTGGAAAGGGAATACTTGAAGGTGGTCCCTAGGGTGTTTGACGATTTTGCCGCGAAGAAGGCTCTTAACCTATTTCTTCAAGTGTCCAAAGACGAGAATTCGGCCCAACATGCCGAGGCTGAACTCTCCATGATGGAAGAAACAGAAGCGTGGTGCATTGCTCTTGCTGCCCGTGACAGGGATATTCCTGTAGCTAGTATTCGAAGGTATTGTGAGAACTCACGGCCCGCTCTTTCTTCTCAAGCCCTCGTATCTCTAGCCCGATTCTATCGAAACCTTCCATATTCCGAAACAATCCGTTCGAAATTCGATTTTGTGATGACGCGTTTGTTTTCTCGCCCGACCCCGGGGAATCAGCGTGTCTGCCTTTTTTCGAAAGAGGAGATGTTGGATCACATCAGCCTCCTTTATAAGGAATGGTCAAGCGTTTCTCTGTATTCTGCAGACGATGATGAATCCAAAGTATTGCTCACGGCCCTGAGCTTCGAAGAGCTCGCGATTGAAGCGGAAAATGCGTCTAGTTTCGATCTGTTGATAGCTAACGACTTTTTTGGCCGATTGACGATGTTCAAAGATAGTGTCAGCGAGCTTTTCTTTGCCCCCAATGTCACGGCATCTGCGATCGATTGCAATATCAGAGTCGGTAATGCGTATATAACCCTGATAGATAATGAGCGAACAAAAATGGACGGGCAGTCCTTGTTTGCAAAGTTCGGGTCTATAGACAATCTTTCAATTTCCGACGCTACTGCTCGGACCCTCGAAATTGTAGATATCCTGCGAAAGCAGCGAGATCTTTCCGTATCTGTAAAGGTAGCAGAACCCCAGCCGCACTCTGATGACTCTGGCCCGAACCCTCAGAAAAAGCATACATCCGATCATTTATACGCGTCCTCTGAAGACAAACTCATTTCAGAATCCGATCCCGACCGGTGGAATCTCGAGTTGAAAGAGAGGGTCGTCGAAAGTTTCCTTTCTGTCAACCGATGGCTCCTCGGAGCGGCCGGGATATTGATCGCCGCATCTATCGGTTTTTATGTCTGGACATCTGTATTTGCGGAGCCGCCGCGTCCTAATGCGTCTGCTAGAACGATAGAAATAAGTAACCCCGAACTTCGAAAGCACCTTAAGACAGTACGGATAAGCGGAGAGAATTTCTACGGATTGCTGCTGCCGAGCTGGGACACCATGCCTAAAGAGAACCGTCAGGAATTTCTTAGGATGGTGTACGGATTTGCACGGGAAAAAGGATGCAGCCATGTTAAACTTCTGGATAGCGAAGGTAAGGCCGCTGCTTTTGCTTCTCCTTCAAAATCCGAAGTTATAATGAATTAGTCACCCCCTTTATTGTGATCGGGTTCGACAAGAATTGAACGATATCTATCAATCGTTTTACTTTCTCTCTAACGCTTTAGCTCGTATATCATCCGCCTCGGCAAGTGCGGGTTGTTTCAGCCCTCGAAAGGCGGCAGCCCGGCTCCGATAGATCTCTGCTGTCTTTGTATCTAATGCCGCAGCACTTGTGAGGTCTTCGACAGCGCCGGCGAAGTCACCAAGATTCAGCCGGGCTCGGCCGCGATTGAGCAATGCCCGAGATGCTTAGCATTTATGGCGATAACTTTTGAAAAATCAGAGATCGCCGCCTTGAGATCTCCTTTGTCCGATAGCACGCTTCCGCGGTTGTAGTATCCTGAAGTTCCATTTGGGTCAAGCTCGATTGCAAGGCTATGGTCGGCGATAGCTCCGTCCAAATCTCCCTGCAGTTTTCTAGCATTACCACGGTTGGTATAAGGAGCGGCGAAGGTTGGGTCGATCGAAATGGCGGCAGAAAAATCCTGGATCGCACCTTTCAGATCACCCATATTCTTACGTACATTTCCGCGGTTGTTGTAAGCCTCGGCATCTTTCGGATTCAGTTCGATGGCTTTTGTATAGTCCTCGATAGCCCCCTTTAGATCGCCCGCACGTTGACGCTCGAATGCGCGATCAAAGAAATCATCCGGGGTTACCTGCCCGTGAACAGAAGGGACGGACATCAAACCGAAGAGCACCAAAAGTAGAATTGAGAATTTCATACGATGAGTCGAGCTTAACCTCGATATTTTCAATATAAATGATGATTTGGCAAGATTATTCCGTTTTTTAAATCCGAACGATCTAGTTTGGCAACTTAAACATTTCATAATTATTGTTGTATAATTACGCCATTCCCGAACATAAATTTCAAAATTAACGCAGGAAAATGCTGATCACAGCAGATTCTCGACACAACTAAATATGAAAAGATCGAAATCACTCAGAGTTTTCTTTGGGTTCATACTGCTCCAGTCTTTCGTTTTTCCAGGTCATATATTTTCCCAGGAGACTGTCAACGCGGAAGTAAATGCGGCCATCCGAAAAGAAGGAATGGAAAATTCCAAGGTTATGCGGACCATTCATTACTTTACCGATCTCTACGGCCCGCGATTAACGGGCTCGCCTAACCTTGTAAGTGCCTCGAAATGGGCGGCCCGCGAAATGACGTCGTGGGGTTTCGATAAGGCTGAGCTTGAGGCTTGGGATTTCGGCCATCCAGGCTGGGTTAATGAACGAAACATCGGCCTTATGCAGAAACCGGTCCAGGATACTCTGACATACGAAGTGCTGGCCTGGACACCGTCAACGAAAGGCGTAATTATTTCAGAGGCCGTCGGTATTGTCATACCTCAATTTCCCGCCGAAGCGAATCCCCTTATAATGCAAAACCCTACTCAGGAAGAGCTTACCGCTTATCTTGAGAGCATTAGAGAAAGCGTTACCGGCAAGATCGTTGTTGTCGGCAGGCCGGCTTTTTTGAACCAGACGCTGACGCCTCCGGCTAAAAGGATACCTGACGAAGACGCGAAACGAAGATTCGATCCGAATACCCCGACGACGCCGGGCGGTCCCGGAGGGCCAGGCGGACCCGGCGGACAGGGCAGGGGCCCACAGGTTGCTCCGCGGCCCGGAGCACTATCGCCGGCACGGATCAACGAACAGCTCGACAAGTTTCTGGTCGATAACGATGTTGCCCTCAGGATCAACGACGCCGGGATGAATCTCGGGCTGATGAGGGCTTTCAACAACCGGACATTCGACATTGCCAAGGTCGTTCCGACGGTCGTTATGCGTAACGAGGATTTCGGACGCATATATCGCCTTCTCGAAAGCAAAATCCCTGTCAGGCTGGAATTCGATATCCGAAACCGCCTTGTTCCGGACGGCGTCACCAGCTATAACGTCGTGGGTGAGATCTGGGGTTCCGACAAGAAGGACGAAGTGATCATGCTCGGCGGCCACCTTGATTCATGGCACTCGGCTACGGGTGCAACTGACAATGCCGTCGGGTGCGCGACCATGATGGAGGCAGCACGAATATTAAAAGCGATCGGCGTTAAACCTCGCCGGACGGTCCGCGTTGCCTGTTGGGGCGGCGAAGAGCAGGGATTGCTCGGTTCGCAAGCATACGTCAAACGCCATTTTGGATCGGCTGAAAATCCGGGACCGGATTACAATAAGTTCGGCGGCTATTTCAACATCGACAGCGGAACAGGCAGAGCAAGAGGTTTGACCGTATTTGGCCCTCCCGAGGCCGCTACTGTGCTTCGCGAAGCCCTGGCCCCATTTTCGGACCTTGGATTTGCCGGGGTGCTTAATACCAGAAGCCGAAATCTCGGAGGCACTGACAGTACCTCATTCAATCAGGCCGGATTACCGGGCATCGGTACTCAGCAAGACCCTATCGAGTATTTCACCACGACCTGGCATACGAACCTCGATACATACGAACGCATCATCGAGAGCGATGTAAAGACATCCGCGATCATTTTTGCCGCCGCCGTGTACCACTTGGCAATGAGAGATGAGCTGCTGCCGCGTTTTAAAGCCGGTGAAATGCCTCCGCGCCCGGGAGCCACACCTACACCAACTCCGGCTCCTACGCCGGTGTCGTAACGCCTGTTAGTCGACCATAAGCTACTTCGCCATGGCCGTCCGAAAGGGCGGCCATTTTTCAATCGTAAATCGTAAATGGTGAATGGTAGATCGCCCCACCATTTTCCGTTTTCCACATTCAATTCTCAACTCTTGTCTCGCTCTGTCTCGGTTTTGTTTCGCTCGCCTGTAATACAGCTAAATTATTACAGCCGTACGACTTAACCCACCTTCCCGTGCTTGTCTCGCATTGCACCGCGAAAAAAGGATGAGTGATAAAACCGAAAACCCAATGATTGCAGCAGTTAAGTTTTCACTAGTCGACATCTTCAGCGAGACAAGGGTGATCTCGAAGACAAATGATCGAAATCTAAAACCTCTCGAAAAGCGGCAAAATCCGCTGTAACTGTCCCACGGAGGGACAGTAGAATCGCCATAACCGTCGTATAATGAGATAGTTACAGACTCCTGTACTGTCCCACGATTTTGAGGTGTTCGTTAATTGTGTAATACAGTGTAATACACTCACGGTGGCCAGCGGCAGTGGTCGGTGGTCGGTTGTCAGATCATCCAAAAACCAAAAACCAAATACCCTATTTTTTCAAAGACCAAAGTTCCAAGATCAAAAGACCAAGAAACCGCGCACCGCAACAGGCTAGCTTATTTTCTCATCAGTGGAAATACCAAATGTCGCGAAATGTAGCATTTGGCGTATTTGGCACAAAAAAGTTGCATGTGGGAATAAAGTGTCAATACCGGGAGGCGTAGCGACTGAGGGTTTTTGGCTTTCGATACAGATCATATGGAACGACGCGGATACGCCGTTAGCTTATCTGGTCACACTCCGGTGTTACGGGATCTGGCTCACGGGGATGCTGCCGCGATCAAACATTGGTCATTCAATGTCGTCGGAGGCGCCAGATGCCAGTTTCGGCGCTGGATGATCGACGAAATTCGGTAGAATACATGAAAGCTCTAAATTCTTTCCAGCTGGAGGAGTATTTATGATTCAGGGAATGATCTATACAACCACACCCGATGTTCCCGGCAGGGAGATCGAAGAGATCCTCGGAGTGATAACGGGTAACGTCGTCCAATCAAAGCACGTCGGAAGAGATATCATGGCAGGCCTGAAAACGATCGTTGGCGGCGAAATTGAAAGCTATACGGCGATGCTGACAGAAGCCCGGCACACCGCCATCGCCCGTCTGGTTGAGGAAGCTAACAAACTGGATGCGGATGCGGTGGTGAATCTACGCTTTGCAACAAGCTCGATCATGAGCGGCTCGGCTGAAATTCTGGCGTACGGAACTGCCGTCAAGCTGAAACCAAAGTAAGTCGACCAAGAAGCAAGGGTTATTTGAAATGACGGGATGTGAAATTATCGATCAACAACACGATCAGCGCCAGGCTGTAGACAGTTCCGATCAACATATAAAGCCAGAAATTTCCGCCGTTAATTAAAAAGCTAAATCCCTGATATGCCCAATAGGTCGGGAAGATCGCGAACAGAAAGGAAAATGAAGCCGGAACGAAGAAACTGGCGATCGGCACCATCAGCGGAAGATTGAAGAGCTTCTGCCAGGTCATCGCTTCTATTTTGTTCGATGCCATCGTTGCGACGAAGAGGGTCATTATCGGTGCTACGAGTCCGGCGAGTGTTGAATAGGCGAGGTTCGCGCCTATTGGCAGACCGTAAAATGGTTCGACGAGCAAAAGCAGAAATGTCGAAAGCGTCGCCAGCAGGAACGGAGGGATCAGGCGAAAGACAATAAACCAGAATTTCGAGACCGGTACGATGCCGTAAACTTTTGCCACGCTCGTGTCTTTCTCATCGACAAAGACCATCGAATATATAAACCCGAATGCGATCGAGCCCTGCATCGTGGCCAACATTAAAATTACGGCGATATAATCCTGCACCACCTCATACACACTAGCGATGTATGGTGCACCGTATCTGATAACGACAAGATTCAGCAGCGGAAGGGCAATGAAGATCTTCAGCGAATTGTCGCGAAAGATAAGCCTGAAATCATTGACGGCGATTTTGATCAGCTTCTTCATTTTCAGGTTTTGACCACCCTCGATACAAAGATTCGAAAAGTGACCCAGTAGAGGAAAGGCGTCCAGAATAAGATCGAAACGTAACCGTAGACCAATTCCCAAAGATCAGGCGAATTGCGATAAGAATTGATCATTAGACTTAGTCCGCCCTGGACAGGAAAGAGTTTCAGAATACTTAGATCCGTCAATTCGAAGTAATTGAGCAGCGGCAAGCTCATAAAGATCAACAGCGGGATCGACCGCAGGAGAAAGTGCAGGATCTCGGTCGTGTAGCTGACGATGAAGACGCCCATCAGACAAAATAGAACGCAGGTCGAAAATGCTCCGACCGAAAAATGTATGACGTTAAACGAAGTGCCTCTCGCCGTCAACACCATCGCGAAGGCTCCGAGAGATGCGATCGTCGAGAGCGTGATAATGCGGGAGATCAGATAAACGTGCGGATTTAGCGGCGTCACGAACAGCGCCGGGAGCACCTCCTGGTCTTTCTCGAGAATTATAGAGATCCCGATAAAAACAAATCCGACGATCGCCGGGTCATTGTAGATCAGAAGCGTTATAAATTTTTCGAGGTTCTCGAAGTCTCTGAGAAGGTAAATCACCAGAACGTAAACGGCCGTTATCGCGACGATCATATTCAGAAGATTGTTCCTCTGAAAGATCAGAAACTGCCACTTTATTTGTTTGAGAAGTTCGATCATCAGAGTAATTCCGTTCCGGTTACCTTGATGAAGATCTCTTCAAGCGTAGCCTCTTGCGTGTTGATCCTAAGGATCTCTTCTTGCAAGATAAACTGCAGAAAGCCAGGGTTGTTTCCAAGGCCTTCTGTCGGAAACTCATCAGATCGCCCGTCTGTTAGTTCGACTTTCACCGTGTGTTTGCCGCGTTCACTCTTCAGGACCGAGGGTTTTTCGGTCAGGCGAATTTTGCCGTCGGCAATAAACGAGACGC
>JBGTBC010000137.1:0-3602 GCA_041749555.1 Pyrinomonadaceae bacterium | reverse complement strand
CCTTTAGGTGAAGTGAAATCTCATTCCAACGCCGGCATCACCCACGGCGGAGACAAATGCATCGGACACGGCGTCTCGCGGATGAGAATCAAACTCAATCGCGCTCGGCTGATTGCCTACGCCGTTAGCCGGCGGGCGTCTGTACGAAACGTTTCTGCCGGAGTCGAACCGCCAAGCAAACGGACAACCCCAGTAGAACGGGCGCCGTGCCGACGCCCGGTGTGTACGCACCTTGGAGCCACGACCACGCCATGTGCCCGACCCCATTGACAAATTCAATCCCGATCCAGGCCCACATCAAGGGAACCGCTAAAGGCCAGCGACGACGAACCGGCCAGTATAAGCACCAAAGGCCAAAGGCGACCAGAGCTCCGTTGATCAGAAGGAACCCGACCTCGCGATCCGTCGCAACCAGACCAGTCAAAAAAGTGGCCGGAGGGAACGAATCCCAGAGGCCCCCAATGTACTCCTCCACGGAGTGGGCCGCTTGCGTGATGACGAGAGATCCGAAAGTGATTTGTGCGCGAAACATCAAAAGTCCGTCTAATCCGTTTGCGTTCATTTGCACCCCCCACGAAGCGGGGCTGACAAGTGCAACGCCTCGTTAAGCTGAACCCCTCGTGGTCGGGCACTCACGGCACCACTTTCATCGACGGTGCAAATCCCAACGATTGGAGTGCAACCGTTGCAGCAGCAAGGGCGACAACCGCAGCCCCGACAACTAGCCATACTCGTTTGAGCCGCACTCCATTGGCGACGACTCCAAGAACTCCACCAGCGAGGGCCAACTCCACAGTTTGGCCGATCCACCATCCAATCAGCAGGCTCAGACTTGCAGTGCTGATAGAGTACAAGCCTAGCACCAAAGCGCCCCACACCACCGCGCCGGCCACCGCTGCCAGGCGGAACCCCGCAATGAACCCTCTTATTTGAAGTCGACGGACGAGCCAGAATAGGCCAATCGTGAGTATCAGGAAAGTCAGATATCCTAGCGGGATTCGGCGGAACGCTTCTTCCGCAGGAAGTAGGAACGGACTCGGCTCAATGGAAAGGTGCGCCAGCAGTCCGCCGTGGAGGAACACGTCGATCCCGATGGAAAGAAGCCAAGCTGCGGCAATGGTGGAAACCTCAGCCATTTTGCCGGAGGTCTTGTTGGGATCGGCGCCCACCCTTGGACCACTTCCGGATTCTTCGGACATCATTACCTCTTCTGGGGACGTACTGTTCGTTTCAGCGTAACTGTTGATCAACGCCAATATCGTCGATAATACAAGATTTTTGAGGATTAGCAACGGCTTGGGCACCGAGGTTAGTAGTCGTACCGGGCCTAAAGGAAATCGATCCGATCCTCAGTAACGAGATAAACGACTCGGTGCTCCTGGGTAAGGCGGAGTGACCAGCTTCGAAGAGAGCAGCTTGAACGGACGCAAAAAAACCGGGAGCAGATGGCCTCCCGGATCGGTTTCTTCTATGGCCGGCAGGACGCCGGCAAGATGCCGGAGTTCCGTTAGATGCCGGCGTTCCATTATAGGTCGTCGTCTTCGATTTCGACCGCGTCGGGCTGAAGGGCCTCGTCGTAGACCTCGTCCGTTTCCAGGCTGAGCTCGTCGAGGGTTTCCTCGGCTTCGTCATAGCCTTCGTCGGTGTCTTCGGTGCCGGTGATCTCGGGGGGTATCGGAATTTCGATGCCGCCGCGGATGTATTCGCCCATTTCGTCGAACTCGTCCTCCTGCTTACGATTCTCGGTTGCATCGTAGGCGACCTTGACGTTACGGTAGTATTTCATACCGGTCCCGGCAGGGATCAGGCGACCCATGATGACGTTCTCCTTGAGGCCGCGGAGGTAATCGATCCGGCCCGAAATGGCCGCCTCGGTCAGCACGCGGGTCGTTTCCTGGAAGCTGGCCGCCGAGATGAACGAGTCTGTCGAAAGCGATGCTTTCGTAATACCAAGCAGCAGCGGTTCGCCGACCGAGGTCTGGCCGCCCTCATCCTGGACGCGGCGGTTCTCATCATCATAACGGAAACGATCCACCTGTTCCTCGAGAAGGAACTCAGTATCGCCGACTTCCTTGATCTTGACCCAGCGAAGCATCTGGCGAACGATCACCTCGATGTGCTTATCGTTGATATTCACACCCTGGAGGCGATAGACCTCCTGGATCTCATTGACCAGGTAATTCTGCAAAGCACCGGTTCCCAGAACACGCAGGATATCGTGCGGGTTTAGCGGTCCGTCCATCAGCGGTTCACCCGAACGGACGTGATCGTCCTCCTGCACGTTGATATGCGTACCGCGGGGAATGTCGTATTCTCGTTCGCTGCCGTCGTCGCCGATGACAATGATCTTACGTTTACCCTTCGCGATCGGACCGAACTTGACGGTGCCGTTGATCTCGGACATCATGGCGGTTTCACCCGGCCGGCGAGCCTCGAAAAGCTCGACGACACGCGGCAGACCGCCGACGATATCCTTGGTCTTGGTGGTCTCACGCGGGATCTTCGCGATCACATCACCGGGCTCGATCTCCTGGCCGTCCTCGACGATGAGGTTGGCACGAATCGGCATCTGATAGGTCTTTTGCACCTTGTTGCCGCTTCGGATCTCGAGACGCGGCTGATTCTTCTCATCCGAGTCTTTAACCACAAGGCGTTTCTGGCCGGTGACCTTATCGATCTCTTCTTCAACCGTCTTGCCTTCCTTAAGGTCCTGATACTTGACCGTACCTTTAACCTCACTGAGGATGGCAAATGTAAACGGATCCCATGTTACGAGGATATCGTCTTCCTTGACCTTTTGACCGTCCTTGACGTGGACCTCGGCACCATAAACGACCTTGTAATGAGCAACTTCGCGGCCGCGTTCGTCGACGAGGGCAAGCTCTGATTGTCGACGCATCGAGACCATTTCGCCGTTACGGTTTTTGATGACCTTGAGATCGCCAAGAAACTTAACGGTACCATCCATAGCCGCGGCGTGCTTTGTTTCCTGCTCGAGACGAGCAGTACCGCCAACGTGGAACGTTCTCATAGTGAGCTGCGTGCCGGGCTCGCCGATAGACTGTGCGGCGATGACGCCGACAGCTTCACCGATCTCGACCGAATTGCCGGTCGCGAGATTTCGGCCGTAACATTTTACACAGATACCGCGTCGCGATTCGCAGGTAAGGGGCGAACGAATACGAACCTTTTGAAGGCCGGAAAGCTGTACGCTGGCCCCGAGATCCTCATCGATCTCGACATTTGCCTCGACGATCACTGTCCCGTCGACCGGATCAATGATGTCATCGAGCGATGTACAGCCGACGATGCGGTCTCGAAGCGATTCGACCTCTTCACCGTTTCGGATGATGGCCTCGGCCCAAACGCCGCGGAGCGTTCCGCAGTCCTGTTCCGAAACGATGACATCCTGGGCGACGTCGACCAGACGGCGGGTCAGGTAACCCGAATCGGCGGTTTTAAGTGCCGTATCGGCGAGACCCTTACGAGCACCGTGCGTCGAAATAAAGTACTGCAGCACGTCGAGGCCCTCGCGGAAATTAGCGAGAATAGGATTCTCGATGATCTCGCCTGAAGGCTTGGCCATGAGGCCTCGCATTCCG
>JBGTBC010000136.1:0-1413 GCA_041749555.1 Pyrinomonadaceae bacterium | reverse complement strand
TCGCCGCGGGTCGGGTCAAAGGTCACGCCGACGACGATCTCGCCGTCGTGCTCGAGTGCAATTGTGACCGCAAAACACGGATAACCGTGAGCGTAATTCGTAGTGCCGTCGAGCGGATCGATGATCCATTTCCACGTATTTTCACCGCCGATAATAACCGCGTTGCCCGATTCCTCGGCGAGGATCGAGTGCTTTGGATAATAGGATTTAATGCGTTCAATGATGAGGGCCTCGCTTGCGAGATCAGCCTCGGTCACCAGGTTGATATCGCCCTTCTTGGAGACTTCTATTCCCCGATCAAATCTTTCGAGGAGAAGCTGACCTGCTTCGCGAGCGGTTTCTATAGCAAAATTCAACATAAAAAAACAGGCCCGCGAATAACGCGAAAAAATGCGAATGACGAAGGTTTTTATTCGCGTTTATGCGCGTTATTCGCGGGCAAAAATTATCTGAAATAAATATCAACGTAATCCGTCGCCTCGTCGCACGGATTATCCATCTGCTGCAGCCGCCAGTATTTTCGAGTGCCGGTTATTCGAAAGTTCAGTATTCCCGTTCTTTCGCACGGCTCTCCGCCATTGATGTGGCTGATCTTCGTGATCACGGTGCCGTCAAAGGTGAATTGCTTCGCGTCGACCTCCGTTATAACGCCATCGAGCGTAACGAAGTCACCCTTCGACGAGCCGCGGCCGTCCTGCCGTCCTTTGAGATACATTATGCCGCCACGCTCTGTCACTCTCGCAGTGCCGAAATAATCCCAGCTTATCCACTGTAGCGACAACATGTGGCGCCCCATGAGTAGCTGTTTGGCCTTCTTATCGCGGACGATGGTCCGCTCCTGAGCGAAACCTGCAGCAGCGGCCACCGTCAATATGCAAATAACGAGAATCAATCGTCTCAACATCCTATTTCTTTAACCTCCGAGTCGCGACATCGAGAAATTCTTTTACGTGGGCATCCCAAAAATCCCAGGTGTGAGCCCCCGGATGCTGGCGGTACTCGTGAGGGACCTTTTTCTCGACCAGAAGTGCCACGAAATCGCGATTGTTCTGGATGAGGAAATCTTCGGTCCCGCATGACTGGTATATAAACGGGAGTTGTTTTATGCGTTCCGGAGTAAGCTCGCGGATCGTGGCAAAGATGTCGTTTGAGCGGCGCGTTTCGCTCTCTGCGGGTCCAAGTATAGCCGTCATCGACTTACCGATCGCTCCGGCATTCGTGTCGTTAAAACTTGCCGCTCCGAGGGCACCGCTAAATGATCCCACTATCGAAAACATCGCCGGATATTTTAGCCCGAACTTTATGGCCCCATATCCGCCCATTGAAAGTCCGGCTATCAGTCGATTGTCTCGGTCCGCTATCGTCCGGTATTTCCTATCGATCTCCGGGATCAGTTCCTTGACGATGTAGCTT
>JBGTBC010000135.1:0-10932 GCA_041749555.1 Pyrinomonadaceae bacterium | reverse complement strand
GAATATTTCTGACTGACCCGACCGTAAGCCTCTTTGAGCGACTGGCCGTCGATCTCTACGTGGATCTCTTTTTGGGTCGGGGATATGACTTTTAATTCGCTTTTCATTTACATAAAAAGCATATCGAAGCCGATGTGAAATGTCGAACGAGAGGCAAGCATGTCCGGTCCAAACCCGCGCGTGAGCAAGGGCGACCAGCGTCGTAAGCTATCGGACACTGACTATTGAAATGGCCGACATCCCTTGTTCATTTCTGACAACTGACAACGCCAATGAAAAGGCCGGCGTCAACTGCCTTACTGACATCTGACAACCGGCCACTGACTACTGAAAATTGGTGCCGAGGGCGAGACTCGAACTCGCACGTCTTTCGACGCTAGATCCTAAGTCTAGTGCGTCTGCCAATTTCGCCACCTCGGCTTGATCCGCCCGTCATCGGGACTGAATCAATATATCCGAATCTAGCGAATCGGAAAACGATTGTCTAGCCCGGTTATTTTTGAAGATACTTTCTTTCGTACTCGTCCCAGGACATATTGATATCGACGCCGCTTCCTAACCCCGCGTGTGGGTCGGCACCGAGAGCTTTGTCCTCGATCTTGCGAAACATCTTGTAGCCGCCATAAGCAAGTGTCCCGATAAGCCCGATCCAGAAAAGGTACCAGATTATCGACGACAGAAAGCCAAGCACCCACAACAGGGCCATCCCTACAAAAATGAAACCGATAGCGGCCAGGATCAATTTAATAATATTCACGTCTGTCACCTCCGACTTAGTAGATAATACGAAATCAAAGCATCGATGTTCGTGGAAATATTACGCGTATCGTATAATTCACGCATCGGTTACGTATTCACCTTGCTTTGAATTCACACGGATCACAAATTCAGGAGATCGCAAAAAGGCTCAACGCGGAAATTTCCGGCGACGGCGAAGCCCTTGTCCGCGACGTTACTCACGATTCTCGCCAGGCCGGGCCCGGAACGCTTTTTGTGGCCATAAAAGGGGCTACTGTTGACGGACATCGATTTATTGATGATGTGATGCGGCGAGGAGCTGTCGGAGTGGTTTCTGAAAATGAACGTCCTGAAGATTTTTCAGGCCTATGGCTGCATGTAGCCAATGCCCGAAGGTCGCTCGCTGAGGCCGCCGCAGCGGTGTACAACGATCCATCGCACAACCTCGATCTCATCGGCATCACCGGCACTAACGGCAAGACGACAACTACATATCTTTGCTTTTCGATCGTGGAAGCCGCGGGGCGAACTGCGGCCATGCTAACTACCGTTGAATACCGGATCGGCCGCAGCAGCGAACCGGCGGTGAGAACAACGCCCGAGGCGTCGGATACGAACAGATTTCTAAGCCGGGCGATCGAGGAGGGCTGTACCGTAGCCGTCATGGAAACGTCATCGCAAGCAATCGATCTGCATCGCTGTGACGGGTTACGCTTTAAGGTCGCCATATTCACCAATCTCACGCGAGATCACCTTGATTATCACGGTACGATGGAGCAATACTTTGCGGCTAAGAGAAAGCTTTTCGACGGCGGCCTGGGTGAGTTTCCAAACTCGTCGGTGATCAACATCGATGACGAGTGGGGAGCTCGGCTTGCTAATGAACTAACCGCGTCCGGCAAAAGGGTTGTGACATTTTCGCAAAAAGGCCAGGCAGACTTTACGGCAGCGAACATCGAAGTATCACTCATAAGCGGCACCACTTTTCAGTTACGGACCCCGATCGGAGAGGTTTTGGTCAACTCGCCGCTGGTCGGAACGCCTCATGTTTACAATATGCTGGCCGCAGCGGCAGCCTCTGTTGAGCTTGGATTCGGGCTGGAAAACGTCAAGACGGCCCTTGCGAAATGCATCGGTGCCCCGGGCCGATTCGAACGTGTTCCGCACCAGGGAGATTTTGCAGTGGTCGTCGATTATGCACACACCGATGATGCGTTGCTGAATATCCTGAAAACCGCACGCTCTCTTACTCCTGGACGGATAATAACCGTTTTCGGGTGTGGTGGTGATCGTGATCGAACAAAACGACACCCGATGGGAGAGGCTGCCGGAAGCCACAGCGATCACGTGATCATTACCTCGGACAATCCACGAGGCGAGGACCCGCTTAAAATAATCGAGGAGATCGAAGTTGGCGTTCGGGAGAAGACACGATCATACGAGGCAATTCCCGACCGTCGAGACGCCATTTTTCGGGCTATAGCGATAGCTCAGCCAAACGATCTTGTAATAATTGCGGGAAAAGGCCATGAGACCTATCAGATCGTCGGTGAGGAAAAGTTTCACTTCGACGACCGCGAGATAGCCGCCGAGGCACTTGCTAGAAAATTAGCCGATGCTTAGGCTTCGCCGGCAGCTTGAACCAGGGCCGCTAACAGATCTCGCTGGGCCGCCGATATCTTATCGAATCTGGTCCCGAAGCCGATCTCAAAAACGTGATTGGTGACCCGGCCCGTAAACTCGACTTTCATACCGTCGGCAAGCGGGATGAATATCTTCACGGTTTCCCCATCCTCGACATTGCCTACTGACAAGACGAAACATCCGTCCAGGCTAATGTCGCTGATCGTACCGGGTTCACGGCCGCCCGAAGTTTGCCATTCGACGTCCACCTCGACCTGGTAGCGATTCACACCGCGCCGTTCCTCGCCGCTTCTCCTGTCTTTGATCGCCATCGTCTGCTATCCCTTTTCTTCAGTTTCCTTGCGCTCATTCCTTGTCAGGTAATAGTAAACCGGTAAGCCAAGGATAATAAGCAAGATACCAGTTACAGATTGCTGCGGTGTATTGATAAGGGTGCTGATGAGCAGCCAACCCGCAACCAACAGGAATATGACCGGGACGACCGGATAACCCCACGCACGGTATGGCCGCGGCGCGTCCGGATATTTACGCCTGAATATAAAGATGGAGGAGGTGATTAGAGCGTAAAAGATCCATGAACCGAAGATGACATAGTCCGTCAGTGTATCGAACGAACCTGATAGCGCCAGCACGCTCGCCCATACACCCTGGAATAACACACCGTTGATCGGTACCGCCGTGATCGAAAGCTTTTCGAACGGCTTAAACATCAGTCCGTCCTTGGCCATGGCATACGGGATACGGGCGGCGCTAAGTATAGATGTATGCAGTGTGCCGAGAGACGATAACATCAGGCCCATCGAGAAGATCGCGACCGCGATACCCGTTCCGAGGGTGAGCACATCGGCGGCAAAGAATTTACTCACGACTACCATCGCCACCGAAGAGTCTTCGGAAACGCCGGCAACCGTTGTCGGATCAAGCACGTAAAAATACGCAACATGGATCATCACGTAAAGAAGAATGATCAGCAGCACGCTGCCGATTATGGCGATCGGTATATTGCGGTTGGGATTTTTCACCTCGCCGGCCACAAACGATAGGTTGTCCCAGCCGTCGTATCCCCATAGGGCACCGAGCATAGCGGCCCCAAAACCCGCAAGAAACGTATATTCCGCCGAGCCGAAGCGGACTGAAGCTGCCACGCCTTCGCATGCACCGCCGGTGTCCATCAGCGAAAAATTCCCAAAGCTTCCGCCTGTCACGAACATAAACGCCCCGAGTCCCACAAAAAGCACCAACCCGATCTTGATCATTGTAAGGGCCGCTGCGATCTGGCCGCTGTAAACGACCGACAGACAGTTAATAGTTGTAAATATCGCGATCACCACAACCGCGATTATCTGCAGCGATGTCACCTCGTATGTAAACCCAAGCACGGGTACAGAAAGGATCGTCTGCTTCAGCGCTCCGCCAAGGTAATCGTTCAGTGCGATCGCGAAAACCACCGCCACACCGGCCTGCGACCCGGTTCGGGCGATAAACATCTGCATCCAGCCGAAAAGGAAACTCGACAATCGCCCATACGAATCCCTGAGAAATACGTATGGACCCGCCGCCTCCGGCTTCATTGAGGTCAGCTCGGCGTAAGTAAGAGCGCCGGCGAGCGATAACAGCCCCGCCGCGATCCACGCGGCGATGACCCAATCAGGGCTGCCAACGTTACAGGTCATCACGCGGGCCTTGAGAAAGACACCGGTGCCGATCACGTTGCCGATGATCACGGATATCGCAGCGATCAGTCCGAGGCCGCGTATTAGTGTTTGTCGTTCGGTAAGATCAGGATTCATATATTGTCGCCAGCGGGCACGCAACATATTACGCTAAAACGCGGCACAAGTTAAAGTTTGTTCATGCTAAACTCGCATCCTGTGCAATATATCGACTTGACTGCGGATGAGCTAGTTGCTGCTCTGCTCGATCTATCCGAGGCAATACCGGTTTGTCTGCTGGACAGTTCAGGCGTGTCACATCTCGGTTCCCACCTGTTGATCGCCGGTATCGACGCCGTAAAAACCCACGAATTTCGCTCACCGGATCCATATTCTATTCTCCAAACTTTCGACGGTCTCTTGTCCGAAAACCTGGCCGCGATCTTCACCCTATCATATGAATTCGGACGAAAGATCCAGGGATTTGAACTGTCTAAAGATGACATCGAGCCGGACGTATTCATATCGCTTTTCGATGTGCTGATAATTCACGATTACAATGACGGAACGACGCGTCTGACGGGAAATTCAGCTAGGTTTCAGGCTATTAAGAAAATGCTGTTTGAGAAGCACGTGAAGGCCCCGAACACGGCCGATCTGCGATCTTTGATCTGTGCTGATGTCACCAAAGAGGAATATCTCAAGTCGGTAGAGGTCATTAAAGAAAGGATCAGGCAAGGCGACACCTACCAAACAAACCTGACACAGCAGCTCACGGCGGAATTTGCTGACGGTCTAACAGCCCCGGCGGTATTTAAACGGCTTAGATCAACCCACCCGGCACCTTTCTCTGCGTTTATTAACCGTAAGGATTCCACGGTTATCTCCGCATCTCCGGAACGTTTCTTTATGATCGACCAGGGATCGCAGCGTATATCGACTTCGCCGATCAAGGGAACGCGGCCTCGGGGCAAAACACTGGCTGAAGATGAAGCCTTAAAACGCGAGCTTCTTACAAGTACGAAAGACCGAGCAGAAAATACGATGATCGTAGATCTGCTGCGAAACGACCTCGGCAGAGTTTGTGAATATGGCAGTGTCAAGGTCAAAAAACTATGTGATCTCGAAGAGCATCCATCGCTATTCCATCTCGTTTCCACCGTCTCGGGAGAATTAAAAGCAAAAACACCTCCTTCTGAGATCCTCAAAGCCCTGTTCCCATGCGGATCGATCACCGGCGCGCCTAAGATCAGCACGATGCGGATAATCGATGAGATCGAACGTTCACCGCGAGGGTTGTCTATGGGAGCGATAGGATATTATGTTCCGCCTATCTCATTCGGCATCCCGGAGAGGATCGACACAAGCGTTGCGATAAGAACTATGGTGGTCCGCGGCCGGACTGCCGTTTTTAATGTCGGCGGCGGCATCGTCATCGACAGCGATCCGCTTGCGGAATACGAGGAAACGCTGACCAAAGCGAGCGCACTATTAAAAGCTATCAACGGCCGGCTTGAAAATTAAGTTTTCTTTGGAACAGAAAGCATTGATCAGGTGTCTAATCTTCCAGAACCGACAAAAAAGGAGATGGCCGATGAATTCACCTCAAATAAATGTCACGCCTCTGATCGATGTCTTGCTCGTACTGCTGATCATCTTTATGGTTGTTACTCCTCTAAAGCCGAGTGCATTTAAAACGCGCGTGCCCGCAGATCGACCGGATGGCGGCGTGGTTAACCCTCAAACCCTGGCCGTGATAATCAATTCGGATCGGGCGGTTTATCTGAACAAGGAATCGGGCCTCGGAACCGTCGACGACACATCAAAGCTGATCGAGCGTCTAAAGTCCGTCTTTGATCAACGGATTGCCAACGGTGACGTCTCGGCCTCATTCGCTGACTCGCCCGACCGGCCAATCAAAGACCGAATTGAGCGAACGGTTTTCATCAAGGCCCCGCGGGCGCTGGACTACGGCAGCGTTGCCCGTGTGGTCGATGCCGTAAAATTCGCCGGGGCTTTTCCCATCAGCTTACAGATAGATGGGCTCGATTGACCTGAATTAGGGCAGAATCGTGGTATAATTTGATAGTTCTATTCCGGTTCTATTCGACCGGATATTTGCTTCTCCCGCCCATTCCGTGGCAATGGCCAACTACTACAACATCCTCAAAGTATCGCCTAAGGCGTCACGGACCGAGATCAAGTCCGCATACCGCCGCCTGGCACGAAAACTTCACCCCGACCGCAATAACGGTTCTGAGGAAACTGCTCTCAAGTTCGCAGCCATCGCCGAGGCCTACGAGATCCTTGGCAACAGTGAGGAGCGGGCCAAGTATGACCGGAGGCTTTTGGACGTGCAGTTCAACAGCACTGACAATGGCGATTCGGTCTTTGCATCTAGCAATCCTCATGCCCGGCGCTGGCGGCAAATGGTCTATGAAAAGCGGTATAACGATATTATCGACAGTTTGATCGCGGAAGAGCGTCGTGAGGCGATCGCCCGACAGAAATTTATCTTCCCGCTTGTTGCTTTGTTCGTTTCCGTCTTTGTTGCCGGCCTCGTCCGGCCTGATGTTTTCTTATCGGAGGCGTTGTCATCGTGGGCAGGTAATGTTGTCCGGATCGCATTGATCTCAGTATGCGTCGTCGGCATAATTCACATCGTCGGGCGTATTCGCAATGCTATCGATCGCTATGCTTATGATGATACATCGATCCACGAATCGCTTCTGGACGATCAGGAGATACCTTATAAACGCATATCCCGCTATTCGATGACTGCCTTTATTATATTTGGAGTCGTGTTGGCCCTGGCCGCGGGCCTCACGGCCGGATACGGGCTGGAACTTCGCTCCGTCATGAACCCGCGGCTATTCTCGGCTTTTCCTCAGGTCGATGTGCTCATATTTCCCCCTATATTCGTTCTCATCGTAGACGCCGTTCATGCATTTATCCTTAATATCGAATCATGAGGTCACGTTTGCTTGACAACCACCTACCCTCTCGATAAACTCAATAGTTTGTTTTTAGTGTTAACCGGAGACTGAGTTAATCGAATGGCTAATCATAAATCGGCAGAAAAACGCATGCGGCAGAACGCCAAGCGCAAAGAGATCAATCGAAGCAATCGCAGCAAACTGCGCACATCGATCAAAAAGCTTAGAACGGCTGTCGCGGGTAACGACAAGCCGGTAAGTACTGACCTACTTTACCCTACTGTATCGCTGATCGATAAGGCTGTGAATAAAGGAATTATCCACAAGAACACAGCCGCAAGATATAAATCGCGACTAACCAAACATGTCAATAATATGGCATAACCAACCTTAATAACCCTCCATCTCAGAAAGCAGGACTCAAACTGGCCTGCTTTCTTTTTTTTGCTACAATTCTTTGCTGGTGGCCAATCCCCGGCAGAATAAACACCTGGACCTCCTGAAGGCGGCCTTCGTCGGCGAATATATCTATGGCGCCGCGGAGGACTATTTCGATACGGAGACGGATTTTAATCCGTTCACATTGAGCACTTGAGCATGAGCTTGTCACTAGACACGCCAATTCTGGAATTTCCCCGCCACGGCACCGCGAAACTCTCGCCCGCTATGTCGCGAAAGCTAGCCGTCGCCCTGGCGCCGGTTTCCGTAAAAAACGACCCGGCCGGCGTCACCGTCGAGGACCTGCTCAACTACTTCCCCGCTCGCTATGAGGACCGTTCGAATTTCCTCACCATCGACAGGCTCCAAGACGGCATGGAGGCCGCGGTCGAGATCTACGTAAAGGTCCGCGGCGGTTTTCAGGTCGGCAAGAACCGCGACCCCCGCCAGCCCCCGCTGTTCATATTCGAGATCAGCGGGAGTGATGCTAAAAACCGCCTGAAACCGGTGGTCGTCAAATGGTTCGTTTCCGGTAAGCAGGCGAGAAGGATCGTAACCTACTACGAAGACCGATTTCCGCGAGGCACCCGTTTCGTTGCCTACGGCAAATGGGAGTGGGACCCGCGGCTGCAGACCTATGCCCTGATGGTCAACAAACCGGAAGAACTCGAGATACTGCCGTCTCCGTCCGAGCCAACGGCGATACCGACTGTGCAACCTGATCCGTCGGAACCGGGAGCGGCTCGTCGTGAGCTCGCCGACACGGTAGCGACTGGGTCCTCCGTGGCACGAGAACATGGTTCAAAGATCGAATCCGACGAACTCGCCGAGGACAGAGGCGATCCTGAATTCGCCACCGTCCACACCGCCCGCCACGTTCCCGTATATCGCAAACTTGGCGAATTCCAAACAAAACGGCTCCGAGAGATCGTCTACAGCGTCATCCAAAAGATCGATCCTGCGTCGGTTCCGGACGATCTACCCGTCGACCTCCGCAAACGCCAGGTCCTGATTCCCCGTGCACAAGCCCTGGCCGAGATCCATTTCCCGCCCGATGACGCGTCGATCGCCGAATACGAGATGTTCAGAAGCGCTGCCCATAGACGGCTGATCTTCGACGAATTCTTCTGGCTCTCATTCGCGATGCAGCTCCTGCGTGGCGAGCGGCAGAAGGAGCCGAAAGGAACGATCATCGAAATATCGGAGAAGACAAAAGAGCGTTTGAAATGTCTGCTGCCCTTCACACTGACGTCAGCCCAGAAAAAGGTCATCGGCGAAATATTTGCCGACCTCAAATCCGACGCCCCGATGAACCGCCTGATCCAGGGCGACGTAGGCAGCGGTAAGACCATCGTTGCTTTTTTGGCCGCTTTCGCCGCTATGGAAAACGGATACCAGGTCGCCCTGATGGCTCCGACCGAGATCCTCGCGGAACAGCATTTTCGAAACGCTGCGAAAATATTCGAAGCCTCCGGATATAACGTCACCCTGCTAATCGGCAGCACAAAGGCCGCCGAAAAGCGAAAGATCCACGCTGCCATCGCTGACGGCGAGATCGACCTCATTATCGGCACACACGCGATCATCCAGGACGCGGTCCGCTTTGCAAAGCTCGGCCTCGCGGTCATCGATGAACAGCATCGTTTCGGCGTCCTCCAGCGTGCCCAGCTCAAGGCTCTTGGCCTCAACCCCGATATTCTCGTCATGACGGCAACTCCAATACCCCGTTCGCTGGCGATGACGGTTTACGGCGATCTCGACGTTTCAATCATCGACGAGCTTCCGCCCGGCCGCACGCCTATTAAGACCGTCGTCCTCGGCGAAGACCAGCGCCACGGCGTCTACAAGGGCATCGATCGCGAGGTCCGTCTCGGCCGTCAGGTCTATATCGTCTATCCGCTGATCGAGGAATCCGCGAAGATGGACCTCAAAGCCGCGACGATAATGTACGAGGACATTCGCACGCGCGTTTTTCCGCAATACACCGTCGGCCTGCTCCACGGCAAGATGAAGCCCGCCGACAAAGAAGAGATAATGCGGGAATTCGTCGCCGGCAGCCTCGACATCCTTGTGTCCACCACCGTGATAGAGGTTGGCGTAGACGTGCCGAACGCGTCGCTGATGGTCATCGAACACGCCGAGCGGTTCGGCCTATCGCAGCTTCACCAGCTTCGCGGACGCGTCGGCCGCGGTGCGGAACAAAGCTTCTGCGTGCTGCTGACCGATTTCAAAAAAACCGCCGTGGCAAAAGAGCGGTTAGGCATAATGGAGCAAACATCCGACGGCTTTAAGATCGCCGAAAAGGACCTCGAGATCCGCGGCCAGGGCGAGATCCTCGGCACCCGACAATCAGGCATCCAAAACTTCCGCATGGGCAACATTGTCCGCGACCTCGATATCCTCGTCGCCGCCCGCAAAGAGGCTACAGATTACCTGACAAACCGCCGCCTCTCACCCGAAACCTCCGCTATGGTCAAACACGCCCGCTCAGATAACCGGATGAACCTTGCGGGTGTTGGTTGAGGAGTGCGAACGGATTCACTATTTGTCAAAGATCCATAAACTAAAACGTCCAAAACCTTTTCCCCTTTTTCTCGCCGTGCATGCGGACGGCGATTGAAACGGCGTCGATTTGGTCGTCGTGGTGTCCGTGGGGGAAGGAGCAGGCTTCGTTGATAAACTCCTCGTTCCATCGTCCGGCTACAAGGCGGACTCGACCTTCTTCGGCTAAGGCGATCCAGGGGAGGGCTCGGGTTAGTTTGTTTGTCTCAACTTTTACGCCGCGGAACTTCCTCCCGTAGAGCTTTGGCATGTGTCTCAGATCCTGAAGTATGGCGTGGCCGTTTGCGGAGAGTTCGACGCCGTGCTCGGTGCGTGTCTCAGTCTCGATGTAGTGCATCAGCAATCTACGCTGGAGAGGATAATTGAGCTTTTCGCGGAAACATCCGTCGATATAGAGCACTCCATCTTTGTCATAAGCGACTTTTAACGTTGCAGAATGATCTGAATCCGGATTCGCGTTGAAAGCGAGGTCATAACCGCGTTTCCAATCGAGATTTGGCGGCGGCACCTGGACGATGTTGTTTGTAAACCACGCACGTTTGAAAAGTCCGCCTTCCGTCGGGACGGGTTTTTGCTGGTAGAGTGCCGCGAATGAGTATGTGCCCATCCGTTTTCGAGTTTTTTCGAGTGTCTCAACATCGAACCGCTCGGGCCAGAGAGCTTGGCCTGGCCGTCGCCAGTCTTGGAACTCGGGAGAGTCTAGTAAGTCAGGGACGTTCGCACTGGATCTTGCGTCCTTGCCGGAAGTTTCCTTTCTCGCTCGTATTCGTTGACGGAGACGGTGGAGATCGTCTTCAAGCTCATTGATGCGTTCTCTCATGTATTTGGGCTTGAGGCCGCCGATGGGGTGGAATCTCTCGCGTCGGCCGTTCTCGTATTCGATGTAAACCGGCGGTTTGTTTAGCTGGGTGTTGAGAACATCGATTTGGCGAATGAGGAAGGCTTCGTCTTTCGCATTTTCC
>JBGTBC010000134.1:0-3479 GCA_041749555.1 Pyrinomonadaceae bacterium | reverse complement strand
ATCTCTCAATTCACTTCTGAACGAAAACCTTGTCATTGACAAGGTTTAGTCATTTAAGTTCAGAGTGAGACTTGCATCACTCTGAACATTGAATCTTGAACTCTCCGGGTTCAAGATCCGCATATCTCATCTATCGCCTCCCGGTATTTTTCGTCGATCACGTTTCGTTTTATCTTCAAGGTCGGCGTCATCTCGCCCTTATCTATCGAGAATTCACGCGGAAGCAGATAGACGCGTTTTACGCGTTCGTAATCGCTAAGCTCGCGCGAAAGTTCGACGGCATCCTGTTGGACCTTTTTTATAAAGTGCGGATCCTCGCATAATTCCTCGCGGCTGCCTTCGACGGAATGCCCGTCTTCTTTCATCTGCTCTTTCAGCGTATCCCAATCGGGTACGATGAGGGCTCCGACCTGTTTGCGGCCCGATCCTACAACAATGGCCTGCGAAACGAGCGGGCTTTGTTTGAGCAGGCTCTCGACCTGAAGCGGGGCGACATACTTCCCGTTTGAAAGCTTGAATAGGTCCTTTATTCGGTCCGTAATAAAGAAATGACCGTCGGTGTCGACATAGCCGACATCACCGGTATGATAATAGCCATCCGCGTCGATCACCTTGGCGGTGGCCTCGGGATTGTTGTAATAGCCGAGCATTACATTGGGGCCACGCACGAGCACCTCGCCGTCCTTTTCGGCGATCTTCATCTCAATGCCCTCGAACGGCGTTCCGATCGAACCGACCTTGCTGTCTTCCGGTCGATTCGCGCACGTCACACAGGCCTCGGTCATTCCATAGCCCTGAAGGATCGGAATGCCCGCGGCCCAGAATGCATAGGACAATTTTTTAGATAGCGGAGCACCGCCCGACACAAAAAACCGCAAGCTGCCTCCGACGCCGGCTCGCCATTTAGAGAACACCATCTTGTTAGCGATAGCGTGCTTGGCGGCTAGAGCCGGCGAGATCGAACGCTGGTTGTCCTTCGCATCCCAGTAAACCTGCCCGACTTCGAGCGCCCAATTAAAGAGCTTTGTCTTCCAGCCACCAGCCGCCTTACCTTTCTTAACGATCTTATGATAGACCTGCTCAAACAGCCGCGGCACGGCCGTCATGATGGTCGGATTGACCTCCTGCAGGTGCGAGGCGATCTGATCAAAGGCCGCACAATAATGTATCGACACACCGTTCGCGCAAAGCACGTAAAAGACGGTCCGCTCGAAAATATGCGAGAGCGGCAGCACCGCTAAACTGCGGTCGGTCGAGCGGATCGGCAGCCCTTTTGAGATCGCAACGATGTTCGAGACAAAGTTGTTGTGCGTCAGCATCACGCCCTTAGGCACGCCGGTCGTTCCCGAGGTGTAAATGATCGTAGCAAGATCGCCCGCGTCTATAGAAGCGAGTGAATTCTCAACCACATCGGCGTCGATAGATCTGTATCTGTCGCCCTCGGCCTCAACCTCGCTTAGCGTCGTGGCCCGGCTGTTCCCTTCCGGTAGGTCGCTGTCAAAGAAGATCAGCTTTTCGAGCCGCTCCACGCTGTTGATGGCATTCTCGGCATGCTTCCAGATCTTGCGGCCCGAGACAAACAGCAGCTTCGCACCCGAATTTTCAAGAATATACCTGATCTGTTCGACCGACTGCGTGGTATAGATCGGCACATTGATCGCCCTGAGCGATAAAATCGCAAGATCGACAAATGACCACTCCGGCCGGTTCTCGGAAATGATCGCTACACGATCGCCCTTTCCCACGCCGAGAGCAGCGAGGCCCATCGCGATGCGCTTCACACGCTCGATCGCCTCGAGCCCATTCACATAATTCCAAATATCGTCGATCTTGAACGCCAGTGCGTCACGCTTGTTATGCCTGCGAAAGGATTCGAAGCAGTAATGCGGAATTGACTGAGGGATGTTCTCAAAGCCGATTAGATTTGGAGCGATAGTAGTTGCCATCTGAAACTTACCCGTCCAAGGCGCAAAACTCCCGCCCCCAACAGATCTATATTGATATCGAATATCAGAATACCATTATTGACGCTGATTTCATTCTGCAACCACGACCCCGAAACCCCATCATTTGCCTCCGACTTCAGTCGGAGGTCAGCATCGGCCTACAAACTCCGGGGCTTTAGCCCAACACGTACTCCAGTATCATCACCATCGATTCGCCCGTAAGCGTGACCTCGCCGGTTTGCTTTGTACAAATCGTTTCGAGCGTAACAATGCCTTTCTCCGCGCGGATCCCTTTGACCGTCGCGGTCGTCGTGATCGTATCGCCGATAAACGTCGGCGCCGTAAACCTCATCGTTTGCGATAAATAAACGATCTTCCGCTCCCGGAATTCATTCCCCAGCACCGCCGATATAAACGCCCCGCTCAACATCCCATGCGCGATCCTCCGCCCAAACCGCGTCTGCTTCGCAAACTCCTCATCCACATGAATAGGATTAAAGTCCCCCGAAAGCTCCGCAAACGCCCGGATCAATTCATCCGTCACCTCGCGGGTGGTCGAAAAAGTATCCCCGATCTTTATGTCCATATAGCTATCCTAAAACAATACTCTGGCCCGGTGAATTCCACGTACGCACCTTCTGTCGAGTTTGCTCCGACTGGAACGCAGGCACCCTTGCCTGCAAGCGTCCGTCCGGACGCTGACGAACGCGGTAATTATACAACTTCACAGATGCCAGCCAACGTCGCGCCGCTTTCTTCATCGCCAGCCGTAAAATGGCGGCTACACGTCGAGCAATATTAAAACGTCCAAAACCTTTTGCCCTTTTTCTCTCCGTGCATGCGGACGGCGATGGAAACGGCGTCGATTTGGTCGTCGTGGTGGCCGTGGGGGAAGGAGCAGGCTTCCTGGATGAACTCCTCGTTCCATCGTCCGGCTACAAGGCGGACGCGGCCTTCTTCGGCTAAGGCGATCCAAGGAAGTGCGCGAGTTAGCTTGTTTGTGTCAACCTTTACACCGCGGAATTTCTTCCCGTAGAGCTTTGGCATGTGTCTCAGGTCCTGAAGTATGGCATGGCCGTTTGCGGAAAGCTCGACACCGTGCTCGGTGCGTGTCTCAGTCTCGATGTAGTGCATTAGCAATCTACGCTGGAGAGGATAATTGAGCCTCTCGCGGAAACATCCGTCGATGTAGAGCACTCCATCTTTGTCATAAGCGACTTTTAATGTCGCAGAGTGATCGGAATCCGGATTCGCGTTGAAAGCGAGGTCATAACCGCGTTTCCAATTGAGATTTGGCGGCGGGACCTGGACGATATTTTTTGTGAACCACGCACGTTTGAACAGACCGCCCTCCGTTGGAACAGGTTTCTGTTGGTAGAGGGCTGCGAATGAGTATGTGCCCATCCGTTTTTTTGTTTTTTCGAGTGTCTCAACGTCGAACCGCTCGGACCAGAGGGCTTGGCCCGGCCGTCGCCAGTCTTGGAACTCGGGAGAGTCTAGTAAGTCAGGGACGTTCGCACTGGATCTTGCGTC
>JBGTBC010000133.1:0-6321 GCA_041749555.1 Pyrinomonadaceae bacterium | reverse complement strand
GTGACGGCATTCCGCGTGAGCGGATTTACGATCTGGGATTGTGGACCTTGGTCGGCGGGCTCATTGGGTCAAAACTCCTGATGCTGATGATCGAGGACAACGTTAATGTCATCTCGCTCGATTTTCTCCGGTCCGGCGGCGTGTTTTACGGTGGTTTGATCGGAGGGTTTCTCGCGGTTGCAGGCTTGGTCTGGTTTTACAAGCTCAATTTCTGGAAGGTGGCTGACGCCTTTGCGCCAGCCGTCGCGCTCGGACAGGCATTTGGCCGGCAGGGCTGTTTTGCCGCCGGATGCTGTTGGGGAAAGCCGACCGACCTTTCCTGGGGCGTGCATTTTACCGATCTCGGGCACGAGTATACCGGTGTTCCGGTTATCGGGCCGAGTGGGGCTGATCTTTACCTGCATCCGACGCAGCTTATCGAATCGTTCACTATGCTGGCGGTCTTCGGCCTGCTGTTCTGGCTTCACAGGCATAAAAAATTTGATGGTCAGATCTTGATCGCTTACGGTATCATATATTCAATCGTACGTTTTTCGATCGAGTTCATCCGTGACGACCCGCGGGGAGATCTGTTTGGCCTGACGACACTTACAGGCCTGTCAACTTCCCAGTTGTTAAGTCTCGTTGTCGCAGCGGCATCTGTGGCATTTATGATTTGGCGATTGCGATCGGCGAGGGCGTTACGATCTCGATCCTGACCTAACGTTCAGTGGGAGGAGATCATGACTATTCGAAGAAACTTTCTAACAGCCTTCTTGGCCGTTGCCGCGTTATCTAACCTCGCCTACAGCCAGGAAACTCCTGAGGATCGCATCAAACGATCTCTCGAAGGTCGCCAGATGTTGGTTAAAATGGATATGCCCGCGGCCGACGCCGGAATCGATATTTTCGTCGACAATACTGACGTCAGCATCGACCAGGACAAATACAAAAAGCTGATGCGTGAAAGCGGCGTTGCGATCAAAGAGGGCAGCCGTCCCCGGATCACCGCCGTACGATTTGCCGGAGGCGGAATCGAGCTCGATCTGGACGGCGGCGGATCGCCTAGTCGCGATTGGGTCGTCGGCCGTGTGATCCTGGAGGCACCTGCCCCTGTCGCAAAGTCCGATCATGAGATCGAATTGGAACGCCGGCTCCAGAATGAGAATAACAGTTCGATCATTAGCTCTCTTAGGACCGATCTGGACGGCGAACGCTTAAGGCGCATCGAGCAGGACGAGCGAAACCGCGTGGCTTTTGGTCGGGCCACTAGTCTTCGCAGCGAGTATATTGCCGAGAATCGAAAGAACTGGGGCTCGAAAATTCGCATCATCATTCGATCGAGAAATGAGTCGGTTCCCCTTCGCGACGTGGTCAAGGCTCTCGGTAAGTACGCTGAGCTGCTGCCGCGCGAACCGGTGAAGGAATAATGGCCACCGAGCCTGAGAGCCTGCGATTTCTCGTCGACGAATCATCGGCTGGTTCCCGACTCGACTCATTTCTGGCCGAGCGCATCGATGGCTGGTCGCGCTCTCGCCTGCAGCAGCTGATCGATGGCGAAGACGTTCTCGTTAATGATGCCAAAGCAAAATCGTCATACAAGGTCCACACAAATGACGAAATAGATGTCGAGCTAACCGAGCTCCCGGTCACAAAATTTGAACCCGAAGATATTCCGCTGGATATCGTTTACGAAGACGAACACCTCGCCGTGATCAACAAGCCCGCAGGAATGGTCGTCCATCCCGGCGCCGGCGTCCAGAGCGGTACGCTGGCAAATGCCGTTGCTCATCATTTCTCACTCGTCACTCGTCACTCGTCACTTGTCACTCGTCTGGGCATCGTTCATCGCCTCGACAAAGACACCTCCGGGCTGATCGTCGTCGCAAAATCGGACGAGATCCACGAGGCCCTGTCAGAGCAGTTTCGCGAAAGACTCGTGTATAAATCATATATCGCCCTCGTCCACGGCGCGACCGATGATAACGTAGGTAAGATCGAGGCCCCGATCGGCCGCAATAAGCACAACCGCCTGCGGATGAAGGTCGCGACCCACGGCCGCAGCGCCCTCTCGATCTGGAAGGTACGCCGGCGATTTACAAAATTCACTCTCCTCGATGTCGAGATCAAAACCGGCCGCACCCACCAGATCCGCGTCCACATGGCCTACATCAATCACCCGATCGTCGGCGACGAGATCTACAACGAAGGCCGCGATAACACGATCGCCGATTCAGACATAAAAAACGCCATCAACTCAATGGGCCGCTTCTTTCTCCACGCTGAAAAACTTGCCTTTACTCACCCGAAAACCGGTGAGAGGCTTTCGTTTACGATCGAGATGCCCGATGAATTGAGGGGTCTATTGAATCTGCTATGATAGGTGCTTTCTGTTTCCGGAATAAGTGATAGGTGAAAAGTTCTAAGTACCAAGTTCAGCACTTTTCACCTATAACCTATTACTTAGGACTTATTCCGAACGAGTCGCCGAATATCATGAGATCTACTTTTCGTATTCTTGCCGTTTGCCTGGCATTGTCTACCGGTCTTTTCGGGCAGGTGTCCGAGATCAACATAATTCCTAAACCGCTGAGTGTCGAGAAAAGACAGGGTAACTTCTCGCTTAGTCGCAAAACAACGATCGTAGCCACGGATAAAACAGGACTGCAGACAGCCGCGGCTCTAAATTCTATCATTCTCAATTATTTCGGGTATGAGCTTGCGGTTACGAGCAAACCTACGAAAACGAATGTGATCGAGCTGGTTCCCGAGGTAGATAATGGAGGCATCTCAATTGATCCCGAGGGTTACAGTCTGATAATAGATCGAAACTCGATTCGCATTTCAGGTCGTAATGTAGGAATGTTTTATGCCTTGCAATCTCTCGTTCAAACGTTCCCGATGGACTCCGGGAAAGGTGTGAGCATTCCCGCGATCCAAATTGCCGACGCACCCCGCTTCCCCTACCGCGGCATGCATCTCGACGTCGCGCGCCATTTCCAGCCGGTCGAGTTTGTAAAGAAGTACATCGACCTGATGTCGCAGTACAAATTTAATTATTTCCACTGGCACCTGACAGAGGACCAGGGGTGGCGGATCGAGATCAAGAAATATCCGCGGCTGACTGAGATCGGGTCAATGCGGCCCGAGACGATGGTTGACAGGAATTTCGCACCCTATATCGGCGACGGCAAACCGCACGGCGGGTCTTACACGCAGGACCAGATCAGGGACGTGGTGAAGTACGCGAAGGAGCGGCACATTACCGTCATCCCTGAGATCGAACTGCCCGGCCACGCATCGGCAGCGCTGGCGGCTTATCCGCAATTTGGCTGCAAGACGGACTATCAATACAAGGTGCAGACTACGTGGGGAATTTTCAAGGAAGTCTTTTGCCCGACCGAGGAAACATTCAAATTCCTCGAGGACGTGCTTACCGAAACGATCGCCCTTTTCCCCGATTCGCCTTACATTCACATCGGCGGTGATGAGGTACTAAAAGACCACTGGAAGGAATCGGCATTCGTACAGGAGCTCAAAAAACGCGAGAACCTGAAGGACGAGCACGAGGTGCAGAGCTATATCATCCGACGCATCGAGCGATTTCTGAACTCGAAAGGCAAAAAGATGATCGGCTGGGACGAGATCCTTGAGGGCGGCCTCGCTCCGAATGCGACCGTGATGAGTTGGCGCGGGATGCGCGGCGGCATCGAGGCGGCAAAATCGAAACACGATGTCATTATGACGCCGACCGACTACGTCTATTTCGATTACGGTCAGGGCGACCCGGCTTACGAACCGCTCAATATCGGCAGCTACGTTCCATTATCTAAGGTCTACAGTTTCGAACCGGTCCCGCCCGACCTCACGCCTGACGAGGCCAAATACGTCATCGGCGGCCAGGCGAACATCTGGACCGAGTACCTGAAAACGCCGCAGCACGTCGAATATATGGCGTTTCCCCGAATGCTGGCACTCAGCGAGGTGCTGTGGTCAAAGAAGGAAGACCGCGACTTCGCCGATTTCCAGCGGCGGCTGTTTACTCATCTGCCAAGGCTCGATAAGCAGAATGTGAATTACCGAATTCCGGAGCCGACAGGGCTTGCCAACGCCGTCATTCCAGAGGGCGAGGCAATTAGCATTGGCGGGATCCGCTCAGAGATCCCTGGAGCCAAAGTCCACTTCACGGTCGACGGTTCGACTCCAACTGAGAATTCACCGCTCATCCCCTCACGGTTCGTTGCTAACCCAGGCGACGGCGGGGTTCTTACCCTGAAAACGATAGTCGTTTTGCCCAATGGACGAAAGAGTGCTGTCTACGCCGCCACTTTTGTCCGCGGAAAGATGCGGGAACCCGACGCGACGGACTCGAGCAAGCCGGGCCTTATTTTCAACTTGGTCATTCCGAACGAAAACCCAGAGCTAAAAAGCATGACCGAAACCGGTGAAACGCGCTCGACCGCGCTTAACCAATTCGCCCAGCGTTTCGATCTCAAAAAGCCGTTCGCCGTCACCTTCGACGGCTACTTCCGCGTGCCTGAGGACGGAGTTTATGAATTTCAAGTCGATTCGACATGGGACGCTACCGTCGTGCTCGGCTCCGATAAGATCATCGACGACGCAGGCACAAAAGACCGCAAGATACGCTCGGCGATAGTGCCGCTAAAGGCAGGCCTGCACAAAATGTCGCTCAGCTACAACCACCGCGGCGGCGACTTCTCATTCCGCTTCCGCTGGGGCATCAAAGGCCGCGGCCTTACACAAGCCTGGGGCGGCGAGTTTGTGCACTGAGGAAATGTCTCCGTCCATTTCCCCCGGCTTTAGCCAAATTTTCTTTAACCCCAAGAGTTCTAATGGGCGACGAAAAGTTTGGCTGAAGCCCGGACCTTTTGTGACCCTCTACCTCCGATTGAAATCGGAGGCAATTGAGAAAGAAGGAATTCGATTCAAATCCAAATGAAGTGTGCCCGATAAATCAGAACAAATTGAAAGAATGTTGCATCTGTGAAATATGCAACACCTCTTGTTTCATTGTGATATAATGCACCAGCACCCGCCCTGCGGGAGTAATACGGGAGGCAAAAGTAACCTTGTTCAGGGCTAAGACACGAGTGACAACTTCCACCCAGGAATACGTACTGAAAAGTGTCAACTTTTTTCCGGACGACATACATTGTAATACAGTGCTGGGAAAATGACTGGTACACTGGTACAGTCTGCAACTGATGAATACACAGCGGTTACGGCGAAATCGCTGTACCACCGGTGGTACAAAAATGGCGTTTTTCGCGGGGCTATTTTATGAAATTTGGTACAGCGGATCTTAATAACAAGCGGGCGATCTCACCATGTTTTAGGCTCCTCAGCCTAGCGGCGCTCCTCGCGGCTTGCTGCCTGCCGCTTTCTGGGCAGTCACGCGATTACACCCGCTGGGTAAATCCCTTTATCGGCACCGGCGGCCACGGGCACACCTTCCCCGGCGCGACCATGCCATTCGGGATGGTACAGCTCTCGCCCGACACACGCATCGACAACTGGGATGGCTCCAGCGGCTATCACTACTCCGACGACATCATCTACGGCTTTTCGCACACGCATCTGAGCGGCACGGGCATTCCGGATGGCTGCGATATTTTGTTTATGCCGACGGTTGGTGAACCGCAGTTTTTTGCGAAGGAAGGAGATAAGTCGGTCAACAGTTATGCGTCGAAATTCTCACACGCGAATGAAAAGGCTGAGCCGGGGTATTACTCGGTGAAGCTGGATGACGATGGGATTCTCGCTGAATTGACGGCTACAAAGCGCGTTGGGTTTCATCGATACACGTTCCCACGGACTGGTAAGGCAAATGTGATCATAGATTTAAAGTGGCGCGATAGGGTATTCCAGACCGAAGCCAAGGTCGTCGGAAACAGGATTGAGGGTTTCCGCGAGTCGTCATCATGGGCGAAGAAGCAAAAGGTCTATTTCGTTGCCGAGTTCCAGAAAAAGATCAATGAAACGGTTAGCGAGATCAAAAATATTAGCGGCCCGGGAGGTCAGCGCGCGATTAAGACCGCAGTTAAGTTTAACGTCCGAGCGGGTGAGAAGGTATTGGTAAAAGTGGCAATCTCCTACGTCTCCATCAAAGGTGCCCGCAAGAATCTCGAGGCCGAGCTGCCGCACTGGGATTTTGACAAGGTCAGGGCTAATGCCAAGGCGGCGTGGAACAAGGAGCTTTCGAAGATCGAGGTGTCCGGCGGGACCGACGAGCAGACCACCAATTTCTACACCGCCCTCTACCACACGATGATCCACCCGAATATCTTCAACGACGTCGACGGCCGGTACAAGGGCCACGAC
>JBGTBC010000132.1:0-8964 GCA_041749555.1 Pyrinomonadaceae bacterium | reverse complement strand
GCGATCGCATCGTCGGTAAGTTGGGCCCTCGCCTCGTCCGGCTTGCCCGCACCGGCCAAAAACATTGCATATAGCGGCCGAATACCGTCCATGCGGGGATTCTCTTTAAGAACACCGGCGATCAGAGGCAGGGCTTCGTCGTAACGGCCTTCGTAATAATAAACTCCCGACCTGAAGATCTTCAGCATCGGATGATTGGGCTCGACCTTAAAGCCCTTGTCGAGTTCCGCATGAGCGGTCTCGAATTCACGTCTGTATAAGAAAATGCGGGCCCGATTATATGCAGCGACGGCCCGGGCGGCTGGGTCGAGGCGGCCAAGTTTTTCAAACGCTTTCAAAGATTCGTCATATTCGCCATCAAGCCGGTGCATCACGCCTTTAACGAAATAAAGTGCAGCGTCGTTAGGAAACTGTTTTTGAAGCAGCTCGATCTCGGAGCGGGCCTTTTTCTTTTCGCCGCGGGCCATATAAATCATCACCATTAAGACGCGGGCTTCGACGACATTCTGGTCGTAGAAAAAGGCCTTGCTGAACGCAGCTTCAGCGTATGTATAATCTTCGGGTTCGCCTAACCCCTTGAAGACGCGATTTGCATAGCATGCACCCAGGCCGCTGTAAGCAAGGGCAAAGTGCGGATCGAGCTCGATCGCACGCTTGAAGTTTGCCATTGCGGCGTCGCAATCGTCGGCATCGATCGTGCGGAAAATAAACCGGCCAAAATTGTCACGCCCGCGAAGATATTCCTCCCAGGCTTCGGCGTTATCCGTTGCCCGTTTACCCAATTTCTCGGCTTCAAGGTCGGTCAATTCGAGCCTTAAGCCCTCTAAAATTCGGTGGGCGATCCCATCCTGCAGCATCAGGATGTCACTACCTTCGGCATCGATACGGTCGCTCCATAGAATCTCGCCTGTCGCAACGTCGAGCAGTTGTGCCGTTACGCGAAGCTTTTCGCCCGCCCGGATAAATCCGGCAGAAAGGACGGCATGGACGCGAAGTTCTTTACCTGCTTCACGCGGATCGAGCTCCTTGCCCTGGTATTTCGCGATCACCGAACTCGGACGAACGATGATCGACCTAATTTGGGCCAGCTCGGTGATCACCGCATCAGCAAGCGCGAATTCGTAAAAATGCGAATCTTCATCGCCGCTAAGATTCTTGAATGGCAGGATCGCAACACTTTTTTTCTCCGTCCCGGTCGCTGTCTGAGAGATGTCCGTGCCAAATGATGTTGAAGTCGGGTTTGTCGGTGTCCAACCGACAGAGGGCGATTCGGGAGTAGATTTGCCCGTAAACCAGTTCAGCACCCTCTTAACTGCGCTGCCGTCGGTCTGGCCCGGTGCAAATGTATCACCGGGCATTAGCTGGGTTCCGGCGATCTGTTGCAGTACCGCCCTGAGATCATCCCGCATCGCGGCGATCTTCTGATAACGATCTTTTGCGTCTTTAGCAAGTGCACGGTCGATGATCTGCTGGAGCTGCAGAGGGATCGGTTCCTTTCTGATTTCGGCTACAGGCTTTGGTGTTCCGTAAAGGACCTGATGCCTTACGTCGATCACGGTCTTGCCCTGAAAGGCCCATATACCTGTCAACATTTCGTACAACAAAACGCCCGTAGAAAAGATATCCGATCGATTGTCGGCCCGTTCGCCTCTTGCTTGTTCCGGGGCCGCATACGTTGCCGTTCCGTAAGGGATCCCCATCTCCGTGATCTCACTGCGGTCCTGACCGTCAGTTATCTCCATTTGATCATCCTCGATCAGCTTTGCGAGGCCGAAATCCAGGATCTTTGCCTGTCCCGAATCCGACACCATAATATTGCCGGCTTTTATGTCCCGGTGAATTATGTTTTTTGAATGGGCGTAGGCGAGAGCATCGGTGACCTGGATCGCCACTGAAAGGGCGACCTTGAGGTCGAGCGGACGGCCCGAGACAAGCTGGCGGACATTCTTACCCTCGACGTATTGCATCGCAATATAAAATACGCCGTCCGCGCTATGAAAATCGTAAATTGTGCAGATATTCGGATGGTCGAGCTGTGAGCAGAGCTGGGCCTCGCGTTCAAATCGGCGAAAATTCGAAGATTTTTGAGTTATTTCGGGCGGCAGGACCTTGATGACAGCAGTACGGTTTAATTTGGTGTCGAGAGCCTTATAAACTGCCCCCTGACCCCCGGAACCGATCTTCTCCAGAATCTTGTATTGGTTAATTTGGGAACCAACCATAAAAGAAAAGTACTACTTGCCAACCCCGACTGATCGTCTCCAGAGAGATGAACGATTATCCTAGATTGGTTGCAGGCTTATGTAAAGCCGAGGGGCCCCGATCAGGGCGATCTACTATTTTTCCGAACGTCTTCATGTTAGAGACCGGCAAACTGCCGGTCAAGCAAGGTGGATCGTTCAGCCGCGGGGCGGATCGCCCCACCCCGAACCCATATACTTCCCGTCCTGCACAATACAAGGCACAACCAGATCGCCGCCAGAGTAAGCAAGCATTTCCTTCTGACGATGCAGGTCATTCTGAGCGTCGTACTCGGTAAACTCTATGCCCTTAGAACTGTAATGATTGCGTGCCTGCTGGCAGTAAGGACATTCGGGTTTTGTATAGATCACCAAAGCCATTACTCAAAATTACACCTTTTAGCTAAGATTATCTAGTCTTAGTCCGAACCGCCTGCGAAGGGCTGTTCTGAAAAAATGCCCTATGAACTTGCCCGATATTTTTCAACCATACGACAAATTAGTTGAGATCGATATTCTCGGCAAGAAATATATGGTTCCCGAGAATAATTCGCTCCTCCGTTGTTTTCAGTTTCTTGCGATGGAAAATATTTCTTACGGTGATTTTTGCTGGAACGGGGAATGTCTGAATTGCCAGGTATGGCTTCGCAGCGGCGAAAAGGAAAAGGCCGTTATGGCATGCAGGACAAATGTTCAGGAGGGCATGCAGATAATCAGACTGGCCGACGATATTCATTTAACGGGCGATTAGGGCAAATAATCATTTATGGCATTTATTGACATCTAGTGCCAAGATAGCTAAGCTTTGAAACGAGGAGTATTTCAATATGTCAGCTTCAACCATCAACATTTCGCTTCCCGAAAGTCTAAGAGCTGAGGTTGATGCGATCGTTTCTGCCGATGGATATGGAAACACAAGCGAGTTCTTTCGCGATCTCGTGCGAAATCATTTGAAAGAACGTCAGGAAAAACAGCTTGAAATTATGTTGTTAGAAGGCATGAACAGTCCGATCTCTCCGTGGACGAAGGACGATTTGGCTGAGATCAAGGAAACGCTCATTGCTAGAATTTCAGCAAGGCAACGCGGTCATAAATGAAGATATATCGAAGTGCCGCGGCGATCCTCGACATTATCGAAAACGCCGAGTACATCGCACAGGACGATCTCGATGCCGCCATTCGTTTTGTGGATGCAGTTGACAGCTCGATCGATCTGATCGCAAAGTCGCCGGGAATTGGAGTTAGTCGCAAGGTCGGGAAAGCTCCGGAAATGAGGATGTGGGTTGTGAAAGAATTTCCGAATTCATTGCTATTTTATCGCGCTACTTCAACCGAGATCACAATTATAAGGGTGATTCACAGTGCCCGGGATTTTAACCGAATTTTTGATAACGGCTGAACACTCAGTATTTCGGCACTGATCTATCAACATCGTTCGACCACGCGGTTATCCCGCCGATCAGATTCTTAAGGTCCCCGTTGAAACCAGATCTTTCCAGGGCCTCGATCGCTCGGGCACTGCGTCCGCCCATCTTGCAGAGTACAACTGTCTCACGAGTCGGATCGATCTCATCCTGTCGCCTCAGGATCTCGCCGAGTGGAATAAGTTTGGTTCCTTCTATTCGGGCAAAGGCGTATTCGTCCGGTTGCCGAACGTCAATCAATTGAATATTCTCGCCGGCGTCCAATCGGGCCTTGAGTTCTAAAGCGGTGATCTCCTGCATAAATCGGCAAACCTAGTGAACCATATATGATTCGAATTGAAGGACTGAGTTTATCACTTCACGGCTGCGGTCGCATACCAAGGCGAACCTAAGAACCGGACTCAATTCCCGAAAGCCGCTCGAGGCTTATTGACAAAAATTTACATATCAAACCGGTATCACCGACTGCATCTATTGTAAAATACAAGATTTAGGCGATTACTTATGTCGAATCAAAGCCTCAAGGGTCTGGTCTGTTTTTTTTTATTGCTCACATCGCTTTCTTGCGGGTCTTCGAGTGATACGAGGGTACAAGCAAATGTCAACGCCGACGATAATCAATCAGCGGTCGTTCCTATTACAATCGGCCGCAGCGAATTGCGAAATGTAGCGGCCTCGATCCAGGCGACGGGCAGTATTGTTGCTGACGAAACTACGAATGTCGCCCCAAAGACAGCCGGTAAAATATCGAATATTTCCGCTAATGTCGGTCAATTTGTTTCTGCCGGGTCGATCATCGCAAAGATCGACGATCGCGATGCACGACTCCAGTTGGCTACTGCCCAGGCCGGAGTCGCGAAGGCTCAAGCAGCGGTGCTTCAGGCCGAAGCAAGGCTCGGATTGAATTCGAAAAGCACTTTTAATGCTTCCGCAATACCGGAAGTCAGGGCAGCCAATGCTAATTACGAGCAGACGGTGGCGGAGTTGAAACAGGCCGAGGCTAATGAAAAACGATATCGCGAGCTTACCGAAAGCGGTGACGTCGCGATGATCACCTATGAGCAATTTCGAACTCAACGCGACACGGCACGTGCCCGAATGAATGCTGCCCGAGAGCAGTTGGACGTGGCGATCAATACCGCGCGTCAAAGCAACCAGGCAATTGCGACGGCCCGCGCGGATGTTCATGCAGCTCAAACCCAGGTCGAGACGGCCCGTCAGGCAATTACAGATACAGTGATCACCGCTCCGCTATCCGGATTTGTGAGCAGTCGGCCCGTGGCTGTCGGCGAATTCGTCAATTCAGCCTCGATCGTTGCCACTATCCTTAGGACGAACCCGATCAAGATGAATATTCAGGTTGCTGAGGCTGACATACCGTATATTGGCATTGGGAGAGGAATATCGGCCGAGGTCGATGCCTACAAAGATCGGAGGTTTGCAGGCAGTGTTATTGCGGTGAATCCGGCCGTCGACCCGGTTTCGCGGTCCGCGATAGTTGAAGCGACAATAGAAAATGGAGACAATGCCCTCCGGGCCGGGATGTTTGCTACGGTAAGGATCAATCGTGAAGGAGGAGGAACGGGCGTTTTTATTCCGAAGTCGGCGGTGTTTAACCATCAGCCAACACAATCTTATAGGGTCTTCGTCATTGAAGAAGGGATCGCCAAACTGAAAGTCGTCCAGCTTGGGCCGGAAGAAGGAGACAGTATCCAGATACTTTCGGGTATCGAAGCCGATCAGACGGTCGCGACCAGCAATCTTGATCAGCTATATGAGGGGGCGAAGGTGGCGGTTTAAAGCTGGGTCCAAGGCCCAAGGTCCAAAGTCCAAGGTTGAAATTATGTGAGACCAGTTTTGGAGTGTCCGCGCTATGGGATTTGAAAGTTTTGAGGAAATTGAAGCTTGGAAAAATGCAGGTGAGATTACGAAGCAAATCTACGAGATAAGTTCCTCTGAACGTTTTTCCAGGGATTTTGCTTTGGTTAATCAAATGAGAAGGGCAGCGATATCAATCGTGTCTAACATCGCGGAAGGATTTGAAAGGAATGGGGATAAGGAGTTTATTCAGTTTTTGACGGTAGCGAAAGGTTCCTGCGGCGAGGTGAGAGCCCAACTCTATGTTGCACTTGATCAGCAGTATTTGGATGAGGCTCTCTTCGCACAGATCAGACTGAAACTAATTGAAACAAGCCGGATGATATCGGGCTTGATCAAATATTTGAAACAGTCTGAGCTCAAGGGAAGTAAATATGTTCGTTAGGAAATGAACTTGGACCTTGGACCCTTGGACCTTGGACCTTGGACTTTGGGCTTTGGACTAGAAGTATATGCAGTGGTTAGCTGAAATTTGTGTTCACAGGCCAGTTTTTGCGACTGTTATCGTTTTGTTTTTGACGGTCGTTGGCGGCTTTAGTTTTTTTACACTAGGCGTTGACCGGTTCCCGAAGATCGATCTTCCCACGATTTCGGTGCGTACCGGCAATCCCGGAGCGGCTCCCGAAGAGATGGAGTCCGAGGTGACGGATATCATCGAAGGGGCACTCAATACTGTCCCTGGTGTTGAGGAAATGCGGTCAAGCTCCTCCCGCGGCAGCTCGAACGTAACTCTGACCTTCAACCTGGAAAAGGACCCTGACGTCGCCTTTCAGGAGATCCAGCAGAAACTAAGCACTGTCGTCAACCGTTTGCCGGATACGGCCGATCCGCCTGTTGCGCAGAAAGCCGACCCCGATTCCCAGCCGATACTGATGTACACCGTCAGCGCTCCGCGTCATGTGATGGAGTTGACCGAACTCGTCGAGCTTCTGATCCAAAAACGGATCGAGAATGCGGACGGAGTCGCCGAGGTCTTTATGTGGGGATCCCGATCGCCCCAGATACGGATAGAAGTAAATCCTGATAGGCTTCGGGCTTTCAACATCCCGGTGACCGATGTGACGAATGCCGTTCGGTCGCAAAACCAAGAAATGCCCGGCGGGAATATTGTCGAAGGCCAACGGACCCTTGGTGTTCGAACGATGAGCAAACTGACCGAGGTCGATCAGTTTAACGATATTGTCATCACGACCAGGAACGGCTATCCGATCAAGATCAAGGATGTTGGGAATGTAGTAAAGGCCGGCGGAGAGCCAAGCTCTGCGGCTTCGCTCGATGGAGTTACTTCTGTTTCTGTCGGCGTCCGAAAACAGGCGGGGGCTAACACCATCGCGGTGATCAATAACGTCAAGACAAGGATGGCCGGGATCATTCCGAATCTTCCGGATGATATGAAAGTGGCCGTTATTCGCGACCAGTCCGAGTTTATTGAGAATTCTCTGCACGCGATCGAAGAGCACCTTGTTTTGGGAGGCCTTTTCGCGGCCATAATTGTGTTCTTGTTTCTTTGGAACATACGTTCAACGATCATTGCCGCTCTCGCCATTCCCATTTCTATCATTGCCGCCTTTGCTGCTATTGCTGCGTTCGGCTTCTCACTCAATCAGATGACGATGCTGGCCCTCACGCTCATGGTGGGCATCGTGATCGACGACGCCATCGTCGTGCTTGAGAATATCTATCGGTTTGTCGAAGAAAAGGGAATGGACCCATTTCAAGCGGCGATCGAGGGTACGCGGGAGATCGGCCTGGCGGTTTTAGCGACGACGTTATCACTTCTCGCCGTTTTTATCCCGGTCGGCTTTATGACCGGCATCGTTGGCCGATTTATGTCCTCGTTCGGCCTGACGGCCGCGGCCGCCATAGCCGTGTCTCTGATAGTTTCATTCACCCTCACCCCAATGCTCGCGGCGCGATGGATAAAAAGGAAGAAGGTTCCGGCTGTAAAATCCGTGCCTGATCAATTTGAACATATAGAAGCCGCCGAAACATCCGGCGAAGATGGTGACGGCGTTGAAGCCTCATATTCGAAGGCCGGATGGTTTTATTCGAAAATAGACGGAACCTATACCTGGCTCTTAAGGCTGGCAATGCGTTTTCGATGGGCTGTCGTGCTGATATGTATTTTAACGGTGGCGTCCATCGTGCCTCTTTATAAATTTGTCGGCATGGCATTTCTGCCTGACGAAGACGAATCACTGTATCAGGTAAACGTTCGCGGCCCGCAGGGAACATCTCTTTCGGCGACCCAGTCGATATTGGATCGAATAGCCCGGGATATTCGGGCGGAGGTGCCGGGCGTCAAGAATACACTCGTGCTGGCTGGGTTTGGTCGTGGATCGGGTTCAAATAACGGATTTATTAATGTTGCTCTGGTTCCGGTTTCAGAACGTAAGAAGTCTCAGGCGGACCTTATAAATCAAACCCGGATGATAGCGAAAAAATATTCGTCAAAGGAATATCAAGTGTCGGTCTCGGCGTCATCGTCCATTGCCGGCAGCATCGGGCTTGGCCGCGGAGGCTCGGGGGTCGGCATGTACATCGCGGGGCCCGACATGGCAAAGCTTACGGAATACGCAAACGCATTGGTCGAAAAGATGAAAGGTGAGTCTATCTATCGTGACCCGGACACGTCGATAGAAGTAGGTAATCCGGAAATTCGAGTTGTAATAGATAGAACGAAGGCGGCCGACCTCGGTGTCAGGGCAGGAGACGTCGCGCAGGCCCTGAACATTCTCTCCGCCGGCCAGATAGCTTCAACTTTCAGTGAGGGGTCAAAACAGTACGACGTGATCGTCCGCGCGGAAGAGGCATATCGGCGTGACCGCAGTAATTTCAGATTCTTCACGGTTGCATCCTCAAATGGCGGCACCGTCGATCTCGAACGGGTAATAAAAATAAACGAAGGATTGGCCCCGTCCTCGATCAGCCGATTAAATCGTCAAAGGCAGGTGACAGTTTCAGCGGGCTTGCCGCAGAACGCCTCGGAATCCGATGCCATCGCGAAAATGCAGAAGTTTGCCGCCGATCTCAATATGGATCCCGAATATGTTACGGGAGTGACCGGCCAGTCAAAGGAACTGCAAAAAGCATACGACGCTTTTCTATACGCTTTCCTGTTGTCGTTCGTGTTTATGTACCTTATCCTGGCGGCGCAGTTTGAGTCCTTTATTCACCCTGTGACGATACTTCTGACGCTGCCGCTTGCTATCCCATTCGCGTTGCTTTCGACAGCGATCGCCGGTCAGACCCTTAATATATTCTCGGCGCTGGGGATACTACTGCTGTTTGGCATTGTGAAGAAGAATGCGATCCTTCAGATAGATCACACAAATACGCTGCGTGCGCGCGGAATGAACCGTTACGACGCCATCATCCAGGCCAACCGCGATCGCTTACGCCCGATCCTGATGACGACGCTC
>JBGTBC010000131.1:0-13292 GCA_041749555.1 Pyrinomonadaceae bacterium | reverse complement strand
AAAGAACAAGGGCCTTGCTCCTTGCACCAGAATGTCATTGACGCAATGGTTGACCAGATCAGCACCTACTGTATTGTGAATACCGGTTTCAAACGCCAGCTTCAGCTTCGTTCCAACCCCGTCCGCCGAGGCAACCAGAATAGGCTCGTCCATTTGTGGAAAAGCTGCGGAAAACATTCCGCCAAAGCTGCCGATCTCAGTCAATGTCCGTTCGTTAAATGTGCTTCGCGCATATTCACGGATCTTCGCTACAGCGAGGTTTGCATTGTCGATCGACACTCCGGCGTCGGCGTATGAGATTGATTTTGTCATATATGTCGCGGCGGCGGACGTTCGATTTGAAATTCGCTCCTCAGCAATTGATCAAAGGCAATTTCCGAGTCGATCTGCGTTTCTGTTTTATCGCCGTTATTAGTCACAATGAACTTCTTATCCGTCAGCGTCTTTCGCCCGCCGTCGGCCAGGATCGAACAGATTTTGCCCTTCGTGAAATGTGACTCAGGTGAATACTGCTGAAAGTCGCACATCTCAGCAAATTCAGGCAGCTCACGAGCCTGCATACTGAAAATATACTGGCTTTTCCATTCGTCTCCAGCGCGTTTTGCAACCTCAAGATAGTTACGGTCGTACCTTCTGATCGCAAATGTACCGGTCGGATCTGTCTGCACTTCGTCCATTGCAACCCGCAGCGGCTCGGTCGTGAAGTCTCCAAAACCAACATCGGCCAGATACTCATCATCACCGATTTTTACAATGATGGCGGCGTGGTCGAACTCCGGCCCAAATCCTCTTTCGTCGCCGAAAACCCGGGCCGAAACAAGTTGGGTTTGAAACCCAAAGTCCTGTAAAAGCTCGTTAAAAAGCGCGTTCAGCTCGTAGCAAAACCCACCTCGTTTTTCACCCACTATTTTTGAATAAATAGCCTTCGTATCCAAAACGATCGGTCGTTTCCAATGAATATCGAGATTTTCAAATGGCACAGTCAGAAGATGTTGCCGCTGGAGCGATCTCAGCGTCTGCAGATCGGGTGCTGCATCGCTTTTGCGTACATTGATCCTTTCCAGATATTCGTTCACGCTCGTATAGGACGAGTGTATACTTTGACCGCCGTCCAATCAAAACAATATCGAGAGATGGTTGACTTTGCCCCGCTCCCGCAATTAGCATTTTTGTGAGAGTAAAAATATGAGCTTTACATTGACCGACCTCGGCAGCGAAAACTTTGAATTCAACGCAAACGTATGGAACTGGAAAGCCGCTCTCGAACTGATCCGGAGCTTTGACATTATTAGCGAAAATTCCCTGAGGCAGATGACATACAATGCGACGGGCGTAAAGATCTCATTCGAAGATGCTCAGGAGATCGGCACACGTATAAAGGCGGAGGTTTTACCAAAACTCGCACCTGATAAGAGAATGTTCTCTGATCTAAGCATCACTAGCGACCCGGACGATATGACGCTCCATCGTGACGGTGATGAACAATGGAAGAATTACAGTGTCACCCACGACTGGCTCGAAGAATTTGCCGAATTCTGCCTCAATTCGAAAGGATTTCAAGTTTTCTAGCTCGTTTGAGGACCCACGCAGCTTATTGCATAGTGCTTCAAAATGGAGTTTCTCCAGGAAATAGTCGACGCCGTCTGGCCGCTTTTTAAGAATATCTATGTCCAGATGGGCTTGCTGATCGCCTTTGCTACAGCACATGGCTATGCTGGGGCCTGGATCGCTGTCCGCATGCTTTTTAGGCCTCGCCAGCCGGTCAGGCTACTGGGAATAACCGTCTTCCCCCAGGGTATGATCCCGCGACATCGCGATAAACTCGCTAATGCTATCGGAAAGGCTGTCGGTGAAGAGTTGGTCTCACAGGAAACCATACTTCATGAGCTTACCGGCAACGATTTTCTGCGCAAAAAGATCCAGGGGGTCATCGATGCCTATACAGATGAGCTTTTGTCTCTGGAACACCCGTCCCTGATCGAATCTCTGCCCCAAAACGTCAGGGAACCGGTGCTCGACGCGATCTCGGCGCTTCAGCTAAAGCTTGCTCACCATATAAGGTCGATCCTGAAAAGCGAAGAGTCGCTCGACGCGATCCGTTCCTTTGTCACTCGCCGCGTCGATGACGTCCTTGGTCAAAGGGTCTCAAGTGTAATTGACGACGAAACGTTTGAAAGCATAATCGCATTTCTCAAAGGGCGGATCGAATCCGCGATCAACGCAAAGGATTTTGAGTTAACTATCGGCGATTTCATAAATCGTCATCTTGACGATCTGGTAAAGAGCGAAACCCCGTTAAGCAAGATGTTCACGGAGGATGCAGTCGCCCTTTTGAAAGAAAAGGCCAGCGAGCAGATCGAACCTGCCATCCATCAACTCACCGAGCTCGCCGCTGCCGAAAAAACTCGTAACCAAATTGGTGCCCTGATCAAGCATGAGGTCCACGACTATTACGAAAATCTTCCCTTCTTTAAAAAGATCTTTGTTTCACGAGAGAATTTGATCGATGACGTGGATGATCTGGTTAACGAGAGTCTGCCTAAGCGGATCGAAGAAACACTTCGCGGCGAATTTTTTGCCGAGGAAGCCCGCTCATTCATCAATACGAGTATCGACAACGCTCTTGCAAAGCCGCTGCCGGAGATGTTTGGCCAGATAGCTCCCGAACAGCTCGAGCGGCTGAAAACGCAGGTGACCAGATCGGTCGTGTCGCTGATGCGAAGCCGACAGACGGTCGAGGGAATTACCGCTTACCTTCGCGAAACACTTGAGAAGTTTCGGCCGCACAGCATCGATGCGATACTCCAGCTGCTGCATTCCGAATCGGAAGAGAAGCTGAAGGCCATGCTGTCGCGCGGCCTGCTCGACATCATCGGACGCGAAGAAACGTCCAATATTATCAACGAAATGCTCGCCGGGCAGATCGACCGCCTGTTGTCGATACCGATCGGAAAGCTCAGCGACCACATCCCGGACGAGAAGATCCGCGAGGCAAGCACTTCGCTGACCGAGGCAATAGTCGCGGCAACAAGCGCAAAACTGCCTGAGGCGATAGCCGAGTTTGATGTCGCCGGGCTTGTCCGTGAAAAGATCCAGGGCTACCCGGCTGAAAAGCTCGAGGCCCTCGTAATGTCGGTTGCAAAAGAACATCTCCGCAAGATCGAGCTCTTCGGCGCCTTCTTTGGCCTTATCATCGGTATCGGGCAAGCAATTCAGTTTTATTTCTATGCTCGATAGCCGAGCCTTCGCACCGACAACCGAAAACCAATGTTGAAGCCCTTTCGTTTCTGCGTTAATTTATTTGGTAAACACGAGGTCCATTATGAAACGATTCGTACTCAATTTAGTTATTCTTTTGGCGGCGGTTTCCGTGCATGCACAAACTGCTCCGGACGGGGCGGAACTCACGCGATTGCTTAATGAATTCCTGGCCGGCGCGGGGCGAAATGACGCGGCGGTCCACGATCGGTTTTGGGCTGACGACCTGATCTACACCCGCTCGGCCGGTACACGGATCAATAAACAAGAATTGATGAAAGACGTCCGTTCTGCCCCTGCCGCCAGGCCCGGCGATCCGGTAACGATATACACCTCCGAAGACGTTCGTATCCAGCAATACGGCAACGCCGCGGTCGTGGCATTCAAGCTTGTCGGCTCCACGACACGCGCCGACGGCTCGAAGTCAGTTTCAAACCATCTGAATACCGGGACATTCATAAAAAGAAACGGCAAATGGCAGGTGGTTGCGTGGCAGGCGACTGGGGTTCCCGCCCCGCGAGCTGCAAGTCCGGCAGAGATCCGGCCGGAACTGTAAGCAAGCGGTCCAAAAGCAACCGGATCCTGCATTCAATCGAGACGGGCCCTCACCGGCCCGTCTTTTCTTGAATTTGGCGGCAGGTCAAAATCTGCGAACTTTTCACGGTGTGGATTCGTTTTCAATCTTTAGTTGATAAGTTCGTGGAGGGATTTTTATGAAAAAGATAGGCATTGTTTTATTCCTGGTGACGCTGGCGATCGGCCTTGTCATTTCTAATCTATTCTCCTTTGGTCGTGCGTCCAGCAAGTTTTTCAATTTTTCATTCAGCGTGGGCAGCGTCAAGGGTTCAGGTCAGACGGCTTCGGAAGTCCGGGATATTGCCGGGTTCCATGCCATTGATGTCGGTGGTGTTTTTGAGGTTGAGATCACGGCACAAAAGGAATTTGGTGTCGAGGTCGAGGCCGATGACAATCTGCTGCCATTGATACGCACGGAGGTGCGAAACGGCGTTCTTCGGATAAAGACCGAACGTAAGCTCTCCACAAGCAACCCAATTCGAATACGCATTTCGGCACCGGACATCAGTGACCTGGACATATCGGGCGCCGCCAATATAACCGTAATAAACGTTAAGAACAGCGAAATGAACGTGGATTCCTCGGGAGCGTCAAAGATCAAAATAACCGGGGAAACGGCGAAACTGACCGTTGATGTGAGCGGAGCGACCAAGGTCGACGCTGAAAAACTGGCAGTAGAAAACGCAACCGTTGAAGCAAGCGGAGCCAGTAAAGTGGCCGTCCAGGTGTCGGGTGAGCTGCGAACCAAAGCTTCCGGGGCCAGCCGAGTCGATTACTCCGGATCTCCGACGAACGTGATCAAGCGTACGAGCGGGGCCGCCAGCGTCACGGGTAACTAAACCCTTAAGTTTCGACAGCCTGTGTCTTTACTCCCACAACGCTCCCATATTTGTCTAGTCCAATGACAAATATGTCCAGCCTTATCCGGCCTACGCGAAAGACCTTAATTTGGCGAAGATCTTCCTTAAGGAGCTCATAAAGCACCTGGAATTTCTTCGCCTTTTCTATTTCCACATCGCGATGCCATTCTCTTACGGTGGTCAGGCGCTTAAAGAACTCTTCAAAATCACGCTCCTCGATCGGAGCCGCGGCGTCCTTGCCGGCATACTTCAGGGCCGTATCGGAGGTCACAATGTCAGCCTTTGAGCCGACGAAGGGCTCGATGTTCGCGTCGATCTCGCTTATATAAATGAGCCCTTCGCACACCTGTTCGAGCCGTTCCATCAATTCTTTGCTTTTGCCCGCGGTCATATGAAAAAAAACTTCTTTTTTTTGTTATTTTCAAATGATTTTCGGATCAAATTCGTCTGATTTTCTTAGTCTAACACATAGGAAAATTTGGCTGAATTGTTGTCACGAAAGGAAGTTAAATTCGTGTTAAACGCGGAGAAAAAAAGCTGTGGATTTCTGTTTGCATTGCCATTTTTTTCGTGTTAGTCTGTATCCCGTTTCCAATATATAAGACCTCGTAACTTATTGATATTAAATAGGTTAATCCTTTGGGTGAGGTTTTATGCAGCTCTTTTACAGCTATGTGGAAAAGCTTGTGGAAATTCGAGCGTTTACTCCCTAAAAACGCCTGCAAAGCACCAAAATAAAAAGGCTTTACGCTCGTAATGAAAAGGGGTTACCAGGGAACAATTCAAACAAGCGGGGAATGGTCATTGCTTAAGCAATCCGATCGATTTTAAGCGCATTTTTTGAGAGGCAATTTTGACTGAAACATTGCAAGATTCCACCACCTGGATCGACGTTCTGAGCATCGTCAGGTCCCATCTTAATACCGACGTATTTAATACCTGGTTTAAACCTATTGCCTTTGAGGCTCTGGATCATGATTCGCGAACCCTTACCCTTCGAGCAGGCCGCGTGACCTGCGACTGGGTTTCGATTTATTACGGCGATACGCTTAAGACCTCGCTCGAGGAGATAGGATTGACCGATTGGAAAATCGAATGGAAGATCGACGAATACCAGCCCGAGGAAATTAAGATCGAGGAAGAGGAGCAGCCCGAGGCCGACTTTTTCTTTTCACCAAAGAGTGCCGGTGTTCCGGTGCGGCCCGGCGCAAGTGTGACCCACGTCATCGATCTGGAAGCCGGCGACGACAGCCTTAATCCTAAGTATACGTTTGAAAAATTTGTCGTTGGCTCGTGCAACCAGTTTGCCCACGCTGCCGCCAAGGCAACGGCGGAGACGCCGGGCACTACCTACAACCCGCTCTTCATATATGGCGGCGTGGGTCTGGGCAAAACACACCTGATGCATGCCATAGGCCACACAATAAAATCGCGCAGCCCGCACATGCGTGTGGCGTATATCACGTCCGAACGGTTCATGAACGAGCTTATCAATGCGATCCGGTTTAACAAGACGCCGGCATTTCGCGACAGGTACCGGTCGATCGACGTGCTGCTGATGGATGATGTCCAGTTCATGGCCGGGAAGGAACGGACGCAGGAAGAGTTTTTTCATACTTTTAATACTCTGCATAATGGACAGAAGCAGATCGTCGTCTCGAGCGACTGCCCGCCCCGTGAGATACCCACGCTCGAAGAAAGGCTTCACTCGCGATTCGAATGGGGACTGATCGCCGATCTCGAGCCGCCTGACCTCGAAACAAAGGTCGCGATCCTGAAGCGTAAGGCTGACATGGACGGAATACAGCTCGATGACGACATCGCCATTTATATGGCGGGCAAGGTGAAGAGCAATGTGCGTGAGCTCGAAGGTTCGCTCGTGCGGCTCGTGGCGATCTCATCGATGAAAGGCGTGCCGATCAGCAAGGCCCTCGCCCAGGAATCGATGAAGAACATCCTCGACAGCGGGCGCCCCGTTGGCTTATCGCTCGAACATATTACGAGAACGGTCGCCTCGCATTACAAAATGACGGTCGAAGAGATCAGATCGAAAAACAACTCGCGGGCGATCGCCGTACCGCGGCAGGTGGCGATGTATCTTTGTAAAAAGCTTACACGGCATAGCTTTCCTGAGATCGGACGGGAGTTTGGAGGCAAGCATCATACGACGGTGATGCATTCGGTAGAAAAGATCGACGCCCTGTGCCAGGAAGACCGGAATTTCCACAGGGAAGTAAAAGAACTTATCGATAATCTTTGCAGCTAATTAAGGTCGGCTCGAAGGTTTTTCGGTCTAATTTTTTTCCACACTTGATCGATCGACGTGAAAACCGTAAGTAATGTGTTTTCTGATATTTGAATAACTTTTTTCCACTTTTCCGCAAGCTGACTAGATCGCAGCCTGTGAACAGCGGTGGAAATCCCTGCATAAAAGGGTTATCCGCAGGTAGTGAAAGTTTTCCACAGGTTTTCCACAACAGGGTTGTGGACGGAAAAACGGTTATTTTACAAAGCTTTAGAGCGTTTTTACACATTTGCACAGGGCCTATTCCTAATACTATCTCTTAATATATATTTTGAAGTTATATGTATTAGAAAAAGCGACGGCAAAGTTGAAACCGGTAGGGCGTGGCTCAAAAAAGATCAGGAAAAGTTATAATTGAAAAAAACAAACGAACCATAAGCCGTCCGAGACTGCGACGGCAATAATCTGACAGGAGCAATACAAGAATGGAATTCAAGATCAAACAGAGCGTTTTAAAAGAGGAATTGGGTTTTATCCAGGGTGTCGTCGAACGTAAGACCACGATCCCCGTTTTGTCGAATATTTTGATCGAATCCCTCGGCGAGAACGAGATCCGCATCGTCGGCACGGATCTCGATTGCACTATCCGGTGTGATGCCGAGGCCGAGATCCTCAGTGCCGGTGCGATCTGCATCCAGGCCCGAAAGTTGTTTGATATCGTTCGTGCGCTTGAGTCAGGCGATGTTCATTTCAAAAAACAGGACAATGAGTGGGTGACGATGAAATGCGGCCGGGCCAATTATCGGCTCGCGGGCGTCAATCGCGAACAGTTCCCTGAGATCCCGCAGTTCAAGAGCACGCCGATGCGTCTGCCGGCCGAGGTTTTCAATTACTTCATTCGCAATACGGCATTTGCCATCACCAATGAGCAATCTCGCTTTACGCTCTCCGGTGCCAAATTTATCGTCGGCGACGGGACTGCAAAAATGATCACGACCGACGGCCACCGCCTCGCTTTTGTCGAACGTGCGGTCGATGAGATGGAAGGCACGATGGATACGCTAATTCCGAAGAAAGCTCTCTTGGAACTCGTCAAGCTTTCACGCGGAGTCGGTGAGGTCGCTTTCGGCGAGGACCCCAACCACATATTCTTCCAGACAGAAGGACGCCTGCTGATCACCCGCAAATTGAGCGGCCAGTTTCCCAATTACGAAATGGTCATGCCCAAAGACAACGATCTGGCAGCCACGTTCGACCTCGACGAGATGCGAAGCGCGGTCCGCCGTATGTCGATCATCGCCGACGACCGTAACCGCTCCATCCGCCTCACCGTCCGCGAAGGCGAGATCGAGGTAACCGCCCAGTCCAGCGAAGAGGGCGAGGGCAACGAGGTGGTCCAGGCCGATTATAAAGGCGAGGAGATCCAGCTCGGATTCAACTGGCAGTACCTGCTCGAATTTCTCACCAACGCCGCCACCGGCGACCTCGAAATGACTGCCGGCGGGTCAGATTCAGACTCCCTTCCTGCCGGAGGAGGGGTGGCAGACGCTTCGTCTGACGGGGTGGTGGGAGCCGCGGCCGGCACTGCCACCGCCCGCGAAGGCCGTGCCCCTCTACGCATAACCTTCGAGTTCAAAGACGCCAACGCCCAAACCCAAATGTCCATCGCCGGCGAAACCACCTACGACTACAAATACATAGTCATGCCGCTGAGGATTTGAGGTATAGAACAATTTACCGACACCAGTAATATGTTCCGTTTTGACACACAGTTTTGCTATCTATGGAACGGGAACTGATCAATGAGCTTCTGAAAAGATTTGAAAACGCTCGAACTGAGCTTGTTGGTTCTGAATGTTGGAGTGCTCGTGATCTTCAGGAAATACTCGGATATACCAAGTGGCAGAACTTTCGAAAAGCGATCGAGAAAGCAAAAGAAGCATGCTTAAACGCTGGTGAAAACGTCGACGATCATTTCTTGAATGTATCTCGGCAGATCGGACTGCCAAATAACGCAACTAGAGAAATTGACGACATTGCTCTCACGAGATACGCATGTTATCTCGTTGCTCAAAACGGCGACCCTTCAAAGCCGGAAATTGCTTTCGCCCAGACATATTTTGCTGTTCAAACGCGTAAGCAGGAAGCTATCGAGCAGCGGCTTCTCGATATCGAACGAGTCACGGCCCGCGAAAAACTTTCAAAAACGGAAAAGAAGCTATCGGGAATAATCTACGAACGCGGGGTCGACGACCGAGGCTTCGCCGTGATCCGAAGTAAAGGCGACCAGGCCCTATTCGGAGGATTTTCAACGAACGACATGAAACGCAAGTTGGCAGTTCCCAAAGGAAGGCCACTTGCAGACTTCCTCCCGACTCTGACGATCAAGGCCAAGGACTTCGCAACCGAACTTACCAGTCATAACGTCATCGACAAAAACCTGCGCGGCGAGCCCGCAATCTCAAGAGAACATACCGATAACAATAAAGCCGTAAGGAATATTTTGAAAGAAAGAGGAGTGAAGCCCGAAAAACTACCACCCGCGGAGGATGCCACTAAGGTGAAACGAAAACTTGAGAGTGAATCAAAGAAAATTCGCAAAGACGGCAAGAAATTGAAAGATAAGTAGGAAGCCTGCAGACGCCGGCGTAAGGACGGAAGTAGTTAGGTCAAATGTAGACAGGGAGGTGTTGTTCGGCAACGGACAAGGCTATTCCTTGATTGTCAAAAGGAATTCCTGAATATGGCAGAAGACCTAAAAGAGAAAGTACCAGCGGTTTTGTATAAATATGTTTCTGACGAATATTGGCAGAAAATTCTAAAGCAGAGGACGTTGCGGTTCTCTCAACCATCCGTTCTTAATGATCCATTCGAGATCCGTCCTACTTACAAGCCTTTGAGTACGGCCGCCTTTACGCACGAACAACTGACCGACAAAAATTTAACATTGGTTTCGAAAGAGATATTTGAAGAAGAGCTTTCAAAAATGCCCGTCGAAATTAGAACGTTGATTCCGGAAGGGTTTATTGACTTTTTTTCAAAATCTATTGCTCCACAGGCTAAAGAATTGGCGCCGACAATTCTCGATAGTTTCACTCCGGCCATATCGGATGGAATGTTTTCGAGCTTTGATCAGATGATCGGAATTCTTTCTCTGAGTGAAAGGAATAACGACCCCTTGATGTGGGCCCATTATGCTCGGAGCCATCAGGGGATTGTCCTTGGATTAGATACGGAAAGTAATTTTTTCAATCGGCGACTTGGTGATAAGGACGATTTACGGCACTTGGAAAAAGTGAGATACGCAACACGACCGAGCATCCAGGTCCTAGAAATTGAAAATGAGCACGAGATTTTTTTTACCAAGAGCGAAGAGTGGGCGTATGAATGTGAATGGCGAATGCTTTTACCATTAAAGGACGCCGATGAAGTCGTATCAGATGGAGGAGCGTCGATTTATTTGTTCGAGTATCCTTCTACCTGCCTCAATGAGGTTATTTTTGGATACAATACCTCCGACGAGACACGAAGTGCAATTCTATCCTATATCTTTGAAGAGAATCAATATTCTCATGTAAAAGTGTCAAGAATTGAACTAGATAATCAGAAATCGAAACTGAACATTGTTGAAATAGCGGGAGATTAATTGTCCATCGGCTCTAAACCATCGAAGACGGTGCTATATTTGTAACGCTTATCGCCAGATGTGGGAATTGTGAAGCCGGAATGCTGACCGCGATGTATCATATATAAAACAATGAACAATTTGTAGCACACCGTCGTATAATCGAAGTGTTTTTCGCGCGACTTTGCCGGGGAAGACAATTGAGCAATTGAGAAAGCAAAAACCAAAAAAGGAGGCAATGTAAAACCTTGTTCAGGACTAAGACACGAGTGACAACTTCCATCAGGAATAAGCCCCCAAAAGTGTCAACTTTTTTAGGACGACACACACTGTAATACACAAAACAGGAAAATGCGTGGTACATGGTACAGATCCGTATATATAGGTTTCTACAAGACTTATGGCGATTTCGCTGTTCCGGCCTGGTACAAAAACAGGGGGTCAGGACCGATTTGGAGAATGGAGCGTTGAGAATTGTGAAAAGGAAATATTGGACATTATGGGAAACAGCGGGGGCTTCATGACCGGCGTAACGATTCAGGGGCGGACGAAGTCAGTAAAATGTTTTTAGGAAGATCCGCGCTATAATTTGCGGCTATGAAAACCAGAATGCTGCAGCCCCGTATTCACCTGTTCGCGTTACTTTTTTTATTGGTGAGCATAATGATGCCGGAAACACTTTACAGCCAGCGAACTCAGAAGCCGGTACTTTACGGACGGCACTGGGTCGCAATTACGGGCAAGCCGCTCGCGGCGACAGCCGGGGCCCGGATCTTTATGAAGGGCGGTAATGCGGTCGACGCAGCGTGCGCGATGATCGCGGCGACCTCGACCATGTGGGATACGCTCGGGTGGGGCGGGGAAACGCAGGCGCTCATCTACAATCCTCATACTAAAAAGGTCATCGGGATCAATGCACTCGGCGTGGCCCCGACCGGTGCGACCGCGGAATTTTACAGGTCAAAGGGGATGCAGTTTCCGCCCGAGCACGGCCCGCTGTCGGCTGTTACTCCTGGTACGCCGGGCGGCATTCTCGTCATGCTGGCCGAATACGGCAAACTCAGCCTGAAGGACATTCTGGAGCCTTCGATCGAGATGTCTGACGGGTACGCAATGGACGACGGCACCGCCGCCGTGATCGAACGTGAGAAAGCTCGCCTGAAACAATGGAAGTATACCCGCGAAGTGATGCTGCCGCATCTGGGGCAAAGCCGTGAAGGCCCGGCTGCCGGCGAGATATTTCGCCAGGCCGACCTGGCGGCCACATTGCGAAAGATGGTCGATGCCGAGCAGCAGGCATTGAAACAAGGCAAAAACCGCAAGGAAGCGATAATGGCTGCCTATGACCGGTTTTACAAGGGCGATATAGCGGATGAGCTGGTCCGGGGCACCAAAGAAGAAGGCGGGCTGATCACAAAAGACGATCTCGCCAAGTGGAAAGTGATCATCGAGGAACCGGTCAAGACAGATTACCGCGACATCGATGTGTACAAACTCAATGTCTGGACGCAGGGGCCCGTCATGCTCCAGGCCCTCAACATTCTCGAAAATTACGATCTCAAGACGATGGGCTACAACAGCCCGAAATATATTCACACCATCTATCAGGCGATGAATCTCGCATTTGCCGACCGCGATTTTTATTACGGCGACCCGTATTTTCCACCGGAAGAGCCGGTCAGGGGGCTACTCTCGAAAGAATATGCAAAGGAACGCCTTAAGCAGATAAACCCAACGCGAAACGATCCTACTGTTAAGCCTGGTGATCCCTATCCATTTCAGAACGGCACAAATCCATTCCGTGATCTGCTCGATAAATGGAAGGCGGAACCGGCCGAAAAACAAACGCTTGCGCCGGTCGGAAGTAAGAAAACGGATGATGACCTCGACCGGGCATTTTATGCCGGCACGACGTCTGTCGAGGCTGCGGATGCCGAGGGATGGGTGGTGTCAGTAACGCCTAGCGGCGGCTGGATCCCGGCCGTTATTGCGGGGAAGACCGGCGTAGGCCTGAGTCAGCGTGCCCAGCAGTTTATTTTAGATCCGGCCGAGAATCCCTATAACGTCATCGAACCGGGAAAGCGTCCCCGAGTGACCCTGACGCCGACTATGGCCCTTAAAGGAGGAAAGCCGTATCTTTCGTTTGCGGTACAGGGCGGCGATAGCCAGGACCAGAACCTGCTGCAGTTTTTCCTGAATTTTGTCGAATTCGGAATGAACGTTCAGCAGGCAGCCGAGGCCCCTAACATTAACAGCTTTCAGATGCGCAGCTCTTTTGGCGATCATGCATCCCGGCCCGGGCGCATCCTGATCGCCAATTCGATCCCTGCCATGATCCGCGATGATCTGATACGGATGGGCTATATCGTGACCTTCGCAGACCGCACGTCGGGCCCGATCAATGCCATATTTTTTGATCAGCAGCACGGAACAATGTGGGGTGGATCATCGAATCACGGTGACGATTACGGCATCGCGTGGTGAGATTTGCGGGGCCATTATCGGTATAGCGTAGTTTTGCCGCCCGTAATACGGGGTGTATGCTTGGCAGTATGGACAAATTAGACTATTCCGACCTGGAAGCCGAGATCATTGATATTAAACAGCCGCCGGTGAAACGTGACGGCCGTATAAAGTGGATAGTGATGGCGGTTGTTCTCCTGGCCTTTGTGGCTGCGAGCAGCGTCGGGATCTATATCGAATCACTTTGGTTCGGCTCGCTTGGCTT
>JBGTBC010000130.1:0-3020 GCA_041749555.1 Pyrinomonadaceae bacterium | reverse complement strand
GATCGATCCGGTAAATCTGGTGCTCACCTATGGTCTTCGACAATTCGGAATTCAAACGCTTTGCCGATTCCAGATCGCGGCCGAACGGCTTTTCATAGATAAATCGCCGCCAATTTCCGTTTTCCTCGCAAGCCAGATCGGCCGCAGCCAATTTTTGCGTGATCGGTGCAAACAAGGTCGGCGGAGTTGCCATGTAGAAAAGCCGGTTTCCCAGCGTTTTGTGCTTTTTGTCGATAGACGTTAGTTGCTCGGCGATAGTGTCGTAAAGTTCGTTGTCGCCAAAATCGCCGGCTTGATAATATGTTCGATCGATAAACCAGTCGATCAGATCTTCGTTGATCTCACCAAGCACGAATTCCCGCATATTTGAGCAGAGCTTTTTACGGAATTCATCGGTCGTCATTGCCTCCCGGCCGAAACCGATCACCGCAAAATCATCAGGGAGATATTTCTCTCGTTTCAGGTTATATAATGCAGGATACAATTTGCGCTTGGTGAGATCGCCCGTCGCGCCGAAGATCAACATCACGCATGAATCAGCCTGATTGATCTCCGACGTTTTTGCTACTTTCTTTGTCATCTTTAATTTTCCGAATGTTTACGATCGCTTATTCGCCTGTTTTCGCGGCAGCTTTCGCTTCCGGTTCGACATGTCCGCCAAATCTGTTACGCATTGCGGACAATACTTTGTCCCCAAAGGTACTTTCCTGACGCGAGCGAAAACGGGAATACAATGCCGCCGACAACACGTTGGCCGGAACGGCCTGTTCGATCGCCGTTTCGATCGTCCATCTGCCTTCGCCAGAATCGTTTACGACACCGGAGAATTCCGAAAGATCTTTGCTCTCGGCCAACGCAAGGGCGGTCAGATCGAGCAGCCACGATGAAACCACGCTGCCGCGACGCCACAGCTCGGCGATGTCAGCCAAATTGAGATCGAAACGCTGTTCCTCGGGCAAAGTGTCGAGGTTCGCGGTCTTGAAGATGTCAAAGCCTTCGGCGTACGCCTGCATAAGGCCGTACTCGATGCCATTGTGAACCATTTTGACGTAGTGCCCTGCGCCCGCCTTTCCGCAGTAGAGATAGCCGTCTGCGGCGGTCGAGTTAAGCTTTTCGCGGCCCTTTGATTCCTCGATGTCGCCTGTTCCCGGTGCAAGCGTCTTAAAGACCGGTTCGACCTGCTTAAAGGCCGATTCATCGCCGCCGACCATCAAACAATACCCTCGGTCTTCTCCGTAAACGCCTCCGCTGGTGCCGGCGTCCAGAAAGCGAATGCCTTTCTCTTTCAATAACGCGGCCCGGCGAATGTCGTCCTTAAATTTCGAGTTGCCGCCATCGATAATAATGTCGTCCTCGTCTAGATCTTCGGCGATCTTCATCATCGTATCCTCCGTGATCTTTCCGGCGGGCAGCATAAGCCAGATCGCGCGCGGCTTTTCCAACTTCTTGACGAAGTCGCCCAGGTCGTCGGCACCTTTCGCGCCTTCGGATTCGAGTTCCTTGACCTTTTTTGAGTCGAGGTCGAAAACCACCACATCATGTTTCTGTTTCATTAGCCGAAGTGCCATGCTTCCGCCCATCTTGCCTAAACCAACCATTCCTATATGCATAATTATTCCCCTTTACTTCTTATTATCTGACGTAGCCGAGCCAAGCCTCTTTCTACGTCCGTACCGAGATGAGCGCGCAGAGCACGACGCTTTCTCTCCGCTAAAACCTCAAAGTCGCCGCGTGCCTGAGCCGCTTTGACCACGCCGAAGGTGTATTTCTGACCCGGCACTTGCAGGTCATCATCGTCGTCGCATGTTATCTGCAAAAAAACGCCGCTATTCGCCCCGCCCTTGTAAGCCTGTCCGGTTGAATGCAAAAAACGCGGTCCGAATCCGAGACAAGTTGCGATCTTTTTTGTTTTTAGAACCGAATGGCGAATTTCCTGCAGCGTTTTTTCGTTTTCACGATTCATTTCAATGTAAGCGAGAAGTCCGAAATAATCGCCGTGTTCAATTCTGACTAAATGAGCAGTTATAAATGCTTCAAGTGTTTCGTCATTGCCGACTGCTTTTCTCAATTCTTCCGCGTTGCTTTCATCGGTGAAAAGTTTTATTCCGTCGCCATCGAAGATCGGTGTCTCCGCCGGTAATTTTCCCGTCTCTTCGTATTCCGAAGTGATCTTTTTGGTCACGATCTTGCTCGCTTCGACGTCGGGTTGATTGAACGGGTTAATCTCCATAACCGCCCCGGCAACTGCGACTGCAAATTCCCAACGGAAAAATTCTTGTCCGAGATTTAATATCTCGGGTAAAACAATTCGGATGACGGGCTGACCGCTCTTTTCCAATGTTTCAAATGCCGCGTCTTTTTCATCGTCGCCCTCGACTTTCAAGTAAACAAACAAACGGTCGCATCCGTATGTGTCTTCACCGACTATTTCTTCGCGGTCAACGGGAATCAGGCTTTTTCCTTGTTTTCCGGTTGATTCGGCGATGAGTTGTTCGAGCCACGCGCCAAGATCGTGAATTGCGGGCGAAGCAATGATCGTTACTTTATCCCGCTCGAAATCGCAGGCGGCTGTTCCCAAGATCGCTCCTAAAACCACGCCGGGATTCTTATAAACATTTTCAATACGGCAAGCCTTGGCCATTTCATTTGCTCTTTCGAGAAAATCGGCAGTCTCAATTCCCATTGCGCAGAGCGGAATCATTCCGAAATCCGAAAGCGCGGAATATCTCCCGCCTATTTCAGGGTCGCCAAAGAACAGGTCTCGAAACCCGTTTTCCTCGGCGACGCTTTGCAACTTCGATTTCGGATCGGTAACGGCTATAAAACGACTTCCTGCTTTTTCCCGACCAATAGTTTCTGAAACTCGCTCAAAAAAGTACTGGAAGAAGATATTCGGCTCAAGCGTCGCACCCGATTTGCTCGACACGATAAAAAGCGTCTTCTGCAGATCAATTTTGTTTTCGGTCACGCGGATCTGTGCCGGATCGGTCGAATCCAAAATGTGAAGTTCGGGAAATCCC
>JBGTBC010000129.1:0-12402 GCA_041749555.1 Pyrinomonadaceae bacterium | reverse complement strand
CACTATCCACGTTGCTCACGCTCTCGTCCTGGCCAAGGCAAAGGGCTACAAGGTGCCGGACGATATGATCAACAGGACAAAGCCTTACCTCAAGGACGTGGAAAAACACTTCGATGAATGGTACAAGAATGCTCCGCAGGTAAGATGGACGATCTCAGCCTACGCCCTATACGTCCGTGACCTGATGGGCGACAAGGACACTGCCAAGGCCAAGAAGCTGCTGGCGGAAGCCACGATCGAGAAGTTGCCGTTCGAGGCGTTGGGCTGGATCCTTTCGGTCCTTGCGAATGATGCAGGATCGGCCACCGAGGTCGAGGCGATCATCGGTCATTTGATGAACCGCACGACAGAAACTGCCGCCGCGGCGAATTTCGTAACCAACTACGGCGACGGCGGATGGCTGATAATGTACTCGAACCGCAGGGCCGACGGTGTGCTGCTTGAGGCTCTAATAAAAGCCCAGCCGGCAAACGACATCGTGCCTAAACTCGTCCGCGGCCTGCTCGCCCACCGTACAAAAGGGCATTGGGGTTCGACGCAGGAGAATGTCTTTATCCTGCTGGCGCTCGACAAGTACTTCAACACTTTCGAAAAAGTTACTCCCGACTTTGTCACCAAAATTTGGCTTGGGAACACGTATGCAGGTGAGGAAACATTCAAGGGCCGTTCGATCGACTCAAATCAATTGAATATCCCAATGTCCTACCTCGTCGAACAGGGCGGCACGTCAAACCTCATTCTCGACCGCCAGGGTGCGGGTCGGCTTTATTACCGCATCGGAATGAAGTACGCGCCGAAGAACCTGAAGCTGGAGCCCGCTGACTACGGCTTTACCGTCCTTCGCAGTTATGAACCGATCGACGATAAGGAGGACGTCAAACAAATCGCCGACGGAAGCTGGACGATCAAATCCGGTGCCCGCGTACGCATTCGCCTCACCATGGTCGCCCAGGCACGTCGATATCACGTCGCCCTCGTCGATAACCTTCCGGCCGGCCTCGAGATCCTCAATCCCGGACTTTCGGTCACCGTGGCGATCCCGGCTGACCTGCGGCCCGCGACGGGCGTTGCGACCGTCAGCCGTCGTTCGATCGGATATGGCTCATGGTGGTGGCGCCAGCACTGGTTCGAACACCAGAACTTCCGCGACGAGCGTGCCGAGGCTTTTACCGCTCTGCTCTGGGAAGGCGTTTACAATTATTCGTACGTAACAAGAGCCACGACACCCGGCCAATTCGTCGTGCCGCCCGCCAAAGCAGAAGAGATGTACGCTCCCGAAACCTTTGGCCGCAGCGGGACGGATTTCGTAACCGTGGAATAGAACCGATTTTTGGAGGCTAAAGAGCGATCGTTTGGCGATGTATTATATATGCAACGTAGTACAAACGATGATACACTCTTTCAAGAATGCCGGCATTTCGGCTTGATCCTTGACAATTTTCAGAACGGCCAACAACGGGCGTCGGTGAACTTTCGATCAGGAGCGAAAAACGGAACTGTAAGACACGTGTAAGACGTTTTTTCGCTGGAAGGCGAGACAGAGCCAAAAAACGAGGGTAAGTAGCCTGGTTGCAACAGGTAGATGTCTCGCTTTGGGTGCGAGACAGCAGCGAGACAAGCGAGACAGATCGGGGATCGTCGATCAGTAAGTGTTGAAATGGGGATACTTACGGTATCCGACTATTTTCCCCTGTCTCAGCGTGATCCGGATAAAAATGCGTAAATCGGAGTGATAGATTAGCGTTTTTCAATGGGTATAAGATCGTCGGCTCCTCCATTCTCAGCGTGAAAACGCAGCGGAACCACGACCGGCGATTCCACACCGGCGATCTCGTAAAATGGCATCATTTCGCGATAATCCCGATGGACACGGTTGGCAAGGTCGTGAGCTTCATCACGGAGAAGCTGGAGCATCGAGTGAGCGGGTGATTCGGGATTGAAGTCTATGGGATCGCGACCCTTCATAAGAAAGGCAGCGATCGCGGAATGCCTGCCTCGCGGTTTTACGGCCGCGGTGACCACAGGCATTTCTTCGACATCCTTCAATTTCGTCAAAACCGCGTTTAGTTGCGATTTGCCTCCGTCGAGGACTATCAGATCGGGCAATGGCCTAGAGGTATCGTCTAGACGTTTCTCGACCGCATCGGCCAATGCCGCGAGTTCGCTGGTTTCCTCAGAGATCACGAATCGATAATCGACAGACATAAATCGGCCTTTGTTCCAGACCGACCAAGCGGCAACAAATCCCGTCCCCGAGATATGTGCCACATCGAATGCCTCGACGCGATGAACAGGCTTGCCGGTGCCGAAAATTCGCATCAGCTTCGAAGCGATGATCTCGGGCGTGGCGATCGGCTTTACCTTATCGAGTTCATATTCGTCCCGGCCAAGGTGCAGACCGCGGCGGGCGTTTACGCCGGTTTTTGACGGGCCATAAACGCGGACGATTGCCTGGCGGCCGAATCTTGTAGAAAGCACATCGATAAGCTCCTTTCGCTTATAAAAATCGCGTGTGACCCGGATCTCACGCGGCAAGTGAAACTGATAGAACGACTCGATGATCCGGTAGAGAGCCTCGTCGGATGTTTCGTAATCCTCGCGGGCGACCGTGAAGACCTTTCGGCCGAGAACGGAACGGCCTCGATGCGTTATAAGGAATATCGCCGAGCCGTCCGGTGTATCTTCTACCGCATATGTGTCGACGGTGTCGCCAAGCCATACCTCCATTCGAGGCTGTTTCCAGAATCTCTCGATCTCGAGAAGGATGTCGCGAAAATATGCAGCTTTTTCGAAATCGAGGTTATCCGAATACCGTTCGATGATTTCGAGCACCGCGGATGTAAAAGCCTTTCGTTCGTCTGCGATAAACAAAAGCGCGATCTCAGCGATCTGGTGATATTCTCCGCCTCCGCAAAGCTTAGCCACGCAAGGGGCAAGACATCGGCGGCGATAATATTGGGTACACGGAGCCGGCCAACTGCCATCGATCTCGAGGTCGCACAGGCGTAAGCGAAAGACCCGGTTGATCAGATCGATCATTATGCGGATTGCCGTTTTGGTCAGAAAGGCGCCATAGTAATCGGCTCCATCGTCCTCTATCCGGCGGGTTGCGAGGATACGCGGAAAAGGCTCGATCGTATATTTCAAATGCGGATACCGGTTGGCGCCCAGATCTGAAATATCGCTGACTCTGCGGTCGTTTCTCATTTGACGGCGGATTGGTACGCATCGAGCATATCGTAGATGGTATCGAGCGAATCTGCGTCCTTGATCTGCTTATCATCTCGCCAGCGAGATATTCGTGGAAAGCGGACGGCGACTCCGGATTTGTGCCGGGTAGATCTTTGCAATGCTTCGAAGGCTAATTCGAATACCAGCTCAGCCTTGACCGCCCGAACAGGGCCAAAAGTTTCGATCGTATTGTCGCGAACGAACCTGTCCACCTTCCGGATCTCGGCATCGGTTAATCCGGAATACGCTTTTGCGAAAGGAACAAGTTCATCACCTTTCCAAACAGCAAACGTGTAATCGGTGAACAGGTTTGATCGTTTTCCCGAACCCTTTTGAGCGTAGATGAGCACCGCATCGACTGTAAGTGGATCGATCTTCCACTTCCACCAGTCGCCGCGGTGGCGGCCGACGCGATAAGGTGATCCTCGATGTTTGAGCATGAAGCCTTCGACACCGCGCGACCGGCTATCTCCACGAAGCTCAGCGAAGTGTTCCCAGCTCGATGCGTCGACGGCCTCAGTAACTCGGAGGATCGAGCGGGCCTGATCGTCCAGGACGCCGACAAGCTTTTCGAGAAATTCGCGGCGGGTGCGAAATTCGAATGATCGAATGTCCTTACCCTCGAATTCGAGCATGTCATAACACTGAAGTATGACCGGAACCTCACTGAGTATTTTTGCCGAAACATTGTTTCGCCCGATCCGCTTTTGCAGCTCGGTAAAGGGCAGTACGCGGTTATCTTTCCACGGCAATATCTCGCCGTCGATCACCGTGCCATCGGGCAGGGAATCTGCGGCGGAACTGATCTCAGGGAATCGCTCGGTCATCAGGTCTTCACCGCGAGACCAAATGAAAACCTGGCGATCACGCTTGATAACCTGGGCACGTATGCCATCCCATTTCCATTCTGCCTGCCATTCGCTGACGTCCCCGAGGTTGTCCGGCAGCCCGTCTAGCTGATGGGCCAGATGAAAGGGAAATGGCCGAGCGATCGGAGTTTCCTGGCTCCCTAATTCGGGGTCGATCAGATCTTTGAAAAAGTGGGCGGATGGTGTCCATTCGCCCATCAGACGTAAGGCGATAACGTCAGTCGGCAGCTCCGAAAGCTGCGATAAAGCTCGGATCACCAACGATTGGGATACACCAACTCGGAAGGCACCTGTGAGGAGCTTGTTATAGACCAAACGCTGTGAGTAGTTCATTCGCGACCAGGCTTCCATTACTGCATCACGCTGTACCTCGACGTTGGATCCGCGAAGCGGCAGCAGTTGGTCCTCCACGAGAATATGCAGCGGCGTTTCGTCGACCGCGATATTATTGGGAAGCAGCAACGCCATTGTTTCAGCGCTGTCACCAACGGTGTCGCGGCATTCGGCCCAGAGCCATTCCGGAACGCCGGACAGTTCCAGGGCCCATTCCCGGAGCAGTTTCGATGGCACGATCTGCCGGGGCTTTCGGCCGGATAAGAAGTAAAGGGCCCACGCCGAATCGTGAGCGGCAGCGTGTTTGAAATAGTACTTCATCGCCTCGACCTTTTCGTTCGTTTTGTTTGTCTGGTCGAGTTCGACGTATAGCTCGGTAAAAAGTCTCATTTCGAAGGGTCGCTCTCCTCATCCTGCAGGTCAGGTGCATCATCCCCGACGAACTGGGTCTTCAGAGGAACGGCGTTCATTCCGTTTTCGTTTAGCCAGCGGACCAATTCGGGAGCGAATCCGTGGGTGACGTAAACGGTCTCGGCCTCGGTGGCGAAGATCGCCTTTTGCAGTTCGGGCCAGTCTGCATGATCGCTAAGAACGAAACCGCGATCGATCGCCCTCTGACGACGGGCGCCGCGGACCATCATCCAGCCCGAGGCAAATCCGGTCGAGATGGGGCCAAAACGTTTTAGCCAGCTTGAGCTCTGTGCCGATGGCGGGGCCACGATCAGCGAGCCGATGAAGTCTTTCTTGCTGCTTACGCTTCCAGCATACGTGGTCGGCGGAAGATCGATCCCTGCTTGACGATAAGCATCTGTCAGCCGTTCGACGGAGCCGTGGGTATAGATCGGGCCGATGGAACGGTCAATGCCGTTGAGCACTCGCTGGGCCTTTCCGAGAGAGTAGGCAAAGATCACAGTGGCCTTTTCGCGTTCCTGATTTCGACGCCACCATTTGCTCATCTCGTCGAAAACCAGTCGAGGCTCGGTCCAACGGTAGATCGGCAGTCCGAATGTTGCCTCGGTAATAAAGTGCTGGCACTTGACGGGTTCAAATGGCTCGCAGGTTGCGTCCGGGGTGAGTTTGTAATCGCCCGAGATCACCCAGATCTCACCTTTGTATTCAACCCGGACTTGGGCCGACCCGAGGATGTGGCCCGCGGGATGAAACGAGACCTTAACGCCATTCATCGTTGAGGTTTTACCATAGGCAAGGCTCGAGATATTGGCATCCGGGTCGAGGCGAATACGGGCGATCTCTTCCCCCGAGGCAGCGACCAGATAGCTGCTGCTGCCCCGGTAAGCATGATCTGCATGAGCGTGAGTGAGGACAGCCTTACCAACCGGCTTCCATGGGTCTATATAAAAATCTCCCTGCGAGCAGTAAAGGCCCGATTTGGTCAGCGAGATAAGACCGCTTCGTTTCATATGCTTATTCTACACACCCTGCTTCGGAGGTTAGTTCTGTTGCCGACAATTGGCATCAGAGTGTCGGTTGATAAATACTAATCAAAGCGTCAAGATAACATCGGATTTGCTAATATGAAGATATTATTGCTCATACTTTTATTGATCTGCACCGTTTCGGGCTCGGTCGCGTCGGACCTCGAGATAATATAGTGAAAATAGGCTACGAAAAAGTAATAGAGATCCTGCGTGTCGAGGCCGATGCGATCAATAAGACGGCGTCAAATATCGATCGTGAAAGCGTCGAAAAGGCGCTGGAAGCTCTCGCTGCGTGTAAGGGAAAAGTTGTTGTCATCGGCGTCGGCAAATCAGGCGTAATCGGCCAGAAGATCGCTCAGACACTAACGAGCACAGGAACGATGGCAGTTTTCATCCACCCATCAGATGCCCTGCACGGCGGCCTCGGGGTCATTGCGAGCGGCGATGTGGTTATCGCCTTGAGTAATTCGGGCGAGACGGACGAGATCCTCGCGATCATGCCCGCGATAGGGAGGCGTGAGGTTGCCGTGATCGGTATTGTCGGCAATATCGCGTCATCACTCGCACGACGCTCGGATATTGTGCTTGACGCTTCCGTCAATAAGGAGGCATGCCCCTTGAATCTCGCTCCAACCGCGTCGACCACAGTCGCACTCGCTATCGGCGATGCATTCGCGATGGCGCTGATGGAGTTGAAAGGACTCACTTCAGAGGATTTCGCCTCAAATCACCCCGCGGGACGGCTGGGCAAACGACTTTCAATTAAGGTCGCCGATCTGATGCATCCGAGTCCGAATGTCCGAATCGACTCCGGGTGGCTTGATATCGTAAAGGCCATATCAAACCACTCACTTGGAGCGGTAAATGTGGTTGACACTAATTCCACGCTGCTTGGAATTATTACCGACGGAGATTTGAGGCGAACGATAGAACGGACCCCGCCGGATGATCTGTCGAAGCTTTCAGCCGAAATGATGATGACGCGATCGCCCGTTTGTGTCACAAATGACATGCTGGCTTTCGACGCTCTTAGGCTTATGGAGGACCGGCCGTCGCAGATCTCGGTTTTGCCGGTCACCGATAAAAATGGCACCTGTATCGGCCTTCTGCGCATCCATGATGTAGTAAGAGTCGGGCTATGACGGCAGGGAGTTTTCTAATGCATTTTGCGATGAAAAGGAATAGTTTTAGCCGAATGTTTTCGGTAATCATAGTGTTTGTTTTAGCAGCTACATCTGCTAGTGCTCAGAAGGCATCGGTAACGCTCAGCCTCGACGAAAAGTTTTTTGACACGCTTTTGGATTCGGTATTTCAAAATTTCGATCCGCCGGAATTCGCTGTTGCCGAGAACTCGCCGCCTCGCTCGGGCACTGCTAATTCACCCGTGCGTGGAAACTCATTTGCTGGCGATTCGTCGGCTGCCTGCAGCCAAACCATCAAGATACTTCGAGAGATGAGCGGCGTCCGGACGGCTGTCAAGTTTCGCGATGGCAAGATCTATGTACCGCTCGCGTTTTCAGGTAATTATGCTCCGCCATTCGTAGGATGTGTCGAGTTCGCCGGATGGGCCGAGGCAAACATAGACCTCGAATTTGATCCGAGTGGCCAACGGCTGACCGGCCGGGCCCGTGTTTTCAATGTCAACCTCAACGGCACGGGCGGAGTCGGCGGTTCGCTGATCGCCCGGATGCTTCAAACATCCATCGATAAGAAACTGAATCCGATAGAGATACTTACGCTCGACAAACTTTCGTTTGGAGTTCCCGTTCAGCGGTCGGGCAATCTTCGAATGCGGGCCGTCGGAGCACGCCCCGTCATGGGGAACGGAGTCATTAATATTCATATCGACTATTTCTTTTCGAAAGAATAAACCAGCGATCAACCTCACTCCTTGGCTTGCCAGGCTAACCGAAATGGTAGACACCAGCACCTTTTAGTGCCGTCCACAGCTTGACCAAGCCTGTTTTCCGGTATAACCCGCTTTGGAACGCAGATTGCCCTGTACTGTTGCGGGACGGTGAAAGATATCCGTCAAGCAATAGTTAAGAAGGAGCAGATCATGAGAATTACAATTAGGAAAAGTCTGATGATTTCATTTCTGTCTGCCGGAGCCGTCACCTTGCTCCTCATAAGTGACGCATCGGCACAACGCGATCGCGCGCGGCAAAATGAAAACCGTTCGGAACAAACACAAAAGAGTGACGAGGCAAAACGGGGGAATCGGGCGAACCCGCCAGCGTCTACCCAGCCGGAACAGCAGCAGGTTCGACAGCGGCAGGAACAGCAGCGTGGGCAAGCCAAACAGTCCCAACAAACCCGTCAGCGGCAGGCTGTGGAACAGGAGCGCCAAAGAGGCCCGCAGCGTGCGGCAGAGGTCCAGCAGCGCAACGCCGAGCGTCAGCGGGCGCAGCAGCAACAGACAGATCAGATCCGGCGTGATAACCAAAACCGTCAGGCTCAGCAGCAGCAGATCGTGCAGCAGCGTCGCGAGCAGACTCAGCGGGAACAATACGATCGGCAAAGGCAGGCCGACACAAGCCGGATATCTCAACAGCGTGCGGAACAACAACAACCAATCATTCAGCAGCGTATAGATCAACAAAGGCGGCAAAACCAGGGGGGCGCAAATCAGATCCTGCAAAATCGAACTACCCGGTCGCAGCAGAATACCATTCGAAACGACCAGAACCTTTGGAATCAGCGGCGTCAGCAGATCAGCCGGCAACAGCAGCAGCAGATGCAGCAGCAGAGGTACAACCAATATAACCAGCGTTGGAACAACTGGCAGCAGGTCCAGCAGCAGCGGCAAAGGATACTGCAGCAGCAGCGTCGTATAGCATATCTGCAGTATCAGCAGCGTTACTGGCAGCGGCTTCAGCAGGACCGCTTAAGACTCCAGCAGGCACGCTATTACGATAATTTCTATAATAATTATCAGTATTCGCGTGGCGGGCAGTACTACTACACCAGCCAGTACGGGGCCCAGATGCTTCAGCAAGCGATCAACGCTGGATACGAGGAGGGTTTCTATGCGGGACGCGCTGACCGACAGGATGGATGGAGGAGTGATTACAACAATTCATTCGGCTATCAAGACGCGGCTCTCGGCTATAACAGTTACTACGTCAGCTATGATGAGTATAACCACTATTTCCGTGAAGGATTTAGGCGCGGGTATGAGGACGGTTATTATGGCCGGAACCAATATGGCCATTATTCAAACGGAAAGTACACGATACTCGGCGCGATAGTCGGTGCTATTCTCGATATCGTAACGAACTAAGAGCAGTCTTATTAGGCACAAAGGCTTCATTCGAATTCGGGTGAGGCCTTTTTGCTTACTATGGATCGATAGATATGCCTACCACGCCCGACGCCGACAAGCATCATCTCGTCAAATATGCGTCCGGTCTGGTAGAATCAAGGTCAACTTGTATGAAGGCTCCGCTCGTTGCCATCATTGGCCGCCCAAATGTTGGAAAATCCACATTATTTAATCGCTTGATAGGGAGCCGCAGGGCGATCGTGGGTGACCAGCCGGGCATTACGCGAGATCGGATGTTTGGCGATGTTGACTGGAAAGCGAGGTCATTTCGCCTCGTCGACACCGGGGGTATCGTTCCGGATGACGAAGCGATCATCCCCGCAAATATATTTAAACAGGCCTCATTTGCGATTGATGAATCAGTCGCCATCATATGGGTGCTCGATACGCGGGCCGGCATAACACCACTCGATGAGGAATTGGGTCTATTGCTGCGGAATACCGGGAAACCCGTGATCATCGCTGCCAACAAAGTCGAATCACGAACTGTCGAGAATGAGGCTGGCGAATTTTATCGTTTCGGATTCGAAATGGCACCGATCTCGGCGGAGCACGGTACGGGTATCGGGGATCTTCTCGACCTTGTTTTCGAACACCTTCAATTCGAGGACGAAGTTGACGAGGTTAAGTCATCCGAGATCAAACTTGCGATCATCGGCCGGCCAAATGTAGGTAAGTCATCAATTCTAAATCGTCTGCTTGGCGAAGAGCGGGTTATTGTTTCACCGATCCCCGGGACCACGCGTGACGCAGTGGATACGCACCTATCAGTCGATGGGCAAGACTTCTTGATCATCGACACGGCCGGAATTCGCCGTAAAGGTAAGACAACGGAGATGGCTGAGAAACTTTCGGTCATAATGGCCAAAAAGTCTCTCGAGCGTGCTGACGTCGCGATACTTGTCATTGACGCCGTCGAGGGCGTAACGAATCTTGACGCCAATATCGCGGGATACGCGGTCGATTCGGGATGCTCGGTGATCATCGCAGTCAATAAGTGGGATGCGGTGGAAGAAAAAGAAACCAATACGATCTACGAATTTGAGCGTTCGCTTAGGAATGCGATGAAATTTCTCGATTGGGCACCGATCGTCACGATGTCGGCACTCACCGGACAACGCGTTACCAAAGTATTGCCGCTTATTGTCAGGGCAAATGAGGCCCGCAACATGCGGATACAGACATCGAGGCTAAATCGCTTCTTTGAGGATTCCATATCACAGCCGAAGGGCGGCGGGACGCCGGCTCCGGTAAAAGGTGGTGTTTCGAGATTAAAGATCCAATTTTTGACCCAGGCAGGACTAAGGCCGCCACTGTTTATCCTGTTTACATCAGGCGGAGGTAAGGCGGGGCTTCATTTTTCCTATTTGCGGTATATTGAAAACCAGTTGCGGGAAGAATTTGAATTTTTTGCAACTCCGATCCGTCTGGTGGAAAGACATAAGAAAAAACCCGTAAAATAGACTTGGTTTTTCTTTCAGATTTCAATGGATATTTTTCTTTTATTATTACGGCTTGCTCTGGCTGCAGTATTCGCAGTCGCGGCGTTCGGAAAGCTGTTCGATCGTGAAGGGTCGGAAAAAGCTTTTGCCGGGTTTGGTGTACCAAAGTCCCTGCACAAACCGCTCGCAGCCATTCTGTCGGCTGCCGAGCTCGCGATTGCGATCGCACTGCTTTTTGTTTCAAGTTCCTGGTTGGGCGCAGTTGGCGGAGCATCATTGTTGATCATATTCCTCGGAGCGATGTTCTATCAGCTCGCTAAGGGCAACGCACCTGACTGCCATTGTTTTGGCCAACTTCACAGCGAGCCGGTTGGAGCATCAAGTATCGTTCGAAACCTTGTATTACTTGGGATGGCCGGGTTCCTTATCGGGCAGGGAAGTTCGCATCAGGGCCAGAGCCTGGTTAATACCGATCAAGACGTCATGCAGTTCAGTATCGGAGTTGTTGTAATTGGCCTGCTTGCCGCCGTTGTTTTTTTTATGAAGCGTATATCAGACCAACAGACTGAGATCTTAAGTAGATTAGAGACAATTGAACTTGATCGGGAGGGCGGACATTCGGTCGAACGTGATGGGGTTTCGCACCCTCACGAAGGACTTCCTATCGGCGCTAAGTTTCCCGATTTTGAGTTACATGACATTAATGGCGAACACGTTACGCTAGATTTGATCAAGGCGCGTAAAATGCCCGCGCTGTTTATTTTCATCAGCCCGACATGCACACCGTGCAAAGCTCTTGTCCCTGAATTTGAGCGATGGCAATCCGAACTCACCGATAAGGTCAATGTCGTATTTGTGAGCAGCGGTAGGCCTGAAGCAAATGAAGAAAAGTTTGGCGAGAGTATCAAACGGCAGCTTCTCGTGCAGGAAAAACGTGAGCTGGCGGATGCGGCCCGGGCTAAATGGACTCCAACAGCGATCTTTATGGACCGAAATGGCCGAGTGGCTAGCCACGCAGCGGCAGGCGACACCGCAATACGCGAATTGGTGGCGAAAATACAGTCGGAAGACCTGGAAAAGGAACACACCCATTTCGCGATGGCGAATGGGAACGCGACCAAAGATCTGATCGGCCAAAAGGTACCACAGTTTTCGTTGAAGGATCTGAAAGGCCGAACTATTACTTCGGAAGTCTTTAAGGATAGGTCGACAATAGTGACATTTTGGGGGCTCGAATGTGGGCATTGTAAGAACATGCTGAGCGACCTTCGCGAGTGGGACCGCTCACGAGACAACGGGGATCCGGAAATGATAATCTTTTCCGACGGCGATTCGGGGGCCAATGCTGCACTTGGTTTCGAGTCACCGATCATCATAGACGAAAACCACAAGTTTTCCGCGGAATTGGGTATGTATGGTACTCCTTCTGCCGTCCTGGTGGATCAAGACGGGACCATAATCTCCGAAACAGCCGTTGGTGCCCCTGATATTTGGGCCCTGATTGGTAAAAATTAATAGATCAAGACTAATGACCCGACCCCTTGAGTGGACAGTCGCCGCAACCGACGGTAAAGCGCGTGCGGGCACGATCCGTACGCGGCGATCGATCATTGAAACCCCTGTTTTCATGCCGGTCGGTACGCAAGGGGCTGTGAAGGGCATTCGTTTCGAATGGCTTGAGGAAGAGATTGACGCTCGGATAATTCTCGGAAATACGTATCACCTTTTTCTCAGGCCCGGAACTGATGTCATTCGCGGGTTTG
>JBGTBC010000128.1:0-16861 GCA_041749555.1 Pyrinomonadaceae bacterium | reverse complement strand
AGGGAATTCCCCTTTTCACTTTTCTCATTTTTCCTAAATAAGTTTCTATTTTTCCCGATTTCGAGGGATTTAATATTGAAGCATACTCATAACTGTTGAATGATCATGAAACAGTTCGCTTGTGATGAGGCGGACGATGATCACGGGGGAGTCATTCAACGAACAAGGGGTAGATGTTATGAGGGAGGCTTTGCAAAAGGCCTTCCTCTTTCTCTCTGTGCGGGATCTATTGCAGATGCACATTGTGTTGTTGTTTACGCCGTTGTCGTCGCGATGGCTTCCGCTAATGCGGCACAGGTGGTGTGCTCCGATCTAACTGCCCGCAGCAGCACCGATGTCGCGCCGGTACTGCATACCCGGCCAGTTGATATGGGTGACCGCTTCGTATGCCCGTGAAAGGGCGGAATCGAGGTTTGGGCCGAGGGCTGTCACACCGAGGACCCGGCCTCCGGCCGTCACCAACTCTCCCGTGGGTGACATCGAACTACCTGCGTGGAAGATCTCGACATCAGCAATGGAAGCAGCTTCGTCGAGCCCGAGGATAATATCGCCGACCTCCGGCTTCAATGGGTAGCCGCGAGAGGCGAGAACAATGCACGCGGAGCTCCCAGGCCGCCATTTGATCTCAATATCGGCTAGTCTGCCGTTTAACATCGCTTCGCAAATATCGCCGAGGCTGGTTTCGAGCCGAACAAGTATCGCCTGCGTTTCCGGGTCGCCAAAGCGAACGTTATATTCAAGCAGCCGTGGGCCTTCCGCCGTCATCATCAGGCCAAGAAAGAGGATGCCGCGAAAGGGCATTCCCTCGCTGACGCATCCGCGAAGCGTCGGGCGGATCATCATCTCCTTTATGTATTCGACCTCGTCAGGAGCAAGAAGCGAATCATCGGTGAATGTGCCCATTCCGCCGGTATTCGGCCCGGTGTCGCCTTCGCCGATACGTTTGTGATCGCGTGTTCGCGGCATCAGTGCAAAGTCTTCGCCGTCTGCAAACATGAGCAGCGAAACCTCCTTACCGATCAGGCACTCCTCGAGCACGATCGTTTCTGCCGCGTCAGTTCCGACAAGGGTCGCCATTCCCCGGATCGCTTCAATAGCTTCAACGCGGTCCCGGGCTACGACAACGCCCTTTCCCGCCGCCAGGCCGTCGGCTTTTACAACCACCGGCGCATCGGCATCACCCATACCGCCGCTTTCCAACGCCCAGACCGCATCTTCCGGTGAACCCGCGGTAATATACCGGGCAGTGGGCACACCGTGACGCGACATAAATTCTTTAGCGAATGACTTGCTCGATTCCAGCCTTGCAGCATCACTCCCCGGACCGATGATCCGCAGTCCACGCTTTGTGAATTCATCAACAATGCCTAGAGCAAGCGAGGTTTCTCCGCCGACAAAGGTGAAGTCAACGTTTCGAGTCGAAGCAAGTTCGGCCAGGCCGGGAATATCCGTCGGCCTAACATCAATGCATTCGGCTATTTCGGCAATGCCCGCATTGCCATTCGCACACAATATATCGATAATGCCGCCGCTTTTTACGAAAGCTCTACATATCGCGTGTTCGCGTCCTCCTGATCCAACAACGAGTATTTTCATAAAAGATCGGACCGCCAGGGTTGAAGACGGGTCTTGACACTCAAATGCGATAGTTGTAAGGTCAGACAAGAACCTCCCCCGGAGTTTGGGTGGAAGCATTCGCGACAGCTTCCACTGTAAAATCTACTACATTAAGCATATATTCCCGAAGTAGCTTAGAAAACTGGGAGTTGATGGTTATGTCAGAAAAAGAATTTGGAGCCGCCCAAGTGACAGTCGAAGGGCTATCTGAAGCCGGCAGCGAATTCTCCGACATGGCGATCCCCTGTATCGACTGCAAAGATGATTTTATCTGGACGGCTGGAGAACAGGCCTTCTTTCGGGATAAAGACCTCAAGAACCCTCCGAAACGCTGTAAGGAGTGCAAGAGAGCCAAGAATATCCGGCTTGAGGCTATCGAGCTTTCCCGCACTACCGGCAAACGACACCGTATCGAGGTTCGTGCCAACTGCGCACATTGCGAAATAGAGACTACGGTTCCTTTCTACCCTTGTCAGGGCCGCCCGGTCTATTGCCGCGCCTGTTTTCTGGTCATCGGCACTGAGAACGGGAATGGCTCGAACGGAAATTTACATTAACCGCCAACGTGAACATTTGGCCGCATTTCTGGGTCTTCCTCTGCCTGTCTGAGGATTTCGCGGGTTACCGGAGCCGTATCTCCCTCTCCGAATAAGATATAACGTGCCAGGTACATTATCGGATTGCCCTCGCTCCATCCGAAGTAGACATGCGGGATCTTGCCGGTCTGATCGCGAAGATACAGCAGGAAGGCGGCGATGGCGTTTGGAACGGCCGGGGCCTGTGTGCGCAGGATCCTGTATCCGTCTACGTCAACCCCGCGGATATACAGCCGGCCCTTAAATTCTGACGCATCGCCTGTTTCGATCTCGTAGAAAACGATCGGGTCAGTTGAGGGAATGTGGTTGTCGACCCGTTTCTCGTGCTCCTTGAAGCGGTATTCGGCTAGGTCGCCCGTTTCGCGTCGATTGGTGACGATGCGTATCTCACCCGCATCGTCTAGATCTTCGATAAAGGCACGGGCCGCATCATCCAGCTCGATCTCATCGATCCTGATCTCGGTCGACCGCATTGCCCTGGAAATAAATGACGTGGCGATTATCGCAAAAACAAAAAACGAGGCGATCTTAAGCCCGCTCGGCTGCTCGATGATGCCAACAAGGGTTGTGTAGACAAAGACAAAGGTGATGATCGCAAACGCCATCCAGACCTTTTCTTTGCGCCGCCATGCCGATATCGATACAGCTACGGCGGCTGAGGTCATTAGAACGAGAACGCCGGTTGCATAGGCCCCGCCCTGCGCCGTCACATCCGCTTCGAACAGGATCGTTACCACGAAGCAGATAAACGTAAAGACCATCACCATCGGCCGCGTGGCACGAGCCCAGTCAGGGGCCATTCCGTACCGTGGAAGATAACGCGGCACAATATTGAGTAATCCAGCCATAGCCGATGCTCCGGCGAACCACAGGATGAGGATCGTGCTTATATCGTAAAAGGTTCCGAATACGTCACCGAGAAGCTCATGCGAAAGAAATGAAATAGCCCGACCGTATGCCTCGCCGCCGGGCTGGAATTTTTCTGCCGGGATCAGCATTGACGTGATGATGCTGCTGCCGACGAGCAGGAAGCTCATTATTATTGCGGCGCCGCTCAGCAGCTTTTTGCCGTTCCGGATGCGCCCCTGAAGATACACTTGCTCTTGATGGGTGGGGTCCTGTTCAGTCATCCCGGAGGTATGTAGCAGCGTCCTTGCTTCTGGCGGCTTTTCGACATCGCTTTTAACAAGAGGCATCACCACGACACCCGTTTCAAACCCTGAAAGACCCAGGGCTAGCTTTGGAAAAAACCAAAGCGACATGGCTACAAGCCAAAAGACGCTGCCGTTAGCGTTGCCTTCGGCCCATATAAGTGTCTGCCAATTTACGAACGTCTCGGGCCGGACCCAAAAGATCTCATAGAGCCCAACGCCTATAATCGCGACGTTCAGCACGAGATATGCCGCTACGATACCTACCGCAAGGCCGATCGCTTCGTTAAAGCCCTTGAGAAACACACCTCCCAACAGGGCGATCAGTACCAGTGTGACGATGATCTGGTGATTGAGAAATTTGAGATGTTGATGAACGAATGGATTTTCTACAATATGTGCAGTTGCATCCGCAGCTGATAGAGTGATTGTGATTATAAAACTGGTCGCAACGAAACCGAGCAGGATGAGCACGAACATCTTCCCTTTCCAGCGGGAAAGGAGCTTTTCCAGCATTGAGATCGAGCCGTCTCCGTGCGGGCTCTCCTCGGCCACCCGCCTGTACATCGGCAGTGCTCCAAAGAGCGTCAGCAATACCAATACGAATGTAGCAAATGGAGCGAGGGTTCCGGCCGCAAGGAAGGCTATACCCGGTTGATAGCCGAGGGTCGAAAAATAATCGACGCCGGTAAGGCACATTACCTTCCACCAGGGATGCTTCTTATGCCGCCCCTCGGGCTCGTGAGGCCCTTCAATCTCGGCGACTCCCTGATAAAGCCACCTTCTGAACCAGCTACCCTCTTTTTTCTTCATTCCTAAATCAAAAAGACCGCCGTGCATTGACACTCGCGGCTCTTCCGTTAGACGGCTTTAAAATCAAATCGGCGTGATACATCCTGACGGCCCGGACGGAACATTTAGATTCTACGCCCTTCGAAATGAAGGTCAAGTTGGCAGAGGTTTAAAAATGTATGGGGCGACGTCTCCCACACCGTCGCCCCGCGGTCACGATCTTTCGATGGTGACCAAATGTCCACCGGGAGGTGAACACTCCTAATTATGCACAAGGTATATAAAAACGCAAATATGGTTTTTGCGATTATCGGCAGCCGACAAATATTATTGATCAACCCTCAGAGCCCCAATTAGTGCGGTTTCGGCGCCATTTTCGTTAGCAGCATAGATAGTGTAAAGCCCGGCAGGTGCATCCTGGCCAACACTGACAACAAAACTTACAACCGAGGTCGTGTCACCAAGGTCAGGACGAGAATCAGCGACCGACGAAACCCGAATAAATGAAGAGTTGAAATGGATGCCCAGATTTTGGGGATCGAGGTTTCGTCCACCCAAATAGATGCGGTAATCCCGGCCTGACCTGACCGGTACGGCCGTATTGGCCAGAAAATTATTGATGCCTACATATTCTACCAACGGGGCTGCCAGACGCTGTGTCATCCGGCCGTTAAGCACAACGGAATTTCCTTTCTCGATCTCTGCGGAACCCAGTTCCCCGCTTGCGGAAGCTTCGCTTTCCTCACGAACCTGCCAGAAGACAGAATAAGCCGCATCGGGCAATCCGCCGAGGCGGTATGTCCCGTCGGCACCTGCCTCCGACTGTGCGATCACGCGGCCCGACCCGGCATCCTCCGCCCATACACGTACTGTGCCCTTCAACGAACGGCCCGAGACGCCAGCCAAGCGCCCGGTTATTTCGCCGCAGCAGGTTTCGTCAACATCCTTAAAATTGTAAAGGTCGCGGATAGCGGCTATGTCATTTCGGGAGAGCGACCGCGCGGTCAGATCAGGAAGTCCGAATGCTCCATTCTTGGGAAGACTTTCCGACATCGTGGCTCCAAGCACAGCAGAATGCCGAAGGCCAAGCAAATGCCCTATCTCGTGGGTAAGTGTCGCCTGCAGGTCAAAAGTACCGTATGTGCCATCGGTCGAAAATTGCTGGAAGGGATTCAAGACTATGTCGGCCTCGGTAATGAATCCTCTATTATAAAAAACTTTTGTTTTGGCCGACTCCCTGTCCGGTTCCCTGGAAAACAAGAGTACGTTCTCAGGTGTCTGCGCAAGTGTGATCAGGCTGATGCCGTCCCCGATAGGCCCGGAAGAACTGATGCTTTGCTTTTCAGAAATCTCAGTTACAAATTCAATGTCAGCCACTTCTTCCCATGCCCGGAGGCTCCGCATTACGGCTCCGAGAACATCGCTGTCGGGTTTTATATTAAAACTAGGCTGAGTCAACGAAGTGGAAAGTGACACGCGAATCTGCCGGCCCTTCCACCTCAGATCTTGCTGGCCAGGCCGTTGGACAGCCGCCGGCATGTAGCTGGCAAATCCAGAACTTGCCGCCATCACAGCTATCAGAAGCGATCCGATGAATGTCCGCAGGCTCTTCATTATTGACTATTTGACCGCTTCGCGATCGTCAGTACGGCGGCTAAGCTCCTCAAGGTCAGAGAAGCCAACAACCAGCAACAAAACAACGATGCCCAGGGTAGCTAGCAAATAAAGCACCGATATCTGCTCATTGGCGATCAGTACTCCGATCACGATCGCAGTGAGAACCATCCATAAAAGTGCGACCTTACGCGGGGTTAGTTTCTTTTTCTTTTTCTCTATTACCATTTATTGAACACTCGACAATTGATAGTATACCAACATTACTCAAAGCTATTCTACAATTTTCAAAGGCATCTGTGCCCAAGTCGGATCCCGTATTCCGGTCGAGGGCGACGCTGGCGGATAGGTGCGTTTCCCCCCGCCCTTGGCCGGGACGTCTATTATATCAAATGATCGAAGAACTTCATCTTCCATTTCGCCTCGTTTTATTTTGGCGAGATCTACATCGATAATTGAAGTGCCGGCCCCGGAACGTCTGAAAATTGTGGCGGTTTTGCCATCGGCGTCCTTGGCCATACCTCCGACCGTAGCGATCGCCCTGCTGAGGGTTAATTCGGAAGTTAGGTAGATCGAACCCGGATTGTTGACCGCTCCGATCACATAAATTGGAAACGCCTTCGAAACTGTGACTATATCGCCGCTTAAAATAACCGGATCTGAAGAAACTCTTCCGCTAAGTAGATCGCTGATTTTGATGATCGTTGTTTGAGAACGGTTGTCCCCGGGCGATCCTGGCGGCTCTTCGGTCCGACTACAGCTTAAATTGGCAGGACGAAAGATCATTATCTCGCCGCTTGCTCCGCTAACAAAACCGCCCGCGAGCACCAGGAGTTCATTTAAGGTGACCTCGCGGCGGATACTGAACCGGGTCGGGGTACGCACCGCTCCGTCAACCCTAGCCAATGCCCGGTTGGAGCGATCAATGATCCTGACAATGACCTTCGGATCACGAAGTATCTTGGAATACGCTCTGGCAACGTCCGCAGCAATTTCACTTTCCGTGCGGCAAAGAGCGAATATGGGGGCGTCAAACGTTTCCAACCCATCAAGGTGGCCTTCCGGAGTGATAGTTCCACGCCAATCGAATTCAAAACCGCCTACAACATCAACGTCGATTACATCGCCGTAATGCACCAGTTCGTCCTGGAGCGCTGAGTTCGATCCCGCTGCAGCCGGTGTCGGATCCTGTGCCAACAAGTGCATCGACAGAGATAGTATACAAACAGCGGCCCAAAAGAAGTAGATCATGGTCCAAGAAGAGGGCCAAGGAGCAACGGAGAGCATTTCGTTCTGCTTGAAGGACGTCGTCAGGCTAGCCTTCTTTGGGCGGACGGCGCTTTTTCTTTGGGCCCGATCGGGTATCAACGGTCCCCGGAACGGCGAAACCTGTGAACTCCCAGTTACAACTATCACAGAGTAGATTATAACGGAAAAAAACCTTTGAAAAGGTGGGAGTCGGCCTATAGCCGCGTCTGATTCGGTTGCTCTTGCATTTCGGGCATCGCTGGGAAATCATAATTTGCCTTAAAAAGGTTAACAGTGCACATCACTTTGCTCAAACGGTCATGAACCATTTTCGGCTTTTCGGATCCGCTCTAATTCGGTCGTTATCTTTTCAGCCGCCAATTCCCGGACCTCACTCTGAATATTGTCACGGCCCAAATAGAAGAGCGCGTCCCGATACAATTCCCTGGCGACAGCGTATTCACCTTCAAATACGGCACGTTCAGCCTTCTCTACCCAAGCCGAGACGCTTATTGAAACCACCATGTCACGCAATAGTTCCTGAGATTCAATAAGGCTCTCTTCGGCCGGATAAGATCGAAGGGCTGTGTCTATTACACCGAGAGCCGCTTTGGCAGATCGCTTCTTATCCTCCGGGCCCTCATGTTCGCGGGCTTCACTGGTGAGCGCGTGAACCTCGATCTGCGCCCATTTCAATAGGTGATAACGATGAAACTCAGCGACGGCGGTTCGACCTCGAAGCAATGCAGGCAGTCGCGGAGAACCGGGGCTGACCAATTTTAGCTCTGCCTCATTTCGCGACATATACTCGCCGCAAAGTTCGAATACTTCACGATGACCGGCCGAAAGCCTGTTAAGGACATTGGCAGCGTCTGATTTTTTCTGAATTTCGGTCAAGATCGCGGCGTTTCGCTCAATTGTCAGTTTTTCGGAATTACGTTGGTCAGCCGGGAGAGATTTGTGAAGGCCAGAATTAAACGGCCGCTGCTGAAGCCTCAGGTTTTGGCCTGCTCGTCGGAGGATAAGTTCACGAAGGATAACCGATGCAATCAGAACAATACTTGCACTAATACCGGCAGTGGCCCATGGCATCTCCTCGCCGCTATCATGCAATATGCCCCAAACCAAAAAAAAGAACGCAGCCGATATCGCGAACGCGAGCACATAATAATTTGAGGCCGGAAGCCAAAACGGCCGGCGGCCGCTACCTGTCGCTGTCTTCATCCTAAAAAACTTGTGGCCTTATCGTTTCGCGGTACCGACATTGCGGCACGAAACGCCCATTTATGTTGAGTTTTTTCACGTGGAATGTCAAACACCTCAAATTTTATAAGCTTTAGAATATCATTCCGGGCCGGGTCTCCCAGTCTCTTTGGTATAATCAAGCTGTGGGCACTTCGAAGAAGAAAAAGCAAAAAGCTCGCCCTATTTTCGAAACTATACGAAAGCCGACGGCACCGCCGACGCGAAAATTTGGCAGTGATGCCCCGGAAGAAAAGCGACGGCCGTCGCTAAGGAAAACGAAACACAAGAAATCTCCGGAGCCCGAAGAATAATTATGGCGAGAGCACAAACGGTCGATGACATTCCGGTTAAGGACATCTGGGCCCGGCCAAAAATGAACGTAACATTCCGTGCCGAGATCATGCCCGGTACCTTACGTGAGGACCGTACTTTCCGAATCGAGAAGGTTCTATCTAATGGCCGTGTGACCCTAGAGGGATTTGCAGGTGAATATCGTGAGAGCGCCTTCGAGGCTATAAATTTTCTTCGGGACAAAGTCTAAAATTCGTAAACCTTTCCAATTTTCAGGATCTCAGCCTGCGGGATTCCTTCCCTGTTGATCTGCTCGATAACCTTGTCCCGATACATAGGTTTCAAATTGATTACACAAACTGGCAACTCCTTATTATCGAGCTTTTCTAGCTCCAGCCGGAGTCGGGCAGGTGTAAGGTGATTAGAGTCGATCGAAAGCTGCTCCAGTTCATTCGGAAATGCACACTCCACGAGGACGGCCTTCAGCGATCGAGCCTGGTTGCATAACTCCCAGAATTCGTCGGTTTCGGCTGTATCACCGGTTATTGCGATAGTTGTTTCAGCATCCGAAAGTAGATAGCCGACCGCCGCAACCTGATGATTGACATGAACACTTTGGACAGACAGGTGTCTAACAACAAAACTGGCACCGCTTTCAAATTCGCGGTACTCGATGACAGATCCAAATTTATTCGAAAGCTCCGAAAAGCGCGGGTAGATCTCCCAATTAAAAATATCCCGCTCGAGAATATCTATCATCTTCCTGGTGGCGTGTATCCTTATGGGCTCTGTTAGCGAAGCAAACAGATCGTCAATAAACAGCGGAAGCCCCGCGATGTGGTCAAGGTGAGTGTGTGTCAGCAGAATGTCGCGGACCTGTTCTCTCTGCCGGTCACTGCAGGAGAGGGCTAAACATCCTGCATCAACCGCAACACAGTCATCAACGATCATCGAGAGCAGGTGTTGGCGATCGGACGCCATCCCGTTTTCGTCGATGGTACTTGGCAGCAACTGGATCTTCATCGCATTTAAGAAACTTGCCCTATCGGGCACAAGTAAGCGCCCGCCCCCCGTCAATAGCGTAAGTTACTCCCGTGATCCAGGATGCCTTACTTGAAGCAAGAAAATAAATAAGGTCAGCGACCTCGTCTGGAGTGCCCGGCCGTCCAATCGGATGAGTGTCTCGTGAGTGTTCGACAAACGCCGTGTATGCTTTCTCGTCCATTCCTCCGCGTTTATGAAGATTGGTTATCACAACGCCCGGATTCACTGCATTGACCCGTATACCTTTTGGTGCAAGTTCAAGGGCCGTACATCTCGTGAATTGATCGACTCCCGCCTTTGAGACGCAGTAAGCAAGGACATTTGGAAATGATCTGGTTCCCGCGACGCTGGATACATTCACGATGTTTCCCTTGGTTTCCGCGAGATGCGGGATACATTTTTGTGTAAGGGCAAACACCGAACGGAGATTAATGTTTAACATCTTGTCCCAATCGTCAAGGGCCGTCGTTTCAATCGATCCATTTTTGATCACTCCGGCCGAATTTACCAGGACATCGATCTTGCCCCATATATCCATGGTCGCGGAAACGATACGATCTATCTGGGATATTTCTGTAACGTCAGCAAGGTGTGCCTTTATGGATCCTTTCAGAGATACAGCTTTTCGAACGAGGGATCGCAGATCTTTCTCATTTCGTCCGACTGCAACCACTTTAGCCCCTTCTTTGGCAAACTGGAGAGCAGTTGCGCGGCCGATCCCGCTGCTTGCCCCGGTTACAATGACGACCTTGTCCTGCATAAAGAGTTCGATGAATAGTCCGAATTTGCAGTAAAGGATAGCAGTGAAAGCAGATTTCTAGCAAACGACTGACAGACAGAATTTCGATATTGAAAGACAAAAAAAGAGGCTGGTAACTCCGGCCTCATTTTATCTGTTTGGTAATCGAGTGAGTGTTAGGCGATAAAATACAGGATCACGATTCACGCGGCTGACGATTCGCCGATAGAAGTGTTTCGATAGCAAGTTTGGTCTCTTCAGTCTTTCTTTCTTTAAAATCGGCTACCCAATCGGTCACGGTTGAAACCATTTCGCGAGCCGAGGCCCGCGGGTTTACGATGTTTCCTTTTTTCACCTTCACTCTTGGTTTTACTTCTGAGCGTTTCACTACCTTGATCTTAGATTTATCCATTGACTTATGTCCCCCTTGACTTACGGCTTCAAGAACCGAATTGTACCTACAAATGAATTACGAAATAATTGCGGATTGCAATCGTTATGATTACGTTATTGTGGAGAAAGTTGTTCCCTAAATTTATCAATACTACAATTTAAATTCACGCCCGTCGGAAACGCGGTGAATATTCGCTTCTGCGTAGTGAAAAATCCTTCTTTGTCTCGATGCCGGCGTTATCTTGAACCAAAAAATGATTGACATGTTGACACAACCGCGAATTCATAGCACTTTAGCTATACATCCAGATCGATTCCAAACTAAAAGAGGATCTAAATGAAGAAACTATCGATGGCCCTTTTTTTCTCTCCACACTTTTCGCCATGGCGGCGAACAGCCAGGAAAAACCAACGGCGTTCGTCAACGCCACGATAATACCGATAGCAGGACCGTCAATAGAGCAGGGCGTATTGCTTGTCCATAACGGAAAGATCGTCGCGGTCGGCGACGCCAGAACCGTGCGATTGCCGTCCGACGTGATAACGATAGATGCGAGCCGGAAGGTCATAATGCCCGGCCTGGTTGATACTCACAGCCACATTGGCGGGCCCGCCGGAGCCGATTCAACGGGACCGATCCAGCCGGATATTCGGATACTCGACAGCGTGAATCCGCGGGCCTCAAACATCCAGCGTGCTCAGGCCGGCGGCATCACTACGGTAAATGTAATGCCCGGTTCGGGCCACCTCGACAGCGGCCAAACGCTCTATCTAAAGCTTCGCGACGATGCCGTCAAAATTGACGACCTGTTGATCCTGGATAAAGCCGGCAAATACATGGGCGGGATCAAGTTTGCCAACGGTACGAATTCGATCCGGGCAGGCGGCGGAGCATTTCCGGGCACACGTGCCAAATCGGCGGCCCTCGTTCGAGAACAATTTATCAAAGCTCAGGAATATCGCGATAAGGTCGCGAAAGCCGCGGGTGACAAGTCAAAGCTGCCTCCGCGTGACCTCGCGATGGAGGCTCTCGTCGAGGTGCTTGACGGCAAGCGAATGGTACATTTTCACACCCATCGCCACGACGATATTATGACCGCACTCCGGCTTTCGAAGGAATTCGGGTTCCGAATTGTGCTCCAGCATGTTTCAGAAGCATGGAAGGTCGCTGACGAGATCGCAAAGGCGAAAGCTCCGTCCTCAATCATTATGATCGACGCTCCGGGCGGTAAGCTGGAAACGGTGGACGTCGATTTCAAGAACGGCGTAGCCCTTGAGAAGGCCGGCGGCTTGGTCGGCTTTCATACAGATGACGGCATAACCGATTCGCGGTGGTTCCTCCGATCTGCAGGACTTGCTATGCGGGCCGGCATGAGCCGTGACAAAGCCCTGTACGGAATGACAATGGCAAACGCGATTATGATGGACCTTCAGGACCGTGTTGGTTCACTCGAAGCCGGCAAGGATGCTGATTTCATTATCCTGTCAGGAGACCCTGTGAGCGTTTACAGTTATGTTGAACAGACCTGGGTAGAAGGTAAGAAAGTCTTCGATAGGTCCAATTCACGCGATTATATCTTTGCGGTCGGGGGTAAAGGCGCAACTGACGATGCAGATTCGCATATGGACATTCATTGCTTTGACGGCGACGGAGGAAACAACTAATGAAAAACGGAAAATGGAAAACGGAATATCTTCTCCGCGCTCGCACGCTTCCAATCATCATTCTGGCACTGTTCACTGTCCACGTTTCGCCATTCACTGCGTCTGCCCAGATCGCCGTCAAAGGCGAAACGGTCTGGACCATGGCCGGCGACCCGATCACCAATGGAGTGGTTCTCATCAAGAACGGGAAGATAGAGGCAGTAGGCCCCGGTACACAGATACAAATACCCAGCGATTATCGCGTGATCTCAGCCAAAGTTGTCACCCCTGGACTCATTGACGCGCACACTGTGATCGGGCTTAACGGCCATCTCAATCAGCCGCACGATCAGATGGGTCTCGACGGCGGAGCGTCGTTTCAGCCCGAATTGCGGGCGACCGACGCATATAATGCCGAGGAAAGGCTCGTCGAATGGGTGCGGGGGTACGGAGTGACCACAATACACACAGGACACCAGCCGGGTGCTCTCGCCTCGGGACAGACAATGATAGCCAAGACCTGGGGAAAGAATGTTGACGAAGCTACTATCGTACCTACAGCCATGATCGCCGTGACTTTGGGGTCAGGTGCAAACGCGCAAGGCCGCTCGCCCGGCACTCGGGCGAAACAGGCCTCAATGCTTCGTTCTGAGCTGATTAAAGCCCAAGAGAACGCGGCCAAAACCGATCCTGCAAAAGACCTGAGGTCCCAAATAATGGCACGTGTGATAAAACGCGAGATACCACTTCTTATCACCGCCGAAGCCGCTCAGGACATAATGACCGCCATCCGGATAGCAAAGGAATTTAACATCCGAATTGTGCTCGACGGTGTGTCCGACGGACATCTCGTTAGCAATGAGATAAAAGCGTCCGGCTTTCCCGTTATCGTCCACCCGTCGATGGCACGACCCGGAGGCGATCGTTCTAATCTCTCTCTCGAGAATGCCTCAAAGCTACATGCCGCCGGGATCCCGATCGCTCTGCAGAGCGGTTACGAAGGCTATGTCCCCAAGACCCGCATCGTGCTTTTCGAGGCAGCAATGGCCGCTGCAAACGGGCTTGGTCCTCGAAATGCACTCGCGTCGATCACGATAGACGCCGCACGTATACTTGGAATAGATGCTCGTGTGGGATCGATAGCGGTAGGCAAGGACGCCGATTTAGCCATGTATAACGGCGACCCGTTTGAATGGACGACCCATTGCACAGGAACAATTATAAACGGCCGTGTAGTAAGCGAAGTGAAGCGTTAACAATCCGTAGACCGACGAAAATTACCCTCGATTTCGTCAACTAGTTTTCGGGGGGGGGGGTTCATATTTGGCTAATCAGTGACATCAATTTTATCGCGTCCGTTTTGCTTCCTGCTCAATCGCAATCACGGCGGCTCTGTGCTAATCTTTACGGCGTACCAACATCCAGGCTCATCAAGAATAATATATGTTAGCAACTATTTTTCTGCCTATCCTTCTCCTTTTCCAGACGCCTCAGCCGACAATTTCGGCCGGTTCTCCAAGTACTCCGCCACGGCAGCCAGAGACGGCCCGCCCGGCGGCCACACCTGAAAAAGAAGAGCCACCCGTGGTGGCTAAACGTTCCGTGAGAGTCGGCGGCAGGCAGCTCAGTTACACGGTCACCACTGGCTATATGCCAATAAAACACTCGGTTTCGGGCGACACGGAAGCCAAAATGTTTTTTATGGCATATACGTTGGATAACCCGCCGAGCGGTCGTCCGCTCATGTTCTCGTTTAATGGCGGCCCGGGTTCTGCGTCGGTTTGGCTTCATCTGGGCGCACTCGGCCCGAGGCGCATAAAAATGCTCGATAGCGGCCTGATGCCCCCGCCGCCGTACGAGATGGAAGATAACCAGTCTACCTGGCTCACCGAGACCGACATGGTTTTTATCGACCCCGTCGGAACCGGGTACTCTCGAGCGACTAAACCCGAGCTTGCCGCAAAATTCTTCGGCGTCAACGGTGACATCGAGTCAGTCGGAGAGTTTATTCGTATGTATCTGGGCCGAAATGAAAGGTGGATGTCGCCCTTGTTCCTCGTCGGAGAAAGCTACGGCACTACCCGGGCGGCCGGTCTATCTAATAATCTATTCAACAGGGGCATCAGCCTTAACGGGATCGTCCTCGTCTCGACCGTCTTGAATTTCCAGACCATACGCTTTGCGAACAATAACGATCTTCCGCTGGTGCTCATACTGCCCTCTTACGCCACCACTGCCTGGTATCACAAACGTCTGTCACCGGCAATGCAGAGCAAATCGGTCGAGCAAATTGCACAGGAGGCCCGACTTTTCGCCGCCAACGAATACATGCCGGCGATGCTGAGGATCGACCAACTGACCGACAGCGAACGGACGGCCCTTGCGGCCAAATTCAGCTCGCTTACCGGGCTCAGCACGGATTTTATCCTGCAGAATAACTTTCGAATCGAGCTTGGAGAATTCAATAAGGAGCTTCTTCGAAGCCAGAGGAGAACTTCGGGCCGGCTAGACAGCAGATTTACGGGTATCGATCGCGATGCAGCGGGCAGCGGCCCGGATTCGGACCCTAGTATGAATGCCATCCGCCCGCCCTATACAGCGGCCTTTAATAGCTATGTTCGCGGAGAGCTCGGCTTTAAGTCCGATACGGAATATTACATCCTGGGCGGCGGCATAACCGCCCCATGGAACTACAATGTCACGAATGCATATGCTGACACGAGTATCCCGCTAAAAGATGCAATGGCCAAGAATCCGTATATGAAGGTCCTTGTTGCGAGCGGATACTACGATTTGGCAACGCCCTTTTTTGCCGCTGAGTACACTTTTTCCGCGATGAACCTCGATCCGACACTGCGCCGGAATGTCAGCTACACGTACTACGAATCGGGCCATATGATGTATATCGAAAAGAAGTCTCTCGAAAAGCTGAAAGCGGATGCGGCGTCCTTTATACAGCGATCGTTAAAGAATTGACTTGAAAATGGTTCAATGAGGCTTGTCACCGCGGATCAGAGCGACAGCATGCGGGAGCACACCGCGGACCACTCCAAAACATTCAGAAACGGCTTTTGGCGAACCCGGAAGGTTGATAATTAGCTTCGAGCCCCTGATTCCACACACTCCCCTTGAAAGCATCGCAAGAGGGGTTGATCCTGCCGTTTCGCGCCGGATCGCCTCAGCCAGCCCCGGGGCCTCACGTTCGATGACTGCGCGAGTGGCTTCGGGGGTATTGTCACGAGGTGCAAATCCGGTCCCGCCGGTCGTCAGGATCAGGTCAATGTCGTCCCTTTCACATAACGAAACGAGGAGGTCCCGAATTTCGAGAAAGTCGTCAGTCGTTGACCGACGGACCGGTATTTCGATCCCTGCCGCGGTCAAAAGCTTAACTAACTCGTTTCCGGAGATATCATCTTCGAGCGACCGCGTGTCACTTATCGTTACGACCGCTGCCAGTAAAGGATTCATACCTCTTTAATCTCAAACTTAATTCATCAGTCTATGCGGCGGTGACCTCGATCGCGGCCCGACGGCTCATTCGACGCCCATACATCACACTGAGGATAACACCCAGAACCACCAGGAACATGCCGCCAATCGAAATTATACCTTGAGGCTCACCGAATAGGATCCAGCCGACAGTGATGGCATAAACCAGGCCTGTGTAATTGATTATCGCTACTCCCGCAATACGCTCGCGCTGCAAAGCGGTGGTCAAGAACATCTGTCCTAGTTGTGAAAACACGCCGATCAGGAAAAGAAATAACCAGTCCCAGCCCGTCGGGGTCACCCATTCAAAGAAAAGACTAATGAATCCCACTGCCGCTCCAACAAGTTGGAAGTGGAGTACGACCGTAAGCGGATGCTCCCTTTCGCGAAGGCTGCGAACCAAATTGTACGCCAACCCGGAGAAGAATGCGGACAGTATACCTAGCGCCAGGTAAAAAGGCGATATCCTGGTATCAAACCGCTCGATCAAAAGGACACCGCAAAATGCTATCGCATAGAAGAACCACTGGGCGGGAAGGACGTTCTCCTTTAAGACAAAGATGGCGATAACTGCTGTAAATATAGGCGAGAGGTATTGGATCGTCTGGGCAGAGGCAAGAGGCATCTGCTGAAGGGTGAGGAAAAAGCAGTACAGGGCAATGGTTCCAAATACCCCGCGCAATAACAGCAGGGTGTGATTCGATCCGATCAGGCTGCTGCCCGCTCGCCGCAGCCCATAAACACAGAACCCTCCCGCGACAATGCACCGGAAAAAAACGATCTCCATCGCCGGGATATGATCTACAAGTTTGACGAGAACGTTTGCGAAGAAAAAGGCGATCGTCGAAAGAAACATTGCCCGCACGCCCGGAGTCAGGAACTGTAGTTTTTCTTCCAAGGTGTTCTGGCGGATCACTCGATCGGCATCGTTCGGACCTTACCTGCTATGGCCGATGCGGCTTCGTCGCCGCGACCGAGATTTACAACTACGCCGTCAT
>JBGTBC010000127.1:0-1555 GCA_041749555.1 Pyrinomonadaceae bacterium | reverse complement strand
AAATTTAGAACCTTATATTTCATTCGGAATGCCGCGCGGAAAGGCGGAATCGTTCCTACAGGAAACAGCGAAGCTAAAACTTTATATCGTTTTCGTGCCCAAATGCAACGCAGCTATCCCGCCGGTCAGATTTCTGTATTCGACTAGAGAAAAACCCATTTCTTCTATTAGGCTGGCTAGCCTTTTTTGGTTTGGGAACTTTGAGACAGAATCGGGCAGATATTCGTACGCCCCGCGTGAGCCGCTTACGGCCCCACCTATTCGTGGAAGAACGTGTGAAAAATAAAAATTGAAGATACGGCCGAATCCCGGCAACACAGGCGTTGAGAATTCAAGCACGGCGAGTTTTCCGCCCGGTTTAAGGATCCGCTTCAATTCCGAAAGGCCTCCTCCCAAATTCGCCAGGTTTCTCAACCCAAACGCAATAGTGACGGCATCAAAATGATCTTCCGCGAACGGGAGCCGCAAGGCGTCGCCTTCGACGTATGATATCGTGTTGGCCTCATCAACGGATTTGTTTCTGGCGATAGTTAGCATTGGCCTACAGAAGTCGGCACCAATGATCCTGGCCTTTGAACTATGGTTTAGCTCGATCGAGAGGTCACCCGTGCCGCAGGCGACATCCAGTACGACAGCTTCGGGCCGGTCTAGAATTTCCCGCAATGATGCTGATACGATGCGGCGCCAACGCTTGTCAATATTCAACGACAGGATATGGTTGAGCAGGTCGTAACGCCCGGCGATCCCGGCAAACATTTCCCGCACGGCCGTCGCGTGAGCGACCTCGTTAGGATGCGATTTTTGCTGGACCATTATTTAGACTTGGGTGGAGTATTTACAAGGACGGAAGCAATTGGCCGAGTGCGTGCGCGTTCTGCGTAAGATCGAATTTCCGACAAGGTCACGGTCGCGACCGATCGAATATCGGCCTGCGGGCTGGCGATCTTGTAGGTATCCGCATCCAGCCAGAATAACGCCACATCTCTTTTGCTCCATTCCGCCTGTACGGCCCGCATGGCAGTCGTGAATTCAGCCTCGGTGATCGGATCGGAAAGTGCCTTGCTCACCAGATCATTAGCCTCCACTTTTCCGTGTCCTGCTCCCAACTCGTTTTCAGCAGCCGAAAATCCGATCACTATCGAACCCGGGAGCACGTGAGCGTGAACTTTGACAAAGACGTCCTCATTGTGGGCCTCAGGAACACGAGCCTTAAGGCGGCTTTCAATAATTGATGCAAAAACAAGTGAGGCAGCGAGGTCCTTATCGCTGCGAGCAGGACCACGGAAGGCGAACCTTACGGCGGCCGCTTTTGGCTGCGGCGACGCCACAACCAGGAGACCGGCCGGCGGGTCATCAGGCTGCTTGAATGTCGACGGCACCCTTCGATCCGATTTAAGCCAGTTTCCAAAATATCGCCTGATAGCTCGAAAACCCAATGCCCGGTCAAAATTTCCGACCATCACTACCGTTGCATTGTCGGCGGTAATAAAACGCTGCCGGGCATCGATCAGATCGGCGAAATCGATCTTCTTTACCGTATCAGTAGAACCTAATG
>JBGTBC010000126.1:0-1264 GCA_041749555.1 Pyrinomonadaceae bacterium | reverse complement strand
CGAGTACGACACCACCATTACCAAGAGCGAAGATGAACTCGACGACGGCGGAGATCTTCCCGGCCGCCGCGACCCGCTTTTCAACGACGCCCTCAAATGCGTGGTACAGGCAAAACGCGGCTCGACCAGCTTGCTCCAACGCCATCTCCGCATCGGCTACGGCCGCGCCGCCGCCATTCTCGACGCCATGGTCCGCGAAGGCTACATCGGCGAAATGGATGGTTCAACCCGCGCCCGTCCTATCTTGCAAAAGGCTTACGATGACGTGCAAGATATCTCGGAGATGGAGAACGAGCAATAAGCCGTGCGCGGTTAAGGGGTCAGAACCGGGAGCGGCAGCGACCGGGTTCTTCGCCGTTGCGATCAATCATCCGTATGATTCGTATCCTATTCCTGATTTTGGCTTTCGCCGCGATCGCTTGTTCGACGCGTGTCGAATATTCGCACGGTGCCGATCAAACGTCATTACATAATTCCATCAACCTCAATACCGCATCCATCGAGGAGCTGGATCGCTTACCCAATATCGGCCGCAAGACCGCGGAGTCGATCGTCGCATTTCGCGACGAGCACGGCCCATTTCGACGGCCGGAGCAATTGATGCTGATCCGCGGCGTTAGCGAAACGCGGTTTATCGAGATCCGCGATCTAATACGAACTAGGTAAGGGCAACAAGATGGCCGCTGCGGCTCCCACCCGATACAGCCTTATTCCAGTCTTTTGGCTCGCGGCCTTCTTCGCCGGCGGGATCGGTGCTTCGCATTTGGTCGAAATAAGCTTGGCCTTGGCGGCCGGTTTAAGCGTAGCCTTATCGATCCTTGCATTCTTCCTGCGTCGGTCAACTATTGCCACGGCATTCATTTTTCTAGCCTTCGCAGCCGCCGGTGCTGTCACCGGCATCGCCGAAAAACAGGGCGTAAGGCCCGACCGCATAAAGGTCCTGTTTGACCGTGGTGAGATCATCTCAGGTCAGCCTGTCGAGGTCGAAGGCGTTCTCATCAGCTGGCCCGAGCCTTCGGCGGAAGGCTCACTCCTCACGATCCAGACCGATCGCTTGAGATACCGCGGCATGGACCGCGATGTCACCGGCAAAGTCCGCATCTTCCTGCCTATAAGCATAAACGGTGTCGAGACTCCGGCGCTAAAATACGGCTCTCGTATCATTGTCACCTGCATTCTTGAACGCGAAGATGAGTTTCTAAATCCCGGTGTACTTCGTCGAACGGAGCTCCTCGACCAGATGGGGATCGACGCCGGCGGATCT
>JBGTBC010000125.1:0-5983 GCA_041749555.1 Pyrinomonadaceae bacterium | reverse complement strand
CAAATCACGCCAAATCATACAAATCACGCCAAATGGTATTTCATTCCTGCAACAAAGTAGTTATTGTTGCAACGTATGATGAATGAGAACCCCCAGTGCCACTGCAATTGCGAATCGCTGAATATCAAACTTGGTCCTTTTGCTCGCGACGAAAGGACTAAGTACGTCGAACACGTTCTGGACGTGTTGGTCGCGAGCCGATATGCTCCTGATCGTCCATATCAACTGCTCACCCGCATTCGGAACGAACCAACCGTTGACGAACCGGTGTTCTACGACCTCACACCCGCCGGGCCGATGCCGTCGATGGATATGGACTATTACAAGGAGGAGTTTATCGCCGCGATCGCACGCGATTTGGTAGAGAGACGGCTGGCAGCAATGGACGCGGATGAACTCGAGGCACTTGCTTCACAATTCTCACCGACGACCTTAGCCCGAGGCTCACCACCATGAGTAACTGCGTTACACAGAACACGCTTGTAACACTAACACTTCCTTTTAACCCTCGAATTCCCGACCCTGACCTGGATCTTTGAAAACTTACACGACGACCGTTTAGAAGCGAGCCTGCCCGCTGCTTTTGATGTCACCAAGTTGAGACAGACACCAGCCCAACCGCCTTCGTTCCAGCCTGGCTCGTCGACAACGTTGGCAGACACACTCGCCACTGAACCGACCTGACGAGAGGAATCGACATTATCCTCTTGAAAGGAAAGTTGAGACGATCTTCTTCCCCCCCGCCCCATTAAGCTAAACCCCAAGTTGAGACGAGGTGACCCGAACTTGCTCTTGGGCAAGATCTACTTGAGATGCTGAGGTTTATCTTTGCTTTCTCGCCAAAATTGAGACAACCCTAACCCTATCTGAACCGCACCTCAGAATGGCCCCTCAATTACTATTTCACCTCGAAAAAAGTTGGGACATCTATTTAGAATTTAGAAGTTGAAATGAACTGGTTCCTGAATGGAATGTGAGACAAATGCATTACGGCGGAATTGTCATTAAATCGTCCGGTTCCAGAAGAAATTCTTTCTTTCGATTTAGTCACTCGGACGCTTTCTTATGTAGGATAATAAGGATTCTAGAATATCAGGAGGGATGAATGCATATATCAAAAAGCGACGTACCCGAAAGACTTAATGTGCCTGGGGCTATTGCGAGACAGGTCTTCGATTTTGGAGATGCGACAGGATACGGAAAAATGGCGGGCGAATATTTTTCGCTCGGAGTTGGGACCGACATCGCTCCTCTCCTAAAGGGACTCGAAGGCGATCTTTGCCAGTCTCCGCATTGGGGGTTCCTGTCCGATGGCGAAGTGACCGTAACCTATTCGGACGGTCAAGAGGAGACTATCAAGGACGGCGACCTTTTTTTCTGGCCAGCCGGCCACTCGGTCCGCGTGGGACGAGACGCTGAGATCATTCTTTTCAGTCCGCAAGCCGAACACTGCGCGGTCGTCGAGCATCTGAAGAAACAACTCGCCGGCTGAAAAAGTGAGACAAGCCGGCTGACCACGAACGGGCAGCCAATGTTAAACCTGAAACTTTGAACCTGGAACTAAGAAGAGATGGTGGAGGCGGCGGGAATCGAACCCGCATCCAAAGGTTGCGACCAGTGCGATCTACACGTTTAGTCAGTTCACTTAATTTTCGCCGTCAAAGAGCAGATGAACTGACAAGACCTCTTCGACAACTAACCTGACTAACTTTAAGCCGCGTTCGCAGGTGGTGAACGCGCCCGAGCCTGAACTGAGTTATGCCTTAACCGGTCGCATCAGGCGGACTTCCGGCAAGACATTGCTGTAGCTAAAGTTAATTAGGCAGCAAGAGCTAATTCTTGATTAGCATTTGTTTTTGTATAGTTTTGTTAACGAGCTCACCATACAAAAGCCCGACGTGCACTCAAAGATCTATACAAGCCCCTGTCGAAGCCTGTCGCCCCCAAAAAGCGTTTCAAGTTCGGCGTATTGCCGAATCTCGAAGTTTACGTAATTGAGATGAAAAATGAAAGCTGATAGTTGTAATATAACCGGCGCATCGAGCGATACCTCTGCGAGATAGGCGTTCCAGGAGAAACCGCTTTAATGTTATGATGGATATTCGGGCCGGCTTTCTACTGGCGTGTAAACTAAGTGCATCAGTTTTCAAGGGGCAAAGATGGACATGTCCAAAGAGCGGCTTTTATACGCAAGTCTGATGAAGAGTCATTGGCTGCTGCGATACGGGTTTGCACTTGTCGCATTTGCGGCGATCATCGGCATAAGCCTGCTCAATAGCCGATTGTTCGAGCTTCGTCTGAATCTTACGATCCCTGTTGTGCTCGCCATGGTAGCGGTCGCCTGGTATGCCGGCAGGTGGCCGGGAATATTTCTGGGCGTCCTCTTTCAGGTAACGACAGTCATATTTTCCACGGCGCCGGCGGACCCGCTGCCGGCCCGCCAAATTTTCAGCTATTTTAGTATCTTCGCTTTTTATGTTTTCCTCGCCCTGGTTATTAGCGGCCTTCGCAGGGCACAGGAGCGAATGCGTGAGCAGCGCGATCTGCTTCAGGTCACACTGGCCAGTATCGGCGACGGGGTGATCACCACGGATACCAGTGATGCGGTCACCTTTATGAACCCGGTCGCCGAAAAAATGACCGGCTGGGAGTATGAATCGGCCAGGGGCCGACCGCTCAGAGAAGTATTTGACATTTTCGATGAAAATACAGGTGAGCCTGTCCCGTCGCCTACCGCGAATGTTCTGGCCACGGGCAATATAGAGGGACTCTCCAACCACACTGTTCTTAGGTCAAAGAATGGCTCCGAAACCCCGATCGACGACAGCGCGGCCCCGATAAAAGAGGGTAAGGACGTGCGCGGAGTGGTACTCGTTTTTGCGAATGTTTCCGAGCGAAAGGCGGCCGAGCGATCACGCCGTCAAACGGAGATTATGCAGCGTATAGTCGAAGCTCAGGAGGCCGAAAGGCGTAAGATAGCGCGTGACCTGCACGACCATCTCGGACAGAAGATGACAGCTCTCAGGCTCCGTATCGAGTCGATTAGTGATCGGGCGGCCGACGGTAACGGTAATTCCACCGCGATCGAAGAGGTGCGTGCCGCGGCTTCGCAGGTTGACCGTGATATTGGTTTTCTCTCATGGGAGCTCCGGCCGACCGAGCTCGAAGAGCTCGGACTTGAAGATGCACTGAGAAGTTTTGTCGGGGAGTGGTCGGATCAATACGGAGTGCAAGCGGAGTTCCAGGCAAGCCGCTCTGCTGCCCCTGCTGTCAGCAGTCGGCTGCCGAATGCGGTCGAAACGAACCTCTACCGGATCGCGCAAGAGGCGCTGAACAACATCCTCAAGCATGCGAACGCAACCAACGTAAACGTCCTGCTGCAGGCCCAGCAAGACACGATCACGCTCATAATTGAGGATAACGGTGTCGGATTTGAGAATATACACCAGTCCGACGCGGGAACGGGTCCCGGAAACCGTCAGCTAGGTCTTATCGGTATGCGGGAACGTGCCGCCCTGCTAAAAGGCACGATCGAGATCGACAGCAAACCCGAAGGTGGGGGCACCACTATTCTGGTTCGTGTGCCGAACCCCACTGCTCAGGCTAACGTTCGGAATTTCTAAGCTGCGGTCCCTTTCCCCTCAAAGGTCCAGCTTCTTGTTTTCTCCCCACTCCGCGCTTTCACCTGTTGCGAGTGCCTTTGCGAAACCGAGAAGTTCTAATACTTTACCGGAAGGCGATTCCCAATATTCGGCCTGCTCCGCTGAGATCTTCAAGAGACAAAGATGAGGATCATCGAGTCCTTCGGGGAACCAGGCTCTTAACATAGGGTTCCACAACTCCTCCAACATAGCCGGATCCCTTACGACAGAGGCCCTGCCGCTCAGAGATACATAAGTGCTGTCGGATGGCTTGGAATAGGCGACGCAGACCCGGTTGTCCTTTTCGATCTCGTCGATCTTGTGGGTCTGATCACTGGTAAAGAACCATAGATCGCCATCGAATTCCGCTTGCTGGGTCGACATCGGCCGGCTGCGCATTTGGCCGCTGTCGATAGTGGTAAGCATGCAGATATCGATGCCTTCCATTAGTTCTTTTAGCTTTTCGATCGATTTTTGCTTTTCGTTACTCATTTCTAGCCCTCCATCCGTGCATGTAGAATGATGGGGGCTTTACCGAAAAAAGTCTGTAGTCTTAATGACAATGGAAATGGCAGAACGACCGAAATTGCTTACGGGGAATTAAAAGAATCGATCTCGCTTAGTTCGCGAGGAGCCATTTTTCAGCTCGTTCGACCTCTTCGAATAACTGCATCTTTACGTCAAGATTGCGAAAGATCACTTTCGCAGCCTCGGGGATATCATAATGGCCGTGGGTGTCAACAAAAGCGAACGAGCACCCCTTTAGAAGTTTACCCAGCGGACCGATCACCTCGAGCATCTCCGGCATCGATATCATCGTGACGAAATTGTGTTCCAGGAGGATCTTTGAGAGGCCGAGCTCATCGCATTCGTCGATGATCTCACGCCAGTAGCCGAGAGCGATATCGGGCGTAACCTTCAATCCGCCGACGATCGCATAAAGGTACGAGCCGCGGTTCTCGGTCTCGAGCTCATAGGATTTGGGTTGATCCACGCCTATTTGTATAGTCTATATGAATGAGATAAGCAAGCTGTCAAATTTTGTCAAGATACGCCACCACCTTGCTTTAACGCGATCAATTCGAATCTTGCGTTCTTGAAAAAGAGCTTTTTGAGCAGGGCGTCGGGATCGAAAGCTATGGAACGTCGAGAATTTCGTTTGGTTTCGGCGGCGTTGGAGTTTTGTTCGATGATGTCGAGCGGCTGCAAAGCGAATGCGGCTGAGATCGCGGCTTCGGTAAGGTGAACCGTGTGATCGGCGAACGGGCCGACCTCGACCCCGACACCAAGGCCTTTCATCCCTCCGTAAAAGCGAGATGCGAGATCATAAAATGGATGGTGAATGTTGACCGTGAAATACAGCAGGCCGCCGGGCTTTAAGACACGCAGGATCTCATCGATGATGGCAAATGGCTCAGTTGCGTGGTCGATGACGTTGTCACTCATGACGACATCGAATGACGCGTCAGCAAATGGCAGGTTCTCACCGAACGCTGCGACAGTCTGCGCTTCCTTTTGCAGGTAGGGGAAGAGCCGCTTGTAATCGACCGCCAGAGGATCGACGCCGATACAGCAGCTCCCCTTAAAACCGAAGATCAAACCGTGAGCACCGCTGCCGACCTCCAGGATCCGGTCGGTGTCGTTGAACGGGCGGATCGCCCCCAGCCGCTGACGAAACACGAGCGACCCAAGGGCTTTATTCCTGAGCAGGCTAGCTTCGCTGCCGCGAAATGCTGCGGCCTTGTTCTCCTGATACTCTAGCTGGCGTTCTAACGCTCGTTTGCCGCGTAGTTCTTTGATGTGATTTTTCTGTTCCATACGGGGCCGGATGAGGCTGTCATTGCAAATGAGCGGCCTTTGTTCTGTTTTCGATCGAGAGATCGGTCGGATACTTCCCCGTCCAGCATGCATTACACGATAAGGATGGGTCGAACCCCGATGCATCGAGCATACCTTTGAGGGAGAGATAGCCCAAGCTGTCGGCGCCTATATAGTCACAAACTTCGGTGACCGACATATTGGCGGCGATCAGATCGTCACGGTCGGGTGTATCGACACCGTAGTAACAGGAATGCGTTGTCGGCGGACACGAGATCCGCATATGGACCTCGGTCGCCCCGGCTTCTCGGACCATCTGGACGATCTTTCTCGATGTTGTTCCCCGAACTATAGAATCATCAACGAGCACGATCCGCCGTCCATTTATCAGGTCTTTGATGGGGTTCAGCTTCAGACGTACGCCAAATGAGCGGATCGACTGACTCGGCTCGATAAATGTTCGCCCGACGTAGTGGTTGCGGATGATCGCCTGCCGGTAATTGATGCCTGATTGGCTGGCAAAC
>JBGTBC010000124.1:0-30403 GCA_041749555.1 Pyrinomonadaceae bacterium | reverse complement strand
CGCCCGGCTTGAATGTGCCGCCCGTAATTGCATCGTCCATGTCCTGGCATGGAAGCTGGTTGATCATTGAAATTGCTTTGGTGACGCCGCTGCGTGCCTTCAGGCCGCTGCCGTCCTCACCAAGCGTGGCTTCGTCAGCCGCTGAGCCTAAACGGCCCTGTACGCTCGAACCATCGCCTTTTATTCCTTTCGCTCCGAATACTGTGTATTCAGAAGCCGAACCGAAGTTAAGTGCTACGGCGAGCTGATCAGCACGGGCTACCTTGCCCTTGCTCTCTGTTCGGCTCGTAAGGTCGCCCCTCTGCGCCGAAACGGTTGTATTATCAGACACTAAATAAAGCCCTGTCGCCATGACGGCCACGAGGACTAGTGCTGATAAGTAGATCTTGTTGTTTAGAAATTTACTAATCATATTATTGTGATCCCTCCAAGTTTGAAAACTCGTTTGTTTGTGATACCGCACTCGCGTACGGCTGTTTTGAACTTTGTGCCCGCTAAACTTAAGCAATGATCTGAAAACTCATCCATCACGTGGTAAAACTAAGCAACTAACTCCGACACTCTGAAACGGCATCCGGACCGGACAAGCGATACGACTGCCAAATGAAGACTGGTTGTATAGGTAAGTGGGCCCATAAGGGAACGCTTACCTCTTGCAAATAATGATCGTTCTTTCCAAATATACAGCAGAATCAGTTTTTGTCAAGAAAAATCTTGATCCACATCTGCCGACACCCGTAAAAAAACTCGTCGATCCAGACAGACAGGGGTTTGCCGGTGGCAGCCCCTCTCAACGTTTAGTTTATTCTAACCTTATCGACTGCCTGAGAAAAAGCCCAATAGAACTTATATTCCAAAAACTTTTTAAGGTCAGCCGATGCCGTAGCTTTTGACCCAATTATTTGATCCTTGCTGTCAAACTATCGCCCCCTGGAACGGGACAGCGAAACTACTGGTTGAGGCTAATATACTCCTGTTCTATCCATTGTCAAGTCAGCAACAGGCCTGTTGTATCCCAGATTTCGAAAGGCCCTTTCAATTCCCGAAGGGGATAGATTTAACTCGGATTCCGCATTAGGATTTTCTGCCCGCGAATAACGCGAATTGTCACGAATTAAAGGATCTGTGTTCGGTTTATTCGCGTAATTCGCGGGCAGATCTCTTAGCTTTTTGTTCTAGCGCGTAATCCGGGTTTATCAATTTCGGCTAAAGCCGTTGTTTTTACCTCAAACGGTCCTCCGGCTGAAGCCGGAGGCAATTGAAAACGGACTTTTCAGATACCATCGCCACAAAAAAAGAGGCTGCCCATTCCTGAGCAGCCTCTTGCTTACAGCGATAAGGAGGGTCTATTCCATTCCGATAAAATCGACATCGGTCAGGTTGTCCGACACCTGAATTATGCGTGAGTTGAACCTGTATTGTCTCGAACAGACGGCAATGATATACGTACCGCCGGCCGTTACGTCATCGAAGGTGTAATACCCCAACGTGCTGGTTACGACACTCGTCGCCACGCCATCCGGATCTACGATCGTCACTCGTGCACCACGAAGCCCGCGACCACTGGGCGCCATAACGCGTCCGGAAACAAGGACGCTGGCCGATGTGGTCGAAAGCGTGTTAGTGTCAGTGGCAGCGCTGTTTGCCGGCGTAGGATCGGTCACGCCGGACGGAGCGGCGACCGTGGCCGTATTGACCAGATCACCTGTCGCGCCTTCTGAAACGATCGCCGTGATCGAAAATGTCACCGTAGCCCCCACCGGCAGGTCAACCAAAGCATCGATGTCGCCCGTTCCCGAAGCGGGACAGGTGCCGCCACCCGCACCAACGCAAGTAAATGACGCAGAGCTGAACTTATTGGAAAAGGTATCGAGCACCCTGGCACCCACAACGGGATCCGGGCCCGCATTGCTGGCCACCACCGTATATCTCGCGAAGACACCCGGCGCGTAGGTAGCGAATCCGTCCGTCTTTGTGATCGACAGGTCTGCCACGCCCCCTCCGGGCACAATGGATAGACCGTCTATGATCGGAAAGTAGTCGGTATCAAAATTGTCGAAGGAACCGATGAGCGAGGCGGCACCGGTCGAAAGATCGATCGAGAAAAGAGAAGAAGTGCCGGAGGTACGCAAGGCCGCAAAACCCAGGCCCGTGCCCTCCTGAATATCAAAGCCGCCGAAGTTGAGAGCATTTACCCCGAGCGGGCCGATGGTGAACAATTGCCCTGAATTCGGCGATACCGGTGAGCCGCCGAAGCTGCCGATCCGGACCAATTGGTCCGTAGCGTTATCAATACCATACAGTGTGGGCCCTGCAACACCCCCAATGTCATTTACGTATGCCACGTGAGATACCCTCGGAACTGTCCCAAAAAAAGGATCGCCCGAGGCGTAGACAAACGGCGTGTCGTTGGCCGTGACGGTTCCGTCATTAGGATTCAAACGGCGGTTGGCGTTTGCCGTGTCAGCCTCGCGAATTAGGTCTACAACGGAATTAAAGTCACCACCGTAAAAATTGAGATCGTTAGTGATAGAAGGTATATTCCCGCCAACCGGCCCGATCACTCCGCTTACGAGATTGATCGTCACCACCCGACTGATCCTACTTGGAAACCCTTCCTTATTGGCAACGGCGTAAAGGATCCCATTGGACGGACGAAAGTCAATGAATTCAAGCACCTCATTATTGGCGGTATCAAGCCCACTTAGCGCGACATTAGTAAGCAGCGTTCCCGGCGTCGCGGCGTTAAAGCTGATGATCCTGTCATCGAGTTGGTCGTAGGCGTAGATCACCGGGTTAGCCAATGGGGCCTGGGGAACCATCGCGGCTAAACTCTCCGATCCAGTTCCATCAAAACTAGCCTCGTCAGCGGCGATCCGCGCCTGCTTGGCAGCGGATACCGTCTCGATCTTTGAAGACTTGAACGGTCGCTCGCTCTTTCCCGCTCCACGCTGTGCCCCAACCGGCAATGTGAAAGCTGCAACTGCCAATAAACATAAGAGAGCGCCGAACCTTAGCGACGCTCTGCGAAATACCAATACTGACTTCTCGAAGTTCTTAATCATTACCTAGATCTCCTGAATTGATAATAAAATTCAAAATTAGTGTTCGTTATTACCTAACAAACCTAACCAATGTCCCCGCGAACTGACATTTTCACCGGGGACCAAAAAACGCGCATTACGCCGTAAAAAAGACTTTTCCCATTATGCGTTTTGAGCTTCAGCTTTGTCAATTTATTTAGTTTTTTGGGACTTAGCCGAACAGCCCGGACACGGGCCCGTAAAATAGACATCGCCGCGGCGGCAGAAAAGGCGACCACAAGCCGCCTTTTCAGACCATGTCGTTACCTTGAAATCATTCAAGGCCAGTAAAGTCTATATCAGAAACGCTGCCGTTCACTTGAACGACTTTCGTTACGAATCGATATTGCCTCGAAGTGACGCTGATCGTGTACTGGCCGGGTTCGACGTCCGGAAAGCTGTAATACCCCAGACTTGCGGTCGGCACAGAGCGGCGGTTGTTATTGGCATCCGTCATCGTAACGGTCGCATTCCGTAACCCTACACCGCTCGGCGTGCGGACCAACCCCGAGACAATGACCGTCGGCGGGGCAGCCGCTCCGATCGTGACCGACCCGTCCTGATATCCGGTCGCCAACAAATCGCCCATAACACTGGACGTACTTCGGGATATCGGAGTATTTCCAAAGGTAACAAGCGTCGGGCCCTCGGGGGCTTCCGCTGCAACGTTAAATTTGATGACAACTACTTCTCTTGCCGGTCCTGAGGCCGCGAACGCATTCATCGAATCCAGGAGAACGCCGATCCGGCCGCTTGCGGCCTGTGTCAAATTCTGGGTGATCATCGTGCCCGACGGCACGCCGGACCCAAGGTTCACAACGGGGGTGTTGAGCTTGGAAGGATCAAAGTTTACGCTGAAGCCCATCGCGACTTCGTCGCCCATCGAATCTAGTTCGACTACAACGAACGCCTCGCCGCCAGGCTCGGCATTTGTCGAAACGGCCCGCAATATGCGGCCGGCCGATTGCGAAGGGGCTGCGTCAGCAATTGCGGGCCCGGTTACGATGCCAAACGCACCGAGAATAAGCGAAACTGACAGTGCATAGAAAGCCCGTCTGTGAAATACGAAATTGATCGAGATCATGTTTTGACTGCTCCTCAAAGGAAAGAATAAGCGGAATGATACGCCTCAAAAGGCCGAAAAGATTGATGACAACTCTTTGTGGGAAAGAGATCGATCAGCCGGCAGCAATGAGGGGCAGTCAGAGCAGAGCGGAGAATCCTGCTTGATTATGACTGGTAAATTGACGTTTGTCAATATTTATCTGTGTATAACAAATATTAACGGTTGTAGTGATTTATCTGCGGACGAGCTCAAGAAATGTCCTGACCTCTAACTTTCTTTTGCGATCAGGGGTTCGCTCAGGTTATCGGCCAGAGGTTCCGTTCCGATATTCCTGAATGGCGCATCCGCGGCACCTGTAGGAGAAGGTTCGAGGGCAGCGTTCAGCACATCGCTTATCCACACGGCCGGAATTATCTCCAGCTCACGTCGGACGTCTTCCGGGATCTCTTCGATGTCTCCGTCATTTCGTGAAGGAAGCACAATGCGCCTGATCCCGGCGCGATGGGCCGCTAATACCTTTTCCTTGATCCCGCCCACCGGAAAGACCAGCCCCGACAATGTGATCTCACCTGTCATCGAAGTATCGAAACGCACTTTACGGCCGGTGTACAAGGAAGCTAGTGCCGTCGCCATCGTTACGCCCGCGCTCGGCCCGTCTTTAGGTATCGCACCTGCCGGAACGTGAAGATGAACGCCGTTTTGCTTGATAGTTTCCGGATCGATGCCAAATTCGGCGGCGTGCGACCAAAGATAGCTGCGGGCCGCCTGGGCCGATTCCTTCATTACCTCTCCGAGCTGGCCGGTCAGCGTCAGTCCGCTGCCGCCGGGCAGAAGGGTTGCCTCTATAAAGAGCACTTCCCCGCCCATCTCGGTCCAGGCCATTCCGGTCGCAACACCGGGCGGAAGCTCCTTCCTCGCCTCTTCCGGATAAACGCGCGGCGGCCCGAGATAGCCCTTGACCTCCTCGGCCGAGATCGTAACCTTTTCGCTTAAACCCTGAGCGACCTTGAGCGCGACTTTTCGTGTCAGGTTACCGATGGCTCGTTCGAGCTGACGAACGCCGGCTTCGCGTGTATATCTTGTCGAGAGTAGATTGATGGCGTCCTCAGTTATAGAGATCTGCTCGTCCTTGAGGCCGTTCTCTATTATCTGCCGCGGCACGAGATACTGCTTTGCGATGTTGAGCTTTTCTCGATCGCTGTATCCGGCAAGCTGTATGATCTCCATACGGTCGCGGAGCGGCATCGGGATCGGGCCAAGCTGGTTTGCGGTCGCAATAAAAAATACCTTCGACAGATCGAACGGCAGATCGAGGTAATTATCGCGAAAGGTATTATTCTGTGCCGGGTCGAGGATCTCAAGCAGGGCCGACGAAGGATCGCCGCGAAAGTCATTGCCGAGCTTGTCTATCTCATCGAGCATCATCACCGGATTATTGACGCCGACGCGCCGCAGCGACTGGATAATGCGTCCGGGCATCGCTCCCACATAGGTGCGGCGGTGTCCGCGAAGTTCGGCCTCATCACGCATTCCGCCCAAGCTCATACGGTCGAATTCCCTTCCCATAGCCCGCGCGATCGAACGCCCGAGTGATGTCTTACCGACTCCCGGAGGGCCGACGAACAGGATTATCGGGCTCTTCGAATCCGGGCGGAGCTTGACAACGGCGAGCGATTCGAGGATGCGCTCCTTGATGTCCACCAGGCCGTAGTGGTCCTCATCCAATACTCGCTGGGCTTCGTTAAGATCGAGTTTTTCTTCGCTGGATTTTCGCCACGGCAGCTCGAGGATGTATTCAAGGTATGTTCGAATTACATGATAATCCGGCGCCGCCTGGGGCAGCTGCTCCATCCGTTTTAATTCGCGCGTCGCCTCTTTTCTGACATCGTCGGGAAGGTCGGCAACCTCGAGGCGTTCGCGAAGCTGCTCCGCCTCGGCCCTTTCCCCGGATTCATCGTCACCCAGTTCTTTTTGGATGGCCTTCATCTGCTGGCGCAATACGTAATCGCGCTGCGATTTGTCCATCTCCTGCTGGGCCTCGGTCGCGATCTTTGAACGGATCTGCATGATCTCGAGTTCACGTGCCAATGCACCGTGAGTCAGCGACAGCAGATCGTCAACAGTGGTAGCCTCAAGCATTTTTTGTTCCGTTTCGACTCCGAGATCGAGAACGGAAGCTAGAAAATATGCAAGCTGGACCGGATTTTCCTGCGATGTGACAGCAACACGAACCTCGGGCGGCACCTGAGGCAGCAATGCGAGCGCTTCCTGGATCATCCCGTGAATATTTCGTTTTAAGGCTTCGATCTCGTCCTCGGCCGTCCGGGTCAACTCAGGCAGGATACGGACGCGGGCTTTTATAAAAGGCTGATCCGTTAACCATTCGACCACCTCAAATCGATCCATGCCCTGAACGACAAGCTGCATGATGCCCTCGTTGCGCATCATTCGCTTGATGTTTACGATAGTTCCGACCTTATAAAGGTCATCGTATTTGGCATCGTCGCCGTTAACATTCTCGGTCCGTGTGGTGACACATGCGAGCAATTTTTCCTCGTTCGCGAGAGCAGCCTCGACGGCCTTGGTCGACCGGTCACGGCCGACCGCCAGCGGTACGATGGTCTCAGGGAAAAGCGTCGTATTCTGCAGCGGCAGAACAGCTATCTCGAATTCTTGCGGCGGCGCCTTATCCTGATTTTCTTCCGGATCTTGTGTCGTATCGTCTGCCATACGGTGTTATTTCCCTTTTCTAAGATTAATGATCAGCAGTCCGTTCTCAAATATATGCTCGACATTGGCTCCCTCGATAGTCGAGGGGAACCGCAGCGTTTTTTCAAAGTTACTGTAGGTTATTTCCATCTGCTGATACGATACTCCGCTCGTACATGAACGATCTTTACGACAGCCGGAGATAGACAAGGTCTGGCCTTGCACGTCGATCTCGATCTCCTCCGCCGAAACGCCGGCAAGTTCGATCTTGACCACCCAGCCTTCCGGCGTCTGATACACGTCGGCGGCCGGATACCAAAGCTGGCCGGACCGAACATCCTTCGACGTACCGGTGAATAGAAAAAGTCGATTAGTGGATTTAGCCATTTTATTGAGTGACAGGTGACAAGTGTTTCGTCTTTTCTTGTCACCTGTGACCCGTCACATGTAACTACTTCTTACTCCAAAAGGCACTGCCGCTCGATATCTCTTCGAGCGTTTCGGCAATCTCGCGTTCGTCCTCCGATTCGAGGGCGATGTCGGCCATGGCGATGATGCCGGCTAGTTTTCCATCGGCGTCGACGACCGGGATGCGGCGGATCTGTTTATCACCCATTAGCCTTATCGCCTCAAAGACAAAATCGTCGGGGGCGACGGTGAATAGCTCGGCCGTCATAACTTCGCCGACAGTCGTATCGGCTGTCTTGCCCTCAGCGACGGCACGGACGACAATATCGCGGTCGGTAACGATGCCGATAAGCTTGCCGCTATCAACAACCGGAACAGCTCCCATATCACCCTCGCGCATCATCACGGCGACCTCGCGCAATGACATTTCCCGCGTGGCCGTGCGGACGCTCTTTGTCATTATCTCGCTGGCACGCAAGCGTGAGATGGCTGTCGATTCGGCCTCGGTCATCGTAAGTGTCTCCTTTTAATTATTTTGTTCGACCAGCGTGAATAAAGCAAGAAGGAACTTTTGCCGCGGATAAACACAGAAAACGAAGATCAGAAAAGAAATTCTCAAATCCGCGTCATCTGCGTTGATCTGCGGCTAATTCTTTTTTTCTGAAAGCTCTATCATCCTTCCAAGAGCAATTTTGGCGTAATGTTTGGTTTCGTCTTCGACGACGATCTCGTTGACAACATTGCCGGCGACGAGGTTTTCGAGAGCCCAAGCGAGATTTTGAGGGGCGATGCGATACATCGTCGCGCACATACAGAGGTCGGGAGCGAGCAGATGTATCTCCTTGTCAGGGAAACGCTGTGCGAGGCGATTGACGAGATTTATTTCGGTCCCGATCGCCCATTTTGATCCTGGAGGTGAATTCTCGACTGTCTTGATAATAAATGAAGTCGACCCATCGAGATCGCTCACCTCGACCACCTCGCGCATACATTCGGGGTGGACGAGCACCTTGACGCCGGGTATCTCGGCCCGTACTTTATCGACATGCCAGGGCTTGAATCGCCCGTGTACCGAACAATGTCCGCGCCACAGGATCAGCTTTGCGTTATGAAGCTGCTCCTCGGTATTGCCGCCGAGTTCCAGATGCGGGTTCCAGAGGGCCATCTTGTCCAGCGGGATACCGAACTTTGCACCGGTGTTCCTCCCCAGGTGCTGGTCTGGGAAAAAGAACATCTTGTCGAATTCCTTCAAATAGATGTCAAAGAGCGGTATTGCATTCGAGGATGTACAGACAACGCCCTCGTGCCGTCCACAGAAAGCTTTGATCGCGGCCGATGAATTCATATACGTGATCGGCGCTACCTTGTTTTCGAGCACGCCGATGTCCCCGAGCTGCTCCCATGCATCCTCGACCTGGTCTATGGTAGCCATATCGGCCATCGAGCAGCCCGCCCCGAGATCGGGGAGGATTACGCGCTGGTGGGGTTTTCCAAGGATATCGGCCGATTCGGCCATGAAGTGAACGCCACAAAAGACGATGTACTCCGCCTCCGTCTGCGATGCCATCACCGACAACTGATACGAATCGCCCGTCAGGTCAGCGTGGCGGATCACATCATCACGTTGGTAATGGTGTCCGAGAATGATGACCCTTTTATCTAGCTCTCGGCGGGCCAGTTCAATACGTTCGACCACCTCCTCGTCGGGCATGACCAGGTAATCTTCGATAACGTGAAACTGTTCAAGAACGACTGACATAAAGAATGATTGCGCTATAACAAGCCGAAGCGCAAGAGACCGTGGTCATCTTAATGCCTTTCAGTCAAGAATGGCTTGACATTGATTCTGGCGAGGCATAGTCTGAAAATATCAATTATGCATAAACATAAATGTTATTATGAAAGATAAATCTAACAAAGATCAAAGTTCAAAGATGACGTTTCATGTCGAGTCTGATCGTGTCGACGAGTCTGGCGGACGGGCCCGTTGTAAATCGGCTGAGTTAAAGCTTGATACAAGTATGGCCGGGAGCCTCGATGCCTTTAATCCAGCGGAACTACTTCTCGCAGCGGTCACGGCGTGCATGATCAAGGGAATCGAACGTGTGACGTCGATCCTAAAGTTTTCGCTTAGCGGAATTACGATCAAGATCGACGGTGTGAGGCAGGACGTTCCGCCCAAAATGGAGTCGATAACCTACGAGATCATTGTTGATACTGAAGAATCAGATAAGCGGCTGGAGCTGCTCCACGAGAATGTCAAGAAATTCGGGACCGTCTTCAACACCGTCGCACCCGGAACGGAGCTGACAGGAGTGATCCGGCGCACAGAGAAGCCAATATCAAAGGCTTAGAATAGAAAAATGAAAACCATAAAGATCCTCGGCACGGGATGTGCCAAATGCAAACTTACTGAGGCAGTCATTCGCGAAACGCTTGGTGAAATGGGACTTGAGGCCGACATCGAAAAGGTCGAAGACATCCAGAAGATAATGGAATACGACATTATGTCGACACCGGCGGTCGTGCTCGACGGCGCGGTCAAGATGACTGGCAGGGTGCCGTCGAAAGAAGAGGTTCGGGCGATGTTAGCGTAAGCGATGTTTGACTGGGTGCAATTATTCGCGGATTGGCTGATCTACAGCCTTGTGGGTATCGAGCAAGGCACGCACCTCGGCGACGCTCTCAATTTCTTTGTCTATGACACGATCAAGATCATAATTCTACTCTTTCTGATCACGTTCGTGATGGGCATCGTAAACGCCTACTTCCCGATCGAGCGCATCCGCTCATTCCTTTCGCAGAACAAACTCTACGGCGGCGAATATTTGCTGGCTTCAACGTTCGGAGCGGCGACTCCGTTTTGTTCGTGTTCATCTGTGCCGCTGTTTATCGGGTTTGTCCGCGGAGGCATACCGCTCGGCGTGACGTTTTCGTTTCTGGTCACATCGCCGCTTGTTAATGAGGTTGCGGTCGCGGTGCTGCTCGGTTCGTTCGGGCTGAAGACTACGGCGATCTATGTCGTGACCGGCATTACGCTTGGCATTGTTAGCGGTATCGTAATGGACCGGCTGAAGCTCGAACATCTCTTGACTGATTGGGTGCACAAGCTGTGGGAAGAATCCGAGGCCGACCGCGAAGCCTTTGTTGCAGAACGCAAGAAGTTCATTCAACGCCTGCCGGAGATCGCCCGCGAAGCGCTCGGTATTGTAAAGAGCGTAACGCCTTACATACTCATCGGTATCGCGATCGGTGCCGCAATGCACGGTTATATCCCCGAAGGATTCTTTGAGGCATACATCGGCAAAGACACATGGTATGCGGTCCCGCTAGCCGTTGTTATCGGCGTTCCAATGTATGCGAACGCAAGCGGAATCGTTCCCGTTGTTCAGGTTTTTGTCGCCAAAGGCATCCCGATCGGCACCTCGCTGGCATTTATGATGGCCGTCGTTGGGCTATCGATCCCCGAGGCGATGCTGCTCAAAAAAGTGATGACTATCAAACTGATCGCCATCTTTTTCGGCATAGTCACGATTTGTATTATCTTTTCGGGCTATCTGTTTAATTGGATCTTGTGATTCCAACTGTTGCAGCTTGCGAGTCACAAAATACGACGAAGTTTTCCGGAGGCAGTTTGCCGTAACGCAATGAACACTTTTATTCCAGAACCTGGCCGGATACCTTTCGTATTAAGGCTGGCGATCCGGATCGTCGAGAAAGTGACCGGCCAACGGATGATGCCTGCAAGGCTCTTGTCGTGGTATCCGAAGGCCGCGATCGGTTCGGGCGCGCTCGAATCGTTTACTGCTCATGGCCGGAACGATGTAGAAAAACGCCTGCTGCGGCTCGTGCGCCTGCAAACGGCATTCGCGATCTCATGTCCTTTCTGTATTGATATGAATGCGTTCGACTTCGAAGGCCACGGGGTTTCGCGGCAGGAATTCGAAGCCATGAGGGCCGGTTTTCCGGACGGCTTCCCCGTAAGCCTTTCGGGACGTGAAACGACAGCGCTCCAATATGCGCGCCTGATCTCGGCGACGCCGCTCAACTTCCCGCCGGACTTCGTCTCGAGGCTGAACGAAGAGTTTTCCGAGCGAGAGATCGTAATGCTCGCCGCGACCGCGTCGCAGGTAAATTACTGGGGCCGCCTGATCCAGTCATTAGGGATACCACCTGCCGGGTTTACCGAGGAATGTCAGATAAGCCGCGGTAGCGTCAACGGGAATTAGATCGGTCTCGGACCGACAGAGATCGAGATGCCTGTGATACGAAACACACATATCTGATTGGGAAAGGAGTAAAATAATTATTGGAGGAACATAAAATACTCGGGCCGTCGCTTAATCGGTCGATACCGGAGAGACAGATTTTTGGTGTCAGTTACATCAGAAATACGATTTGTTGTGACGTTTGTCGGCGCTCAAGGATCTTCGAGGGCTCTTTTGAAGTGTAGAACCTAGTGAGGGCGTTACCCTCCCCAGATTTGTAATGAACACAGCGCAAGAACCAAACAGCAGTGCGGCGGGACCGAAGGACGAAGATGTCGAAGCGGATATCAACGCTGGTGAGACAGGTCAATCAAACCGGAGTTCCGAGAACGTTCAAAAATGGATCATCAGATCTGGCGTTTTAGCGGTCATCGTTTTGATCGTCGTAGCGGTGGTCTGGTTTATGCAGCGCCCGAAAACCGTTGACCTGGTGGAACCAATACAGGCAACTATCACCGAGACGATCACGGGCAGCGGAACAGTCGGCGGCGAGACCGAATCGAATGTCGGAGCCCAACTACAAGGAATTGTAAATAAACTCTATGTGAAAGAAGGTGACACCGTCGTTCGCGGCCAGCAATTAGCCCTCATAAAAAATGACGTTGCGGAGGCACAGATCTCGCAGGCTCGATCCGCTGTCAGCACGGCTCGTGCGCAATTGGCTCAGGTATCGCGAGATGCCCTGGGTTCCGATATTAATGCTGCCGTGGAGCAGGTCAATCAAGCGATCGCTCAGGTCGAACAGCAGCGTTCCGTCATCACCCAGACGGAAAAGAGTGTCGATCAGGGCAGTTCAATACTTGAACAACTCCTATCTGAAAGGGACTTGGCAGCAAAGGAACTCGAGCGAAGCAGTTCCTTGGTGAAAACCGGTGACATTTCGCGTTCTCAATATGATCGAGATGCAAATATTCTAAAGGTTGCCGAAAAGCGAGTTGAAGCTCAGAAACAAGCGATTGAGGTATCGCGGGCCAACGTTCGCTCTGCCCAGTCGAGTCTAAGATCGTTGGAAGCGAATGTTCGAGTCCTGCAGTCCCGTCTTCGCACGATCCGAAGTGGAGCAAGGGCCGAAGACATTAAAGTTGCGCAAAGTCGCGTAGCTGAAACAGAGCGGGCCCTGAGTGTTGCCGAAGAGCAGGCCGGAAATGCCTCCGTCACCGCACCCTTTGCCGGGACCGTCACAAAGGTCAATGCGGAGGCCGGCCAAACCGTTGGCAATCTCGGAGTACTTACTCTGGTGAGCGTAGAGCCTGAAATTCGCATCGATGTCGATGAAAACAATCTTTCCGCGTTAAAGGTCGGACAGGAGGCGGTTATCTCGTCCGGCCCGTTTTCAGAGGATACCTTTCAAGGCACAGTTTCGGAGATAGGAGCAGCGGTCGACGCGGTCCGCGGCACTATAACGATCACGGTGATCCCCGACAACCCGCCCGACTGGCTTCGGCCGGGCCAGACGATCAACGTGAATATTATTACCGCCAAAAGCGTCAGCCGTCTATTGATCCCCGAGACCGCACCTGTAAGGGTCGGTGACGAAACGGTGGTATTCATAATAGTTGATGGCAAAGCGGCACAGAAGCCGGTAGTTACGCGCCTGCCAACAAAGGACGGTGTGCCGGTGATCTCCGGACTTGAAGCTGAAGACCGAATTATCGCCGTGCCCACGAATATAAAGGTTGGAGATCGCGTGCAGGCGAGGTGACATGTAATGAGACCATTCGGCGACATACTCATTTCGGCCTTGATCCCAAAGGCGTACCGTTTCGAGTTTCGTCTCGCGGTGCGACATCTGTTTTCGGGTGGTTTGCAGACCCTCTTGACAATTAGTGCCGTGGCGACAGGCGTGATAATCGTAATCTTTATCACCTCTCTCATCTTCGGTCTGCAGAACATGATGTCTGTACTATTGACAGAGTCGATCCCTCACGTAACGGTGCAGGTCGAAGATCCTAAACCGGAGCTGCTAGAAAGCTCGGACGATCCCGTATCAAGCCGAATCGAAGTATCCGCGTCACGACTGAAGTTCATCGACAACTGGGACGAAGTTGTCACCATGCTCAGAGGACTGCCCAATGTCAGCGGGGTCGCCGCTGTCGTGAACGGCCAGGGGTTTGCTTCGAAGGGGGCAAATCCGATCGGGGTTTCGGTGGTTGGGGCCGATCCCGAGCTTTTGGATGTTATAACGCCGATCACGAGGGATCTGGTCAGCGGCAGATACAAAAACCTGAGCAGCGACGAGATCGTCATTGACACGGAGCTGGCAAAGGATCTGAATGTGACGCTCGGCGAACGCATTCGGCTCACATCAAGCTCAAATCAAGCCGATTCATTCACAGTTGCAGGGATCTATAATCGAGGCCAGGGCCGCGGTAGTGCATATGTAACACTTCGTAATGCACAGAGCCTTTTTGGTCTCGGGACGTCGGTAAACATCATTTACCTCAAGGTTTATGACATTTACTCGGTTGATGACCTGTCGAACACCATAATGGCATTAACAAAATACGAAGCCCGGCCCTGGACCCGTGACTATTCTCGAAACCTCACCAATATGCAGATGATGGGAATATCTGCCTATCTTATATCGGCGTTTAGCCTGATCGCATCAGCGTTTGCGATCGCCTCGGTTCTTATTGTTTCGGTACTTCAGAAATCCGCTGAGATCGGGATCCTGAAGAGCATGGGGGCTCGGCGATCTCAAATATCGACAGTTTTCGTGTTTCAGGGATTGGGTGTTGCGATCATCGGCAGTTCGGTCGGAGCGGTAGTGGGCACGACGATCGCTTACCTGATCAGTTTGCCGACCAGGGCGGCCGTGGCCGGACAGGAACCACTTGCCCTATTTCCTGTGAAGATCATTCCGATGTACATCGGGTTAGCTATGCTGGCAGCGATCATCACTACTGTGATTGCCGCAGTTCTGCCGGCACGGCGGGCCGCTAAACTCAATCCGGTCGACGTGATGCGATAAAGACACAGGAAAATGAGCAGTTTAACCGGTGCACAGATAACAGAGGAGCGATCAAAGGCCGAGGTGCCTATTGTTATCGAAACGCGAGGGCTGAAAAAAACGTACTTCGGCAAGATCGACGTGCCCGTGCTTTTCGGTCTGGACATCGAGATCCGGGCACGCGAATTTGTGGCTATCGTCGGGCAATCAGGCAGCGGCAAATCTACGCTGCTCAATATTCTGGGCGCGCTTGATGTTCCCACCGGGGGCAAGGTATTAGTCAACGGCGTGGATATTTCGACGCTGGACGACGATGGTCTGGCCCGGCTCAGAAGCGATGACGTCGGCTTCATTTTTCAGGCACACTATCTACTCGACGAATTTACATGCATTGAAAATGCCTTGATGCCGATAACGATCCGGAGGGGCGAGGCTTCGGACGAAGAACGCGATATGGTTTTGAGATTGCTCGAGCGGGTCGGGTTAGGTGACCAGATCAATAAACATCCGGATGAAATGAGCGGAGGGCAGAATCAGCGCTGTGCAATTGTCAGGGCGTTAGCGAATTCGCCGAAGATCGTGCTCGCCGACGAGCCGACTGGAAATCTCGATAGCCAGTCCGGTGCCGAGGTTTTCGAGATGATGCGAGAGATGAACCGGGAAAGCGGAGTTGCCTTCGTCATGATCACACACGACGATCGTTTGGCTCAGGCCGCCGACCGCATATTGTTGATCCAGGACGGAAATATTTCCGAAATAAGCAAAGAAGAGCATCTTCGAAAGATGAGTAGTTTGGCTGAAAGTGCGAAATTGCGGGATTAGGAAAAAACTCAGCAAGATCAAAATGCAGTTTTATATCGCATCTGCGTTGAGTCATTGTGGTTTACGATAGTTGTGCTGAAAAGCCGAACCGTTTTGGCGGTGCAGACAAGATCGTACGAGCAGAAAAATTTTCAAGGCGTTGGGGGGCGACGGGAATTTTCTTTAGCCGGTGGCTTGTCACGCCTCTTGGGCCGTGGATCAACGTGTCCAGCGGCGTTGCCGGTTATTCCTGAGTGCGCTTTTCTATTTTGGACGTATTCGGAGAATCCTTGTGGGTTTTTCTGTACCACTTTGGGCGTCATTCGTCTTCATAAAGATCATTGATCCAACAGCCGAACGTCGAATACAGGCGTTTCGACGATCTGGAATGTAGCGGACGCGAAGGCGACCTTTCCTTCTGTCTCGTCGAACTTGTCCAGTATCATCGTAAATAGAGCGTCCTTTGTGAACCGCCGTTTCTTGAAATCGACAATATAGCGGACCGTAAACTCCATCCAATTGTCGTTGGCGACCAGTGAGACCATTGGGTGGGTGGCTGCATCCTCGAGAATGAATTTGCGTGAAAAGTTCGCCCAGATGGAAGCGGCGGTCTTAGCGTAGTCACCGACGAGTTCGTTGGCAATATTGACAAGGATCTTTCTGGCTAATCGATGGTCGCTGCCGTACTTTACGGGCACCGTGATCTCATCCCAGAGGAAGGGAAAATCTCCCGAATAGTTATATACCGGCGCCTTAAAGACAAAACTGTTGGCTACGCGAACCAGGCGTCCGGTATAGAGATCGCCATGGACCCATTCACCGATCTCCATCAGCGTGGTTCGCAGAAAACTTACATCGATGACGTCACCTCGTATGCCTCCGACCTCCACACGGTCGCCCGGGTCGTAAAACCCCGCAAATGAAATGGCGAACCAGCCTGCAAAACTTGCTATCACCTCCTGCAACGCGAATGCTATGCCGGCACCCGCAACGCCGAGGGCAACTGTCAATCCGCCGAGTCGGTCATTGAAAACGATCGAAAGGGTCAGGACGACAATGACATACCCGATAACGGTGATGAACTTCCGTACGCGGTATCGAGTCTCCGAGGCCTGAACATATTTGGTCACCGAGCTGCGAATTAGGTAGACGATCACATACAGTACGATCAGAGCTATCGCCGCCGTGACGATATTACCGATAAGCGGGTCAGCAAGCCATGCTTTTAGTGTTTCGTACATTTCTTTCCCAAAAGCAAACGGCGGCAATAATCTTCTGCCGCCCTTTCAAATATTTTCTATTGTCGCTGCACCAATTAGGGTCGTGATACGTTTTGGGCCGTTGGCACGGTCTCTAAAAATAGATCGTAGAATCCGGTCAACCGATCGAGCGAAGCGGGGTCGCGTTGGGCCAGCATAGTGATAGCCGTATCACGGTCGGCGAATATCGTCTTAATCTTGGCTCGCTGGTCAGCATTCAAAAAGCCTTCGTCACCTTTCTCGTCCTCAGCTCGCAGACGCGTGAAAAATTCGCTCGTTCCCTGCCGCGCCGATTCGTATTCACCGCGTCTCGCTTCGACGATTGATGACGACAGGAGATTGCTTATTTCGGACCTGCGTAATTCTGTCAGAGCAGCATCGCGTTCGGCGGCGTTGCTTCGCGCCGTCAGCCACATTGGTACAAGCCCGATCAGGAATGCCACTAAGACGGCCCCCGCGATAACCCCCCAATGCTGGAACTTTTCCTTTACCTTGTCTGTAAAACTCTTCTGGGTCTCCACCTTCTCTGTGGGACTCTTGTTTGTATCGCTCATAATCTTTCTCTCGCCTCCTTTTTTTGCGGTATGGATGTCCGTCATTTGACCCTTTCTTTCCGGCTCGGATGATCCGCTTACTCGTCTGCAGACTCTGCTGACGCCGGGTCCATCTCCCACCGATCCTCGTCGCGCTTTTCTCTCTTCTCCGTCATATCCAGCGGCTCATTTCTTTGATTGGCAATGCCGCGCGCAAGGCCTTTCTGGTCAGCGGTGATATTCGCGAAGGCGGCATCCTCAAGGCTGTTTTCCGCCGACGGGAGCATATATTTCTGTTCGTTCAATTCGTTCTCGATCTGTTCGATCGCCGGCTCACCACGGTCCTCGGAATATTCAAATTCACGCTCGACCTGTTCCGCTACCGATGGCGCAGGCCTTCGATCAGAATCTGCCAGCTCATCTGTTTCAGATTGCTTCTTCTCTGTGCTTTTTTCTAGGGTTTTCATATTTCTTTCTCACTCCTGACTCTCGAAAAAAGTGAATGACGACTGGCCTCACCGCACCCGCCGTTACTCAACGTAACGCCGATCCCGTGCATATATCGGCAACATCAAGAAGCCGGAAGCTCCCGATGGAGAAATAAGCGAAATATAATCCTGAACGCGTACAAAGGTGAGGCATCCAGTCTCCATTAGTTGGTTTCGACCCTCTCTCCTATTCAAGCAATAAAATCGACGACCGTCTGTTTGCTAGCGCACAGTCGCACCTGGAACGGGTTATCGAGCCCCAAGGCGATGCTGCTCAAGAAAGTGATGACGATCAAGTGGATCGCCATCTTTTTCGCCATCGTCACGATTTGCATTATCTTTTCGGCTATTTGTTCAATTGGATCCTGTGAGACGCTCGGCGGGTCCATCTCAAAACGCTCGTTAACTTACTCGTCGGCATGACAAGAAAATCTGCGAGGATGATAGTTTTTCCAGCACATCTGTAGCCAGAGAAACGTTGATATACGATCTACACTTTTCGGCTGTGTTTAATTATCGAGGCCTCGGCGAGATAGACTGTGAGTTCGCAAATGTCCTTTACGTAATCGCCGATCCTCTCAAGGTGTTTGGCGACAAATAGAAGTTGAGCGGCGCTGGTGGTCGTAGTGGGGTCATTGATGATCATCCCGATCAATTCGCTGAAAACTTTCTTATAGCTGGCGTCAATGATCTTATCCTGCTTAATGATCTTCATCGCAAGCTCTGTGTCCTCATCGATAAAAGCGTCCAACGCCGTCCGGAGCATCTCAACCGCATTTTGAGACATGATCGTCATTTCTGAAAACTGCTTTAGCTCCGGCTCTTCGTTGATGATCAGCACGGCCTCGGCGATGTTGCCCGCGTGGTCGGCCAGGCGCTCGAGAACCGGTGTGATCTTAGCCACTGAGATAACAAGCCGCAGGTCATGGGCAGCCGGTTGATGAAGAGCAATGATCTCGACGCTCAGACGGTCGATCTCAAGCTCCATTTGATTGATCAGCTTATCATCATCCAAAACCTCTTGGGCTAATACACTGTCACGGGTTGTCAGGGCTGTCATCGCCCGAATAACCGCGGATTCGGCCATACCTCCAAGCAGCAGCACTTTGTCGCGAAGGGTATCAAGTTGTTGATCAATAAGTCTGTTTTCCATTTCTTCCTGTCTAAATATTATCACGAAGGAAAAGCCCCGGAAATACGGCGATAAAATATCATCCGAATCGGCCAGTGATGTAATCCTCGGTCAGCTTCTCAGTTGGATTGGTGAACATTTTGTCGGTTGGGTTGAATTCGACGAGCTTTCCAAGCATGAAAAATGCAGTTTTATCGGACACTCGAGCTGCCTGCTGCATATTATGCGTCACGATGACGATCGTATACTTCTGCTTTAGTTCGACCACGAGTTCTTCGATCTTCTGAGTGGCCATAGGATCGAGGGCTGAGGCCGGCTCGTCCATCAATATGACTTCGGGCTGCACGGCGAGTGCCCGGGCTATGCACAAACGCTGCTGCTGCCCGCCCGATAGACCGAATGCAGATTCATTTAGCCTATCCTTCACCTCTTCCCATAGGGCAGCATCGCTCAGGGCCTTTTCCACACGGTCGTTGAGATCGGCTTTGTTTTTGTGAATTCCGTTTATTTGAATACCATACGCGACATTGTCAAAGATCGATTTTGGAAAAGGATTTGATTTTTGAAAAACCATTCCAACCTTGCGGCGAAGAGCGACCACATCTGTGGATGGGTCATTGATGTTTTTTCCATCGATCAGCACCTTGCCCTCAACCCGGGTGTTCGCGATCGTGTCGTTCATCCGGTTCAATGTGCGTATAAAAGTCGATTTGCCGCAGCCCGACGGGCCTATAAAGGCGATCACCTCATTCTCGGGGATATCGATCGTGATGTCGTGAAGCGCCTGTACCTTTCCGTAAAAGAAACTTAAGTTTGTAACGCTGATTTTGTTCATCGTTGAAAAATACCTGTAGATATTCTGTTTAATACTTATTACGCGTCGTATACCGCACGAAAATATTGATCACAAGGATCAAAAAGATCAGCACGAGTGTCGCAGCCCAGGCTTTTGCATGCCATTCTTCAAATGGTGAAATTGCGTAATTGTAGATCTGCACCGGCATCGATGCCATCGGCTCGTCAAGATAAATGTTATAGAACCGGCTGCCGAACGATGTGAAAAGCAATGGCGCGGTTTCCCCAAGTACACGGGCAACAGCAAGCATCGCTCCGGTAGCAATTCCTGTTTTGGCCGCGGGCAAAACAATATCCCAAGTTACACGCCATTCCGGAGCCCCCAGCGCCAGTGCACCTTCACGCATGGTCTTAGGAACGAGCTTGACTATTTCTTCGGTTGTGCGGGTAACGATCGGGATCATTATCAGCGCGAGTGCCAGCGAACCGGCTAATGTCGAAAAGTATCCCTGTTGCAGAACGACCAAAGCGTAAACAAAAACGCCAAAAACGATCGACGGGATGCCGATCATCGAATCGGCGACAAAACGCACGATCTTCCCAAACCAGCCGTCGCCCAACTCGGAAAGGTACGTTCCGATGGCGATCCCAAGAGGAATTCCAACCATCGACGCTAGTCCCAGAAGGATCAGCGACCCGACGATCGCGTTCCCAATGCCGCCACCCTCGCCAACCGGTTTTGGCGTTTCTACGAGAAACTGCCAACTGATCGAAGAGAGGCCCTGGATCGATATATAACCAAGGATAATTATGAGAATGCCAACCACTCCAAAAGCGCAGATCGCCGTTACGGCGGTCATTATGGAGTTGGTAAATCGTCTCTTCTCGATCATCTCGATTCAGATCTTACGTAACATTCTGCGTCTTTCGGCTAACACTCATGATCAGCAGCTTTGCAAGAGCGGTCACGATAAAGGTGACAACGAAAAGGATCAAGCCCATTTCGACCAACGCGCTAAGGTAGAGGTCGCCCGTCGCTTCGGTAAATTCATTGGCAATGACCGACGCGATCGTATAAGCGGGGTCAAACAGTGAAGCGCTGATCTGCGGTCGATTGCCGATGATCATCGTCACCGCCATGGTTTCTCCGACGGCACGGCCAAGTCCGAGAATGACGGCCCCGGCGATCCCCGACGATGCATTTGCCAGAACGATCCTGGTTGTTTCCCACTTAGTGGCCCCAAGGGCAAGCGCTGCTTCGCGTTGCGTTACAGGTACGGCTTCAAGGATGTCCCGAACAACTGCGGTAATTATAGGCGTGATCATGATCGCCAGCACCAGGCCTCCGGTAAACATACCGATCCCGGTGGGCGTGCCCTTGAAGAACGGCAGCCACCCCAATGAAGCCTGCAGCGGAGGCTGAACGTAAACTCGAAGAAACGGAGCGAGGACAAAGATCGCCCACAAACCGTAAACCACTGAGGGGATCGCGGCGAGCAGCTCAACTAAAAAGCCCATCGGGCGGGCAAGAGATTTTGGGGCTTGTTCGACAAGAAAAACAGCAACGCCGATCGAAAGGGGTGTAGCGATCAGAACAGCGAGAACGGACGAAAGCACCGTTCCATATATGAAAGGCAGGGCCCCGAATTCGCCCTTGACCGGGTCCCATACCTGGCCAAAAAGAAAGCTAAAACCAAATTCCCTGATCGAAAGCCACGAGCCCTGGCCTATGACAATGAACATCGTCACGATAATGACCAGGATGGACGCCGCACACGCAGTCAGGCCGATGCGATATACCTTGTCCGACGCCGAGGATCGCCGTCGGCCTTCATTATCGCGAGTGTGTTGCTTTTCTTCGTCCGACATCGGTTCTATTGGTTCCGCAGCGACACCCCATTATGAGAAACAAGAGCGATCTTTGCCGAGGCACGCTTTACCATTTCCTGCGGCAGCGGCGAATAATACAGTGGCTGTGCAAACCGCTGTCCTTCGTTTATCCCCCATGTGAGGAAATCGACGAGCGTCCGCCCGAGCCTTTCGTCCGGTTGGTCCCGATATAGTATGACGTAGACATAGCTCGATATCGGGTAAGAATTCGCGCCGGCGGCATCGGTGATAGACGCTCGCAGATCATCGGGTGTTTCGTCTATCGTGTCGGCGGCTGCGCTCGTAACCGTTTCAAATGTCGGAACGACGAAATTGCCGGCCTTGTTCTTGATCTGAGCGACCGGCATCTTGTTTTTTACGGCATATGCCAGCTCGATGTAGCCGATAGTGTTCGGTGTCTGCTTGACCTGTCCGGTGACGCCCTCGTTGCCTTTCCCTCCGAGACCGACGGGAAAGCTCGGCGAAGTTCCCTCGCCGACGCGATCTTTCCATTCAGGGCTGACCTTTGAAAGGTAGTTGGTAAAAATTGCCGATGTTCCGCTGCCGTCGGAACGATGCACTACCGTTAAAGGCACCGCAGGGAGAGAGACGTCAGGATTATCAGCCTGTAGTCGCTCATCATTCCACTGGGTTATTTTCCCTAGAAATATGTCGGCTATTGTTGAAGGAGAAAAACGAAGCGGGTCATTCACCTGCTCCAGATTATAGGTCAGAACTACGGCCCCCAGAATGATCGGCACATGTATGATCTCGCCCGGGGCGGACTGCAGGTCCTCAGTGCTCATGACCAGATCAGATGCTCCGAAATGTATGGTCCGCTCTTTGGTCTGCTTGATGCCGCCGCCCGAGCCGATCGATTGGTAATCGATCCTGACATCCGAATACAAATTTCCGTATTCGCTGACCCACTTCTGCATCAGCGGGTTTACCAGCGAAGACCCCGCGCCCTGGATCTTGATCGCATCGCCACTGCCGCGGCGTCCGCTGAAACATGAGTTGCTCGCAAGGATCGCGAGCATAATGAGCACTATGCTTATTCCTTTATTTGAGACCATAACTATTGAGTCATTGGGATCGGATCAAAACAGCTTTGACTCTCACACGAACATTCCTTAGACGGTCTACCGCTGCCGTCGCTGGGAGGAATGCCGGTATTTCGAAAGATACATTTTGACCTTAAATCGACAAAGGCACAACCTGGTAGAGCGGGCGGTGTAACATTCCCGTAACACTTAGAAAACGGACTGTGTTTTCTGGCGAACAGACGAAGGCTATATACTCATCATAAACTTATGTAAGAGTGGCATCGAAAGCCCGGGAGACAATTATGAAAAAAGTACTCGGAATAAAGTGGATCACAGCGACATTTGTGGCCGTCGTTTTGGCGACAATGCCCATGGCATCGATCGCACAGCAGACACGCATCAAGGCCCCGAAAAACAAATACAAGGTGCAGGAAGATGTAAATCTGGGCAGACAGGCCGCTGTCGAGATCGAGCAGAAATTTCCGATGCTCAATGACGCCGAAGCTGGCAATTACATCGAACGCGTGGGCCAGCGACTGGTTGATTCCATTCCAACCGAATTTCGCCAACCAGCCTTTAATTACCGGTTCAAACTCGTAAACGCTCGCGACCTAAATGCCTTTGCTTTGCCGGGCGGCCCTATGTACGTCAATCGCGGCATGATCGAATCTGCCCGTAACGAAGGCGAACTCGCCGGAGTTATGGCTCACGAGATCAGCCACATCGCCCTGCGTCATGCCACTGCTCAGGCGACCAAGCAAGGCAGTGCAAAGAGTATGCTGGGAACGATCGGGCTCATTCTAGGCGGAGCGATACTCGGCGGCGAAACGGGCGCCCAGCTGGGAGCTTTAGGGGCCCATGCCTGGATGACAAAGTACAGCCGTGAATATGAATCGCAGGCCGATATGCTGGGTACACATATAATGGCCCGGGCGGGATACGACCCGCGCGACCTCGCCAACGTCTTTCGGACCATTCAACAGGAAGGCGGCGGCAGCGGAGCCCCCGAATGGCTGAGCAGCCATCCCGATCCCGGCAACCGTTACGATAAGATCAATCGCGAAGCCACATTTTTACAGGTTTCATCGAACCCGATCCAGTCAACACGTGATTTCGAGCGAACTAAGGAACGATTCCAGGGAATGCCCCGGGCGCTTTCTATGGCCGAGATAGAGAAAGGGTACAGGACCGAACAAACCGGCACTACTACAGCGGCCTCAGGCCGATATTCCTCACGGGTTCCGGCACCGTCGACAAGAATGAAGTCATACTCAAGGCTAAACTGGGTCCGCCTCAACGTGCCTTCAAACTGGCAGGACTTTTTATCGCAGGACAATGCACAATTTGCTCCACAGGGAGCATTCGGAGAGCAGGGGATAACCCGCGGTTTGCTGATCGGCCGTCTCAACAGTGATAGCCGCGACCTGCAGCGAGATACGCAGGCATATGTCAACCAGGTCCTTCAGGGAAACACCTTCCTCCGGCAGCGTACCTCATTCAGCCAGGTGAATATTGCGGGCCGGCAGGGATATGTGACCTCCGCCTCAGGCCGTTCACCCGTGACCGGCGAGACAGAATTGGTTACGATCTACACCAGCCAACTTAGGAACGGGGACCTGGCATATTTCGTCACGGTTGTCCCGGAACGCGAATCTAATGCTTATAATTCAGCATTCCGAAACATACTTAACTCGATCCGTTTTTACGATTGATAAACAAAAGGATCGACTCAAAAAAGTGCCGTCTGGAAACACAACCAGGCGGCACTTTATTCGTCAGGCACGGCCAGCCATTTTCGAATAGTCGAAAATGTGATTGACAAGATCACATGTCAGGATCCGCTATTCGATTCCGAGAAAATCCACGTCCGACCTGGTCCCGGCGAAGGTCTCGATCCGCGATGCGAAGCGGTACCGTCTGGATGCAACTGTCAAAGTATATTGTTCGCCTATTCGAACATTCTCAAAGATATAAAAGCCGAGATTACTCGTGGGCACTGTTCGTCTTACACCTTGTGCATCGATCAGCGAGACATTTGCACTTCTAAGACCGAGTCCTGACGGTGTCAAGACTCGTCCTGATATCGTCGCTACCCCCGTCATCGCGAGCGAAGCGGCAGTGATCGTTCCGGTATCGCCGGGCCAACAATCATTGACCTTGAGTATCCAGGTGCCATTCGGGTTCGCGATATTGGCGAAGACAGGATCGAACAGCACTGTTTGGCCGAGGGCATTTGACGCCTTATAGTCACCTGGCGCGATCGCGGTCACGCCATCTACCGCCGCCGCCGCCGTCCACCAATTGTTAGACGCAGAATCAAAGAATGAGTAAGTCCCGTTTAGGTCGGAACTATCGCCAAACTGCGGGGTAAGGTCGTTGCCGGTGAACGTGAACAGGAATTCGCTGGCCGTGTTCCCCGGATCAATAAGCAGTGCATCGAGATCCCCGACATATGTGTGAGTTCCCGTCAGACTCACCCGAATATCCGAAATCGGACCTGTCACACCGCTGACTGCGAACTGGATCTGCAGCCCAGGACCCGCGCAGCTGCCGTCAGGAATGTCACCAAGATTGGTCCCCGGGAAGGTTACTGTTCCCGTAGGCGGCGTGCCCGTCGGGCTTGGGCTTGGGCTTGGAGTCGGCGTGGGGGTTGGAGTCGGCGTGGGGGTTGGAGTTGGCGTAGGCGTAGGCGTTGGGTTGCCGTCGGCACACTTGCCTTCCCCTCCAGCATTGAAAATCGCCAGCACTTCAGTGTCCGTCAACGCGCCGTTGTAGAAGCTTACTTCGTCGAGCATGCCTTGAAAGGTGTTTGACGAGTCGCGATTGATGCCATCGCCCAGGCGCACCGGGTTGTCGAAAGCAACCGTGAACTGCGGACCGCTCGTCGCATCGAGTACGCCATTGACGTACATACGCATCGCACTACCATCCCATACCAATGCCGCGTGTGTCCACTGGTTCAATGGAATGTCCATGGACGAGCCGAAAACGGCGCCCTGTTTCCAATACGAAAGCCTATTGTTGACAATGTAAAATGCTCCGAAATTGGGCGAGCCAAACTCGTTTGAGACCAGATGCTGGTACCCGAGGTCGCGGCCCGGATTGAGCCAAAACTCAAGCGAGAACGTCTGTCCGAGATTGATGGAAGGTAAGGTGACGTAGGCCTCGCCCCCGGGAAAACTAAAAGCTTGTCCAACCTTGCCGTCGGGATATGTGACATTACCGGTCGGCGTGCCGTTCGCGGTGCCGCGGCTATCGTTCGAATTCCCCTGGCCACGATACCAGTTTGTCAGACTCGACGGACATGCTCCTCCAAGAGATGGAGTCGGTGTCGGCGTCGGTGATGGTGTCGGAGTCGGCGTCGGAGTCGGCGTCGGCGTTGGCGTCGGTGTCGGTGTCGGTGTCGGTGTCGGCGTTGGCGTTGGCGTCGGCGTTGGCGTAGGCGTAGGTGTCGGCGTCGGTGTTGGCGTCGGGCTTGGATCCGTGCAAGCACCGCCCGGTAGACGGTCCAGAGCCTCAACTTCGGGCTTGGAAAGGGCACGGTTGAAGATCCGGATCCGGGCGACCGATCCGGCGGAGTAATCGGTATTTTCTGGCTGTACGGGATTGAGAAAGAAGCGAAGGGTATTAGACTGCGGATCCACAACTCCATCTGCGCCGTTGCTTTCTAGCTTGTATTGGTGTACGCCATCAACATAGCCGATATCGGCGTCCTTCAGATTTAGGTCACTCTCCTGACGAGTGAAGACTACTTGCACCCATTTGTTGGCAGTTAATGGTTCGTTGATGCCGCTCGATATGCCCACTCCGTTATTTTGGGTATTATAAAAGTTCAGGTTGTTATCGGTAGCGGCATAGATACCCCTGTCGTCTGTGGGAAAGTTTCTGAAATCGATGATCGCACGTTTCGTGTTCTCTTCTAAGAACTTGAACAACATCACAATAGTGTAGGTCTTGTTGTCAGTGGTGAGGCCAGTAGTGGGCACAAGCGTAAGCCCGTTGCCCTTCGGGAAGTTTAAGACCTGGCGCGGTGCGCAACCGTCCACCGACTCGGTAGCGAAACTATTAGCAGGGTTGGAACCAGTGATGAAGTCGGTCAAAGGCGGCCCTCCCGTCGAGCTGTTCCGCGTATTCTGAAACTGGTAATCGGCCGTCATTCCCGAGGCATCCGGTGTAGGTACCACGCTTGGAGATGGAGAAGGTGTCGGGGCAGTGGGATTGATGATCTCTATACCGCTCGAGATGGCATCGCCCGAACCGTCAGTATATGCGATAACGATCTGCCCGCTCGCATTGGGGGTAACCGTAAATTCCTTGACCACGGCCTTCTTGCCGCCGCCGGCATCGGCAACCACGTCAAAATTGGTGAGTACCGGGTTGCCGTTGATTGACACGTTAAAAGTACGCTGACCGCTCGCGGTATAAAAATTCTCCGAGAAATGCAGACGCACGGTGTGATTTGCCGCGGGAGTGAGATCTGGGAACGTGTAAGTGAAAGGACCGCCAAAACGCTGCGTCTGATAGAGCTCCTGCGGCGCCGGGTTCGTTGCGCCCGATGTGTTGATGGCATCAGTAACTGAGAAAGGTTCGCCGCCGCTGAAGAAGCTGTCCGCGCTAAAGGGCGAAACCTCGGGCCCGCCGGAGTTTACCCGGTATGAACCGACCCCCGTCCCCGGCGGAGGCGTTCCAGACATTGGAACCCGTCCCCAGTGAGGATGCGTACCGCCATTTGTGGTGATTTGTGTCGGAGGAGACGTCCCGCCAACATCTGTCACGAAAATCTGTATTTGATTGTTGACAGGACGGCTGAAGACTATTTTTTTGCCGTCAGGAGACCAACTAGGGTTTTCATCATCCTGGGGGCTCATTGTAATGTTCGTTTGGTTTGAACCGTCGGAATTCATTATGAATATTTCGTCGTTGCCTCCAGCACTCTTCCTAAAGGCGATCTTTGTGCCGTCCGGAGACCACGCTGGCTGCGTACCAAGCGCTGGCGTGTTAAGTCGATTCGTATCCGTTCCGTCCGGGTTCATCACGTAGATCTCGGCGTCACCGTTCCGACCGCTCGCAAACGCGATCTTGGTTCCATCAGGAGACCACGTAGGATAATTATCCGCCTCGGGGTTATTAGTGAGGTTCACCTGATTCGATCCGTCAGCGTTCATCACGTATATCTCTGCCTTGCGAATAGACCCGGTCCCGTCACGAATACTTTCGAACGCGATCTTTGTTCCATCGGGCAACCAGGCAGGCCTAGTCCCTAAGGCTGGTGGTGTAAGCCGGGTTTGCAACGTACCGTCGCCACTCATCACGTAAATCTCGTCTTCATCGCCAAGCGTTGGGTGATGGGTGTATGCGATTTTCGCCCCATCGGGTGACCATGCCGGTTCCGAATCGATCAGATTGTTGTCGGTCAGACGTTTTAGTGCCGAACCGTCGGGCTCAATTACGTAGATTTCGCCAGAAACGTGTTCATTGTAGCCAACGAAAGCGATCTTCCCGTTTGTCGCCCCCGTCGGCCCTGTACCGCCACTGCCACTGCAGGCTGGTTGAAAGCGGACGGCTCCCCTATTTCTACCTATACCTCCTTCGATCGGAACATGGTAAGACTGGGCGCCAGCCGCAGTAAACGGCGCCCGGATGAAGACCGGAGCCTCGCTGGGAGGGTCGCCTCCCGTTGCGATCGCGATCTGTCCGTCAGCACTGATGCCGATGTCCTCGAAATTCGGGACAGGCCCCGTGGCTGGAGGAGGAAGCGGCAATGATTCAATCGTGGAACTGCTGGTAAAGGGAGCACTGATAGCGTAAACCGCCCGGGGAAAACCGACGGCAAGGGCCTTCGTGCCATCGGGGGTCACCATGATCCCGGCTATCGATTGGCCTGCGGGCAGGGGAAGGGTCTCGGCCACGCTCGAAGCCGAAAAAGGCGCATTTATGATGCTGATACCAGGATTGGTCGTCGATTCTTTTTCTAACAGAAGTGTTTTGCCGTCTGGTGTTATGGCGATCGGTGAAACAGCGTTTCCCGTGGGAATATTAAACGCTACCGAATTGTAAGGTGGATCCAGCACTGCAACTCCCTGAGTATGGGAGACGAACGCCCGACCCCCTTGATCGAACACGATGCCCTGGGTTTGCCCTGTATGGAAGCTTCCGGGTAATGTTATGCGTTCGACAGCTGAAGATGCGTTGAAAGGAGCCCTGACCACAAAAAGAGTAGGCGGCCCACCCATTGCCAGAGCGGTACTTGCATCAGGCGATACCGCGATCGTTCCGGTGCCGTTAAAGCCAGTACCCGGATTTATCGTATCTACCAGCGTGCCCGTAGCGGCGTTAATGACAAAGATGCCGCGAGACGGAGCTGTGTTTTGGGCATCCATCGCCAAAATCTGGTTCCCGAAGTACGCTATCCCCTGCGTTCCGCTTTCAAAGGGCAGTCCCGTTACCAGCTTCTGGGGGGGCGTGTTTGAAGCCAGAACATCCGAGAAGAGAACGACGTTACCGAAAGTGGTAAGGGCCGCTTCCGGCTTTCCGCAATCGGCCGTAGGCCCGCCTTCCCCGATCGTAAAATTATCGGTAGCGAGCAGGATGCCATTGTAGAAAACGCGCACCTGCCAGTTGCCGGGCAGGCCTGCCGCATCTGTGCCCGCGATGCTCATCCCATCCCAGAAGCAGATATTCGAGTTTGTGTTATTTATCGGTGCCTGAAACTGTTTGAAGATCGTACCGTTTGGCTGCACCCACTCCCATCGGACGACCGAACCATTTTGATGGCCCGAGATCGAGGTCCACTGCAGCACAGTTGCGTCAGTCGCAGAAAAGTTGGTTTTAGCCGTTGGCGAGCCGCAGCCGTCGGGGATCGGCCCGGCTGTTGTAAGGTGTTCGAAAACGTTTGGCGGAGGAACCGAGGTGATCGTGAAGTTATCCGTGGCGATCAGGACACCGTTGTACAACACGCGCACCTGCCAATTTCCCGGCAGGTCGGCCGCCCCAGTCCCCGCGATGCTCATTCCGTCGAAGACACAGATATTAGAGTTGGCGTTGTGGATCGTGCCGTCAAATTGCTTGAAAATCGAGCCGTTCGGCTGTACCCATTCCCAACGAACCACCGAGCCGGTTAGGTTCCCCGAGATCGACGTCCATTGCAGCACAGTCGCGTCGAGTGTCGTATAGCTGGTCTTTGCGGTCGGCGTACCGCAGCCGTTAGGTATCGGTCCCGCAGTAGTGAGGTGTTCAAAGACATTCGGCGGAGGCGGGGCACTGATCGTGAAATTGTCCGTGGCGATCAGCACACCATTGTAAAACACGCGCACCTGCCAGTTACCGAGCAAGGCCGCCGCGGGTGTGCCCGCGATGCTCATTCCGTCAAAGAAACAGATGTTCGAATTGGTATTATTTATCGTGGCGTCAAATTGTTTGAATATCGAGCCGTTTGGCTGCACCCATTCCCATCGAACGATCGAGCCATTCGTATGACCTGAAACAGACGTCCATTGAAGTACCGTTGCATCGAGCGCGTGAAAGCTGGTCTTTGCGGGCGGCGTTGAGCAGCCGTCGGGTATAGGCCCGGCCGTCGTCAAGTGTTCAAGAACAACCGGCGGAGGCGGCGTGCTGATCGTAAAGTTATCCGTCGCGATCAACCCGCCATTATAGAAGACACGCACCTGCCAATTACCCAGCAATGCGGCGGCCTGCGTGCTGGCGATATTCATCCCGTCCCAGAAGCATATATTTGGATTCGGGTTATTGATTGTGCCTTCGCCTTGCCTGAAAATGGAGCCGTCAGGCTGTACCCATTCGATTCGGACGACCGAGCCATTAAGCGAGTTTGAGACCGAAGTCCAGTGCAGCACCGTTGCATCGAGAGTATGAAAGTTGGTCTTTACCGTGGGCGAACCGCAGCCGTCGGGGATCGGCCCGGCCGTGGTTAGATGCTGATTTACCACCAGCGGAGGCGTTGGTGTTGGCGTAGGTGTCGGCGTGGGCGTCGGGATGC
>JBGTBC010000123.1:0-4986 GCA_041749555.1 Pyrinomonadaceae bacterium | reverse complement strand
CATATCGCGCGGTCCTTGTCCTGTCCGATGTCGAGGAGTTTTCTTATAAGGAAATAGCGTCGATGCTGGATGTGCCTATTGGAACGGTCATGTCTCGACTGTCTCGGGGAAGAAAAGTATTGCGTCAAGAATTGGCCGAATACGCACGAAATTACGGATTTGGGGATGGCCGGGAAGCTGCGGCAAGTTAATGGAAAAGAGGTAAAGAAAATGCAGTGCAAAGATTTCCGTGAAATATCGGACGCCTATTTGAGTGACGAGTTGCTCGTAGAAACGAATATCCAGGTGTATACACATCTGGAAGATTGTCGGAAATGTCGCCAAGATTTCGCTAACAGGCGAGATCTTAGGCAACAGTTAAGAACCGCGGTCCTGAAATCGGACGAATTCGCCATCGATCCCATTTTCGCGAACCGACTTGAGTTAGAGCTCAAAGATGCGGCCCTTAAAAACAAGGGATGGATTGGGGGTCTGATTCCGCCAAGGATGCTTGTACCTCTGGTGTCGATGGTCCTGATTGTCGGCATGTTTAGCTTTGTATTTTTCAGGTATGGGGGTGGCAGCGGTGAAATAGCGGCAACTCAAGGCTCGATAGCTGGTTTCTTGACCCAGGTTTCTCTTCAGGCTGTCGGCAACCATAAAGACTGCGCTCTTGATAATCAAGAACTTTGGGAAGCACACTCAGTCGCCATCGATGAGGCTAGTGCTGCGGTGGCCGCTGCCGTTGCCCCACCAGTGGATGAATATTTCGGCGGTAATGTCGAAGTGCTTCACGCGCACGACTGCATCTATGATGGAAAATCATTCTCGCATGTTATTTTGAAGACAAACGGTCACCTTGTATCGATATTTGTTGATAAATCAGGGGCAATCAGCGATCCTCGGGGAAGTCCGTCAGACTCGATCGTTTCTGAAAAAGAGAACGGCCTTCAGGTCGCGAGTTTCTTTAGCGGCCGATCCGCTGTGTTCGTAGTTTCCGATCTGCCGGAAACCGATAACTTAAACGCGGCCCGCAAACTACTGAATGTCCTCAAAGTGAGCAATGTATAACAGCCATCCCTCAATTGGTTCGAGTTAGCTCTAATACCGTTGGCTCCGGATGTCCATCCGGTAATAACATACACTAGTATTCTGGGATTTGGCCAAATATAAATTATGACGATAAAGATCCTCCTGACGATCGGTATTGTTTTCTATGGCCTGGCAGTTCCGATTATGGAGATCAATTCTTCGCATGTTTTTGATCCAAAATGGGTCCCTCACGCCAGGCTCCACGAAGTCTGGCAATTGATAACGAATTCCTCGATCGCGGCTTATTCGCTATGGCTGGTCTGGGGTAGAAGTAAGGTCTGGCTTCCGGGTCTTCTGGGCATGTTCGTCACCGTGGGATTCCTAGTTGCTTATGCGATACGCGAAACCTATGGAGGTTCAATGGTGCTTTCGGACGGTTCCGAAAAGACAGTGGCGGGAATAAATTTGGGACTAGCGGGGTTTGGTTTGGCCGTCATTCTGACGATTGTTGCGGTTATCATTGAAAGGATTAGAGAATCGCCTAAACCGAGCTCAGTTGGTCCAGAAGGTTGAAGTTCGACTTTGATTGAGGCGATACCGGTTCCGAGTCGCGATTCGGCATAATCAATGAGTTCTTCTGTTTTGGGCGAACTCAGTCGCTCCAAGTGATCCATCGATCTCAGTTATTGAGAGACTAATTGCAGTTGGATCGATCGCGATTATTTTTAGGATATATTCAGAATCGAATTAAACCCATCATAACCGTCATTTTCCTTCAAACCGTGGCTCGGATCTTCGACCCACTTCTTACCCTCAAGCACAAACTTATACCTGTAATGACCAGCCGGCAGACAGGGAATCTTTGCCCTCCAAATGCCGTCTTTGCATTTTACGAAATCAGTTTTGTCCCCATTCCAATCGTTGAAATCACCAACTAAGGCGATCTCACCTGCCGAATCATCGTGATACGAAAAAATTATTTGATCTTTGTAAAGATACGGGGATCTGAATTCTTCTTGGCTGAAAATGTGGTTTTCGCTTACACTTCTTTCCACAGCAAGATTTGCGTTGAGAATGCCGTAACCTTGTCTAATGGCTGGGTGGCCGGAAAGTCGCACCGATGTTGAAACAAGAATATTTTTTACCGCCGCAGGAGTCAGATCCGGATTGGCCTCTAGCATTTGAGCAATGACCGAGGCGACGATCGGCGCGGCAAAACTCGTCCCGGCAACGTTCTGATAGTGCGTGGAAACCAATTTGCGTTTCTCGATCTCTGCGTCAATCATTTGGTGTGCGACATTTCTGTCGTGCTGATACAGAATGCGTTCGGGCAAGTTTGCCTGGTGCCAGTGTTCGAACAGAATGCTGTCCATTTTATAATCGGGGGCGGTACTGATCCATGAAAGCATTTTCGCGGCAGCGTACTCTTCGGTATCAGGTAATATCGGAGCGGCAATAAACATTGCCGGTGCAATTATTTCCGGCTTTATCAGACCATCCGCGGTCAATCCGTAACTGGAATGATATAGATCAAAATCCTCTTCCTCATTTGAATTTTCATCGCTGTACCCCCCGACGGTGATGACTGAAGGAGAACTGGCAGGCGGTATCGAATGACTCGTCGCCGAATTTCCGGCGGCGGCCATAATGCTTACGCCTTTCTTAAACAGCTCCTCGGCAAGCAGGTTGATCCGGCTGTCTTTTGTCTTGCTGTCCCGGTCACCGCCGAGCGATAAATTCACGATCCTGATCCCATATTCTTCACAGTGTTCGATAACCCATTGCAGTCCTTTCTCGATATTCGCATCGGGAATGCGTCCGCCGTTCTCCGATACTTTTATTAAAACGAGTTCGGCTTCGGAAGCAATTCCCGCATAGAACCCGTCGGATAGCGATCCGTCTCCCGCACACGCGGTGACCGTCTGTGTTCCGTGCCAATGGAATGCTGCAGGTTTTTCCGCCTCGCCAAATACTTTTTCTTCACCTGAAACGTCGTGAAATTTGATAACTCTCGCTTGAAAATCAGGATGTGGATAAAATCCAGAATCGAGAAACGCAATCGTTACGCCCTTGCCCGTCAAACCCCTGCACGCATTCAGCTTTTCGGCGGTCGGAATCACTGCAAAATTATTTGGCGTGTGCTTGTGATTGTGCAGATCAATCTCAAAAGTATTTCTATTGACGACCTTTTCCATATGTTCAGGTTCTAATGTTTCCACAACGTTAAAATTCTCTTCCGGTTTTTAATCGCTTTTTTCCAGCCGATTATTCCGAAACAAAACAGAAAACTTTGCTGTAACTCGTAAACAAGATCAACGAGATCGTTCAGTTTGTGAACAAAGATTAGAACGAGGATTTCACTGTGAGATGTTAAATCTGAAACGCTTCCTTAAAACGAGCTATTTTGACGAGTCCTTGAGCTTTTGTTTTAGTTTGTTTTTCGACTCATCGCTCAGCTTCTTATCTGTAAAATCGCCTTCGGACGATGTTTGGCGATATGACTTCATCGCTTCTCCTAAGAATTTTGTTTGTTTGTAATATCGCCGGCACCAAAGGCAGAGCGAGCGATGCATTGATAACTGGAGCCTTTCCGCAAAAGTGAGTTCCAATTGCGTTGGGACATCAAAAGACAGGCGGGTTGCATCTTCGCAATTCAACATCAAACCGTTCCAAAATTGTGTCAGCTTTTTTCTCATTAAATAAATCCAGCCTAACTCTGCTTTCTCAGATCTACCCTATTTCGGCGTTAAACCAGTTAACTTCCATACATCTTCTCAGGGAGAGCCTTGCCCGATGCATTATTACCCAGTAATTGCCCGGCGAAAGATGGAAAGCCTCCTGTATCTCCGTGCTGTCGACGCCGTCTATTTCCCGAAGCCTAAAGACGCTTTCGACCTTGTCCGGCAGATCCTTCAGGCACCCCTCCAGAACTTCGTAAAATTCGCTGTTTTCCAGGGTTTTAAAGGGCGACAGGTTCCAGCGGGTTGGACGAAATTGTTTGCTCCAATTAAGGATCTTCCCGTCATTTGTAAAAAACTTTTCAGTTCCGAGCTGCTCGAGTTCCGTAATGTCGAAGGCCGTTTCTTTACTGTATTTACGATAATGATCGGCGATCTTGAATTTTAAGATCGCGGTTAGCCAGGTCCGTTCGGTAGATCTTCGTTCATAGTTTTCGAGAGATTTCACGGCGGCTAGATACGTTTCCTGCACTAAATCCTCAGCCAGAGATTCATCACGAACCTTGGCCAGAGCGTATCTGAACAAATAATCACTGTGGTTATCAACTAATTGGTCTAGATCGATCTTCTCCTGCAAACGTTATCCTCCGCGCTTTAATTATGACCATCCTAATTCTCTTAGCATTTGTCCTCTTTTAGAGTCTTGACAGCCAGATCGATGAAGTTTCTGTATCAAATCTAGGATTAAGGCGATCGGTCCACTGTCAAATTCTTTCAGTCATTTCGTATCGACCGCAAAATTTTGCTAGTCAGATCCTCTGGCACTGCGGTTCTCTCGACCGCTCTTTTAAGGATGTGCTTAAGCCGCAAAGTCTCTTCAAAAACGACCTTGCAGTGACGGCAATGTCTTAGGTGACCTCTCTGGCGTTCCGATAAGTCAGCTTCGCACTGATAGGCGTTCAAAAAGTCTGCATTGTCTTCGCAGATATCTGTTAATAGAACCATTTCCATATTTTTCGCCGCCACGGATATCTATTCTCGAAAACGGTCTTCCTCACATACCTATATGACTCTTTCAAGCCGTTCTGTTCCATTTCGCCCCGATTACTAAAAAAACAAATATTTTCTGTAAGGAATTTCAATTTTAGAAGACGAACTACCTGAACGAGTTAATTTTAAGAGTTTTGTCCAAAAAAAAGGAATCATTGAAATGGAAAGCACAACGAAAGAGCAGATCTTTAATGAAGAAGCAATCTTGCATTCAGCCGAAATTTACCGCGTAGCCTTGCGAATGACC
>JBGTBC010000122.1:0-26593 GCA_041749555.1 Pyrinomonadaceae bacterium | reverse complement strand
CCTTCGCGGCCAGAGTTGTAATGGATGAGGTTAGCGATCAGTTCCTTCCCGGTGCCAGATTCGCCAAGTATCAGGACCGTCGTGCTCGTGTCGGCTACATTCAAGCCGAGTTCAATGGCTCGACGGATCGCGGGTGCCTGGCCGACGATCTCACTCTGTTTTTGATGCAGCTCGCTCTTGAGCCGCATGACCTCGGTCGAAAGCTGGTCACGCTCGAGCGCGGTACCGATCTGATCGGCGATTCCCTCGATCAGGGCTATATCGTGGTCGGCGAACGTACTTTCTTTACTCCATACAAACCCAAGCAGGCCGAAGGCACGTCCGGCGACATTCACGGGGGTGACCAACGCCGCTTTACCGCGGAGCTGGGTATTGAAGAACAATCGGATACCCAGAGGAAGCTCAGAATCTGCCAGCCTCAATGTCTTTCCTTCACGAAGCAATTCGCCTAGTGCCGAAAACGAATCGACGGCGAGAGATTTGTTATGCTGCTCGATCAGTTTCAACATCTTTCCCAATTTGATGCCTTCGGCTGATTTGAATGAAGCGAGGGATATGCGTTTTTCAGATTGGTCGAGCACCCCTAAAGCACCGTAATCGGCACCTACAAGATTGATGGCTCGCTCCATAACCCGTTCTGACACCTCTTTAAAATCGGAATGTGAATTGAGCGTGTTGGCGATCTCTAAAAGGGCGTTAGTTCGTCGGCTCTCCTGCTCTTGCGCCACATATAGGCTCGTGTACTGATATCCGATCGCCAGCTGTCTCGCGATCGACTCGAGAAATGCGATCTCCTCATCGAGCCATTCGCGTGGCTCATGAGTGTCGTGCAGTCCGAGCAAGCCGAGAACATTCTCATTGAGAATGATCGGAATGATAAGCAGGGAACGGGTCTCAAGTGCCCGAGCAAAAAATTTCAAGGTCGGGTCCTGAGCTTTCGAGGTGTCGCTAATGCGGATGGGTTTGCTTACATCAAACCGCTCGGCGAGCATCTTCGCATCGAACGGGATCGTCGTACCCTCACTCTTGGGAACCGATTTATCCTTACGCCATTCATGGCTGATCACGAGGGCCTGGCCTTCATCTAACTGCAGTAGATCACAGCGATCTGCGTGCAGCATACGCCCGATCTCTGAAACCACCACGTTTAAGAACCGTTCGAGGTCGATGTCAGTAGGCAGGTCGCGTGCCAGCCGATCGATGATCGCTTCGCGTGCTTCGTGCATGCTGATACGCCGCTCAAGAGAAAGAGCACTACCTGGTTCGAGAGCGATGTTCATAGATAATAAACTCTACATTTTGGGACCAAGCTTAATTTGTGGCTTCCGCCCCCGAATGTCAAGTTGACACACTTCACCGTGGAAGTGTGTTTTTTCGCATCACGCCGACGCCCTCTAATTTGGTCTGTTGAAGGCGGGGGTAGGTTTACGCGATGGATCTGCGGCCGGCCTGATATTGGCATTTGCCGGCCGAGGCGGAGGCTTGGTATTGGAGTTGGAATCTGACGCAGAGTTGGAGTTGGCGTCTGTATTAGAAGCTGACTTGTTCGCATCCGGTTTCGGTGAAACGTAATCGAGCCGCTGTCGCCCGGCCTGTGCATCCTCGAGAAGGTCCTCGGCCCTAACATTTTCAGCATCCAGTTCGATGGCTTTTTTTAGCGGAGCGATCGCCTCATGATATTTGGCTAATTTTATCAGGATCGCTCCTAGCTCCGTTTGGTATTCGCTGTCATCAGGCTTGAGTTTGACCGCCTGCTTAAATGACTTTTCAGCCTCTTCATCCCTCGTCAATTTTGAATAGGTGCGGCCGAGATTAAAATGTGCTGCATCATCGTCTGGATTTGCGTCGATCCATTTCTCATATGCCGTAACAGCACGCTCGAAGGCCCTTTCTGAACGCGGCTTTGTGCGTCCTGTATTGGAATTTGACGGCGTCTCGATTATTACGCCTTCCTGCTCGTACTGCATTTCGAGCAGTGAGAATGCGATCCCAAGCCTGAAGTGCCCTTCCGCCAGGTCCGGGTCTAATGATACTGCGTGCTGAAAGAACTCGATCGCCTTTTCGGTCTGATTCTCATCTAGCAGCCGGGTTCCCTCAGTTAGAGCCACGTTTGCATCCGTGATGTTAGCTGTGGACAATTCAGAAACGGTCTCGGCGTTAGATGATTGTTCAGAAACATCCCCGCCACCCATCGAGCAACCTGCTGCCAGAGCGGTCAATACTAAAATGGTGATCAGTAAAAAGAACTGTCTCATAAACCCTTCGTAATCGATGCCCCTTATCCGGGAGGGAAAATAAACGGTCGGCCGGCCAGCAAATGAAGGTGTAGATGAAAAACAGTCTGCCCCCCGTCTTTGTTCGTGTTGATGACGGTCCGGTAACCCTCCTCAGCAAAACCTCTGGAGCGCGCGATCTCCGCGGCGGTTAACAACAAATGACCAAGCACCGATTTTTGTGTCTCGACCGCTTTATCGAGAGAATCCAGATGGTCCTTCGGAATGATCAGTATATGTTTCGGAGCCTGCGGTTCGAGATCATTAAACGCAACGCAGAGTTCATCCTCAAAAACCTTTTGGGACGGGATGCGTCCATCGGCGATCTTACAAAAAATGCAGTCTTCGGATCCCATATATAAAGCTACTTTTTATTAGAGCATAGCCAAATAATTTTGTTAACTACCCGCATCTGCCTTCATGCCTTCTTCCAGGTCGGGAGCGGCCGAATCGTCCTTGACGCGTTCGATATCAGCACCGAGGGATCTTAGTTTCTTAACGATTGTTTCGTATCCGCGGTCTATATGATAAACCCGTTCGATCGTCGTCTCGCCCTCTGCGCATAAGGCCGCCAGAACAAGGGACGCCGATGCCCTAAGATCAGACGCGAGGATCGGTGCCCCCATGAGGTCTGTTCGGCCACGCACAGTCGCCGTGTTGCCCGTGATCGCAATATCGGCTCCCATTCTAATAAGCTCTGAGGCATGCATAAACCGGTTCTCGAAAATGGTCTCAGTGATGTGCGAAACACCATCAGCCTGCGTCATCAGCGCCATATATTGGGCCTGCATGTCCGTCGGAAATCGAGGATGTGGTTCTGTCGTTACGTCACGAGCCTTAAGCCCGCCTGCTCCACGTCTTACCGCCAGAGTGCTCTGATTTATTTCCTCGATCTCCACCCCGACCTCTCGCAGCTTTTCGATGACGGCGGTAAGATGATCCGGCCGGCAGCTCTTGATCTCAAGATCGCCATTTGTGATCGCCGCCGCAACGATAAAAGTCCCAGTCTCAATACGATCCGGAATAATGGTGTGCTCGGCCCCGCTCAGGGCCTCTACTCCTTCGATCTCGATCGTTGACGTTCCAGCTCCTTTGATCCTGGCCCCCATCTTATTCAGGAGCTCGGCAAGGTCCTCGATCTCCGGCTCTTCGGCGGCAGTGCGGATAGTAGTTTTACCTTTCGCCAACACGGCTGCCATCATGACGTTCTCTGTGCCCGTCACTGTGACCTTTTCAAAATTTATCGTGCTTCCGACAAGTCGGCCCTTTGGCGCGCTGGCAACAACGTCACCGGATTCCAGCGAAACAGTCGCCCCGAGCTGTTCGAATGCTTTAAGGTGCAAGTCTATCGGCCTCGTTCCGATCGCGCATCCGCCAGGCAGGCTCACTTTAGCCTTTCCGAAGCGTCCGAGAAGAGGCCCCAATGCAAGAACACTGGCCCGCATTGTCTTCACAAGGTGGTATGGCGCCTCGAAAACCTCGATATTGCCAGCGGTGATCTTATGCGTTCGAAGTTCCGGCGTCAGGACCGTCGCCCCGAGATCCTCCAGCAGCCGACGTTGGGTGATAAGGTCTTTTACATACGGGACGTTATGAAGCGTAACGGTTTCAGCCGTCAATAATGCCGCTGCAAGGCAGGGTAGAGCCGAATTTTTGGCTCCTCCTATCTCTACTTTTCCTTTCAGCGGTTTGCCGCCGCGAATTAAGAATTTATCCATTATAAGGTCGGGCCCGGAAAAAAGATCACGCTAACGCAAAAAAAAATTATACAATTGAAAAAAAAATGTTATCATAATCTCGCTTTAGCTGAGTAAAAGGGGCGACAACTAAAAGCGGCAGGATTTAGTTAAAATAAGCCACTTATTCTTAAGCAAACTAAGAATGGCTCGCTGCCATCAAATTGACAGCTTCAAACAAGCCGAAAGTCAGTTTGCTATGATGATCAGTTTGGAGTATTACCCCGGTTAGATCACCCTCCTTCTAACCGGGGCTTTTTTCGCGCCGAATACGCTCCAATAGCCTCTCTATTTGCTTCGTATGCCTTAGCTCGTGGCCGCCGGCGACGACTAACCACTCAGCGGCGGTTATCGCCCCAAAATAAGGATGAGGAAATTTAGGTCCGGTCAGATCATAAGTCTCCAGTTCGTGTTGCATAGATTCAAAATTGGCCTGGCTGCCATTCATTCGGTCAATTGACTCGGAAACGCTTATTTTGCCTGTTGGCTGTACTCGCTCAGGAGCCTCAACCTTCTCATCGCTGATCTTGACGATCAGCTGCCAGAATTCCGGTGAGATAGCGATGGGCCCATCCGACATCCGTCCCAAAATTCTTGCCTCAGCCAGTAATTTCTGACAAATACGCGCGGCCCCCTCGTCGACCATTGCTAAGTGTTCGACGATCTGTCGTATCGACCATTTCTCGTCGTCGGGCACAATTGCGGCCTCATCCTCTGAAATTGCAGCCACCGTGGCAACCAAGCGTCTATGGAACTCCTTTTTTGCCGAGAAGATATCGGCGATCGTTTCATATCTCATTGATTTTTACCTTGCCGGATTCGCCTGCGCCGAGAGAATAAGCCGATGCCATCGGGAAAAGCTGCGGACACTTTCGGCCTCATTTTTCATTCGTCTCAAATACGCCGTTTGAAGATAAAGCAGGTCATCTGACGTCCACGCGATCTCAACGATCGGATTATACGAAACAAGCAATTTCTCATCAGGCAATGTTGATAACGGCTGCTCGGCCGAGGGCTCCGGATATGGATCACCATTGGCGTCGCTTGCGCCATTTGCCGCTTGTAACGCTCTTTGCTGGAGACGATCATAGGCTTGTGACGAAATGAGCAACTGATTTCGCAGGGGGATCGCTGCCTGTGTCGGATTGGTTCCGGTTGCGTCATAGATCCTGATCTGGTTGTCGAAAGCGGTTGCGACTTTCGATGAATCAGGCGACCAAACTGGCCGCACTGAGGTGAGATTATCATCGAGCCGGCGTTCGCGCCCATTCTTTTCAATGACACGCGGACGCCCCTGAGGTATCAGGACCTCTCCCTTGCTGCCGGCGACTACTTCAAGGTATCTCCACTCGCGGGCCGTTGCCGACAATGCAACCAGCATGGTACTGTCCGGCGACCAGGAATAATAAAAATAGATCAGGCCTTCGTTAACGGTTATCGGCTTTACATCGGCTCCGTCTGCGCCGCAGATATAGATCTGTTCGGTTCGGAACGTCAGTATTCCGGTCGGAGCGGCCGGCGTTGGAGCAGTCTGCGTAGGGGTGATTTCGGCGGCGGATTCAGCGATCTCGGCATTTTCGTTAACCTGGGGATCCATTGTCGGTTGGGGCGTCGGTATTGACGGCTCCGTGGTTGGCGAGCTCTGCGGTTGTAGAACTCTGATCATCGCGACAAATGCCAAGGTCGAGGAATCCGGGGACCAGACGATCGTATCCGGAAAATGTACCGCCATCGTATCCGACGTGATCTTTCTCAGAAATTGGCCATCAGGCGAATACATATCGAGACGATATTCCGATGGAAAGTCCGTTATTCGGTGATATACGGCTACGACACGCTGTTTATCAGGTGAGAGGATGGTACGGTCCAACAGCTCTTGGGCCCGGTTCGCATCAAAATCGGCTTGTACGGCCGCGTTCCTCTCCTCTGCTTCAACACCTGCAGGGTTAGTTACTGGAGCGGGAACATCGGCCTCGTATTTAAAACTGAGACGCACGGCAGGAGTTTCATTCAAGCCCGCCGGGGGTACTTCCGACGGTTGAAAGATGTTGTTCTGGCATCCCTGGAGGAGTAAAGTTCCGAGCAAAAACGTAACCTTGATATATTTTATAAACACCATAGACCTATTTGCCGCCGCCCAGATACTGGTTGTAGAGCCGCTTCTGTTCGTCGCTGGCGTCCGGCATGGGAACAAGGCTATATTCCTTTCTTGTATCGCTTCCCAGTTTGAAATCGATCTCCCTCATTTTGTCGAAACGAAAGATCGAAAGTTTCACTGTATCACCAGGTTTCCGCTCGTTTATATAGCTCTGCAAGAAGCTCTGGCTAGCTCTATAGCCATCGACCGCCACGATCTGATCGCTGGTATTGAGGCCTTGTTCGTAGGCAGGTGTGCCGGCCGGGATCGATCGAATGATCAGGCGGCCGTTTTCCTCCGCCAGATTTGCTCCTATATATGCATTGCCCAGATTTTCTTGCCTTGAGGTCATTTTAAGGCCCACGGAACCGACAATAGAGTCGTAATCGATCTCAGTTTTTCCACGGACGTAATTTGAAAAGAAATCGTTAAGGCTTTTTCCGGCGATCAATTCGGCGGCTTTTTGAAAGTCCTCCGAAGTGAAGTTTTTGTCTTTCTTGTAGAATTCGTCATGAAGATAAAGCATAACGTCATCGAGAGATTTAACGCCACCGGAAGCTGACCGGATCGTTATATCGAGCATCATGTTGACGATCTCGCCCTTGTCATAATAGGAGATCTGATTATTTATGGCGTTCTCGTCCTGACGATAGAATTTGATCCAAGCATCAAAGCTGGCTTCTTCGAGACTTGTCTCGAACCTACCCGGGCGTGTCTGCAGTTGCTGAATGGCCAACGCTTTGCCCCTCAAAAACTCGCCTTCAGTGATCAGTCCTGCCCGCAACAACAACAGGCTGGCGTAATATTCTGTCGTCCCCTCGGCGACCCATAATAAACGAGTGTAGTTCTCGTTCTCATAGTCGAACGGTCCAAGCACGTCCGGACGTATTCTTTTTACATTGTAAACGTGGAAATATTCGTGGGCCACGAGGCCGAGAAACGCTTTATATCGTGTATCGGAGCTAAAGGCGAATCGATTCGTTTGAAGGGCCGTTGAATTGAGGTGCTCCAGTCCACCGCCGCCCCGCAGATTAACGATGATCGTATAATCTTCGTAATCGATAGCACCGAAGATCTTATAGCAAGCCTCAATGATCTTCGTCGTATCGGCGGCAAGCCGTTGAAGATCATAGTTTCCCTCACCCGTTATCACGATACGATGTTTCTTGCCAAGTACATCGAAGCTGAACTCCTTGAAATCGCTTACTTCAAAAGGCGAATCGTAAAGAATGTCGTAATTCTCGGAGCGGAAAACATTTGTCTGGCCGGCAACAGCAGGGAGACCGGTAGCGACACGCCAGTTACCGTAGGGATCTACCTTCAAGGTTGAGCTGGCCCCTAGTTGGTCCTTAACAAACAAAAGAAGCGCCGTATTGTTCCAAAAAGCGTGCTCGTCGTTAAGCTCATTGGTACGGACAGTTAATTCATTCGAATATACCTTGTAGGCCACAATGATCTCGGATACTCCCCGAGTGTCGATCTGCCAGGTGTTCTTGTTGGTCTTGCTCCAAGTCAGTTCGGCCCCTGAGCTGTCTCTAGCCCCAAAACCCTGCACATGGCGGGCGTATTCTCTCACAAGGTAGCTGCCCGGTGTCCAAACTGGCATTTTGAGTTCGGTTTTGTCGGGCATTTGGTCCCACTTGACCCGCATTTCTACCTCAAGGAGGTGGGTCCAGGGTTTTGACATCGATACAATGTAAGAGATCTCCGGGAGAGACTGTTTGACCGCGGGCGTGGGGGTCGCCGCCGGGCGCGAGCGTTTCCGTTGGCCGTACGTATCAAGGTTCATAGCAAGAAAGACTGTAAGCAGAAGCAATATTGTAGCGTTTGACTTATATTTTTCTTTCATCGAAATTCTGGAATCTTCCCCTAAATGATAAAGTTGTTTCCCTGATATTACTATAAATTCACGATCCGGGCAGTTGCCACAAGGAGTTGCCGAACCAAATGAACCAGATCAAGCCTCCTGAAACCGTGGACGAGAATATGCGGTCAGAGAAATTATTCACAACACCGCTGATCATCATTTTCGTTACGATCTTCATAGATCTGATCGGATTCGGGATGGTTATTCCGATCCTGCCGTTTTACGCATCATCGGAACAGTTCATGGCCACTCCGTTCGAGATCGGCCTGCTATTTTCTGTTTATTCGTGGATGCAATTTTTCTTTTCGCCAATCCTCGGACGCCTATCGGACAGGTATGGCCGGCGGCCAATACTGTTTATCAGCCTATTGGGGTCGGCGGTTGGCTATTTTGTGATCGGCTTCGCAAATACGCTGGTCATGGTTTTCATCGGACGAATAATTGGCGGAATTACAGGCGGAAACATTTCCACAGCGCAGGCATATATTGCGGACGTCACAACCAAAGAGAACCGGGCAAAAGGCATGGGACTATTTGGCGCCGCATTCGGTTTGGGATTTATTCTTGGGCCTGCAATGGCCGGCATACTCAGCAAGTACGGGGTCCATGTTCCTTTCTACTTTGCCGCTGTATTGTCACTAGCGAATGCGATCGCGCTTTACTTTATTCTCCCTGAATCGCTCAAGTCAGGCGCTCACAATGCTCTAGAAGGCCGTAAAGGCAATATTGCCGAGATCCTCGATTCGCTGAGGGATCCTCGATTCCGGACGATTGCGGGCATTTACTTTCTGCTGATAGCGTCGTTTTCAATAATGACATACGCCTTTGTCTTGTTTACAAACTTCACCTTTGGTTATGGTCCCGAACAAAATGGCTACCTCTTTGCATACGTCGGCTTCCTAGCGATCATCATGCAGGGCGGAGTTTTTGGAGTAGCAGCCAAGGCCTTCGGCGAGGCTCGGCTGGCGGCGTTCGGCTGTATCGTGCTAGTTCTAAGCCTGTTCGCAATGCCATTTTCGTCACCTGAGTTTGGCGGGCTCGCCGGCCTCCTGGTGATCGCAGGGTTTCTATCGTTTGGCAACGCCTTTGCATCGCCTGCACTTACGAGTCTTGCATCAAAATACGCCGGAGATCATGAACAAGGCAAGGTGATGGGTGTTATGCAGTCAGGTGCAGCTTTGGCGAGAGCGATCGGCCCGACGATCGGCGGCATTCTTCTGAATAATTCTGTGAACAAAGTAGATAGATTCACGGTCTTTCGTACTTATTGGGTCGCTTCGGCGATCATGCTCGTCGCTTTTCTGGCCGCGGTTTACTTGAAGAGGATGGTGAAGGAAAAGATACTTGTGTAGACGATAACTAACTGACGGCCCGTTTCCTGTCGGACTTTTGAGCGTCCGGGAAAACAAGCTTGAAGGTGGTGCCTTCCCCGGAAGCACTGCTGACCTCGATCAGGCCTGCGTGTTCCTGAATGATCCCGTATGAAACCGCCAGCCCCAGGCCGGTCCCGTTTCCAACACCTTTTGTCGTGAAAAACGGATCAAAGACCTTAGTAAGATTTTCAGCCGGGATGCCTTCGCCGGTATCCCTCACTTCAACTACTACAGCATTCGAATCATCGACCGACGTTGTAAGAGTGATCGTTCCGCCATCGAACATTGCATCGCGGGCGTTCAGGATCAGGTTTGTGAAAACCTGCTGCAGTTTGCCGCTGCTGCCAAGTATCGAGGGCGGCCGCCTGGCATAGAACTTCACGATCTCGATCTGCGATTTTCTCAACTGCGGCTCAAGCAACTGAAGAGTGTCGTTCAGCAGTTTATTTATCTCGATCTCGACAAATTCCTCCGCGTTGCCGGTACGCGAAAAATTGAGCAGGTTTCCGACAATATTTGATGCCCGGTCCGTTTGCCGCTGCATCTTCTGCAGCAGCGCATGTTTCGGATCCGTCTCCGGTATCATTCCCAGCAGCATCTGGGTGTAGCTGGAAACGCCTGTGAGCGGTGTGTTTACTTCATGGGCCACGCCGGCGGCAAGAAGCCCAATGCTTGAGAGTTTCTCGCTTTGCTGTAAGGTTTCTTCGAGTTTGACGCGGGACGACACATTCTCCAAAACCAGGATCGCCCCTTTTTGCTGATTCGAAACTGACCGAAGCGGAGCGACGGCGATGTTGAGGATCAGCGACTTTCCGCCTCTATCAAATGCATGGAGCTTATAAGCATTACGGACCTCGGTAAGATGCCATCGTGATTTGCCCAATATACTCTCCAGGTTCATAGCAAAGCTCTCATCAAACACTTCATTAACAAGTTTACCGACGGCTTGTTCGCGCTCAAGGCCCATCATTTCGTCAAATGGCGAATTACTCCTGATAATTCGCCCATCCTCGTCGACCGCCAAGAGGCCGACATTCACTGACTCAACGATGGATTCGTTAAACTCTTTAAGCAGTGCGAGTTCCTCGGTATGCTCCTTTTGCTTTCCATAAAGGCTGCTATTCTCGATCGCGACGGCAATATAGCCGGAAACGGTCCGCAAAATTTCCAGATCCTCAGAAGAAAGCAGCGAACCGTCGCTCGCCCGTCCGAGGCCGATAACGGCCACCATCTTGCCGCCTACCACGCAAGGCACAAAATAATGGAGTTCCTGCCTTACGATCGCATTCCCTTTACCGTTTCCGTTTCCGTTTCCATTTCCGTTCAAGCCATTAAGGTCAGAATCGGTTAGATCGAATTCATCAGCCCGCACAACGCCCTTCGCAGCCGATTTTTGGCGAATCATCAAACGGAAATCGGTCGGGATCACATACGCTTCGCTCAGCCCAACCGATTTTGCTATCCGGTAATGTTCGACAGCGGTCTCGTCCTCAAGGAAAACGGCTACTTTTTGAACATCAAGGACTTGGCGTAGCCGGTCTATTAATCCATCCAGAAGCGGATCGAGTGCGGTGGTCGCAGAGAGCGTTTTGCCGAAATCAAGGAGACCTTGTCGAAGATCGTATCGTTCGCCGTAAAAGAACCGGTCGGCACGTTCCTGTAACAATTTCTTTAGCGGCTCGCTCAGCATTACGATCGCTCCCATAGCGACGATCGCAATAATTGCCCGAAGGGTGATCTCTGTGGTCGAAAGGTCGTTGCCAACCGCGAGAAATACTAAACCCAGGGCAACGGTCCCGATCATCATCGCGATAGCCAATGTGGTCATTGCGTAAACCAGAGCACGCCGCACAACGACATCGACGTCCATCAGTCGGTAGCGAACCACCGAATGGCCGAAGCTCAGAGGGATAAGAGCAAGGGGCAGCGTAGTTATCGCCGTGCTGAAATTGTCATCCGGTATCTGGATAGCGAGCTTTTCTATCAACTGCATGAGGACAACCGGAACGATCGCCGCTATCGTGCCCCACATTGTCCATTTGAGACGCTGTCGTACGACAGGCTGTCGGTTCTTAAAGAAACGCCAAACCAGGATCGTCGCTCCGATCGAAATTCCCGCCACAAAATGATAGAAATTTGCTTTGTAGAGGACGCCGAAAAGATCAAACCGATCGATGATAGAAGCCAATACGGCCGTAATGCCCGATTCCGGCCAAAACTGCGGCACGAGTGAGAGGACTACCACCATCAGCGATAAAATTGCGGCCGGAAAGTACAGTATGTACGTTTTCCATCTCTCAGACGAAAAAACGTCGCTGCGGACCGGGTACCTGATACAAAAATGGACGAAAAGCGGAACAAAGAAGGCAAGGGCAATATTATCAAGCAGATCAACCGCCAGATCGAAATCCCTGCCAAATCCGATCGACCGAAATACATGAAAAACGAAGGCTGCAAGGCAGACGGTTGCGAAATGAAGAACAAAGGGTGAGGTGCTTCCCTGCTTGAACAAAACAAAGACGCCGACTAGAAGCCAGATCAGACCAACAATAGAGAGGAAAATGATCGACGGTGCCCACCTCGGCAGAGGGTCGATATGCCTAAGATCGGCGAAATAGTAGTTATCCGCAAAAGAGTATGACGGTTTTTGATAGAAATAGGTCAGATTGCCATCAACACCTGCCGCTTCGAGATACATAGCCACATCGGCAGGCGAAGTTATCTCTTGCGTTTTTTCCCCGTCAAATCCGATGCCGATGAGCCGGTCCCCACGCGAAATTCCGGCGCGGGCTCCAGCAAGACCCTGTGATACCTTTTCAGCGTAAATGCGATCCGCTCTCTGCACCCAATGAACTCCGTCAGTGGGCGGCATGCTCTGGTAGGCCCGTTGAGACAAGTTAAGTGCACCCGCCGCGACAAACAGCACGCACGCAAGGAGCCAGATCAGGCTCCAACTTGTCAGCATCTTTTCCTTCATTCCGTCAAGGCATACTTCGCCAACAATTTATTAACGCAAAATACGTTCCATTCAACAGAAATTCAGCGGCCTCACGAAAATTCGCAAAAATCGAGGTTAAAAGCGTGCTTAACAAACCTAACCGCTCAGTTCTAGCCGAACTTATTCAACTTTTCGCTCGATATCCGAGAATTTGGACAAAAATACAATCATACCGAGTCGGAAGATACACCGAATTCAGTAAGTTCCAGTCGATCTGCGGCACCTAAAATCTAACTTTGATGCCGCCGCGGACCACACGGCCCTGAGTGTTTAATCTGAGGCCGCCCTCTTCGTTCGAGAATCCCGGTAGGGAATCGAACAAATTACGAGCGTCGATGACCGCTTCGGCTTGAAAAGGCAGGCCGAGGTTGGGCAAATGCTGCGTTACAAGAACGCTGAGGCCCGGGTCGTAAATAGCGAGGCTTCCCTTGAAAGGATCGATAGCAAATACCGTAGCGTCTGGAGATAGGCGGTAAACCGTGCGAACACTGGTTCCGGTTTTAAGATCCGCGACAAACTGGCCGAAGAACGACGAGAAAAAGTCGCTTTCGAAGAATCGAGCCGGATCTGTAATACCGTCTGAAGACAGTTTTTGGCCGTTTCCAAATGAATAACCGGCGGACACTGAAAACGGACCTGCCAATCGGCGAGTATAAACAACTCTGATGCCTTGTGCACGGCCTTGCTGATCGGCCACAAAATCTTCAAATCCGTCGCTGCCAAGGGTGTCGAAGGCGAATGCGTTGATCCCAACGCCGCGGGCGGACGTGGTATCAAGAAATACGTTTGCGTCGATACTAGATTTGTTGTCAAGAATTCTTTCAACGCCAAATTCCATCCGCCGCGACTTATTCATTCGCGGTTTTTCATCGTCAACCAAAAGATCTTCAATAGCGACGGGATCGCGAAACGCTATCGTGTTGCCTTCGAGATCGATCGCATTAGCCCATGAACGCTCTTCAGTCTGCGTCGTGAACGCGGTCCTGAATCTCGTCTTGGAATCTATATCGTATTGAAAGCCCAAACGCGGTGATAACGAAAAATCATCGCCCGCCCCGATAAACCGGGAATAATCAAGGCCGACGACCAGAATGATGCCTTCGCGCACCTTCCACTCGTCAAGCAACTGAAATGAGAACTGCCCGAGAGACCTTTCTTCGGCACCTGAACCAAGCTTACCGAGAACGCCAACAGAAGCGTTCAATCTCAGTTGGTGGTCCGCCGCCGGCAGCATCTTAAGGCCCACCTCAAGTCGCTGAGATGCATTGCCCGTTCCCGTCTGTGCCGCGACCACCAGATCGGAAGCATCACCGACAGGGATAAGGGTGGCAAGATTTACTCCCGCATAGCCCCCACCGTCAGAACCAGCATAATAGGTTTCTGCAATGGTCTGGCCTTTTCGACCAAGCGACCTCTCATCTGCCTCTCCTGAGTCCGCAACGCTCTCGTCTTCAGCTACTGGAAGGTCACCTTCACGATTCTGATAAACCGAACGCTGCGATTGAGCCGCCCGGATCCTCCATTTTGAGCTGTTACGATCAAGGCGTTTTTCAGGAAGTGTATTTCCGCCGCCAGCACGCTCGAGATTGAAACCGTAAGTTAATTCGGCCGCCCGACTGACCTGGACGCCGTAAACAGTAAATGGATTAAATCCCTGCGCAACGGCCAGGACCGTATAGGTACCGGGTACGATCTTCGCGAGAAAACTGCCGTCTGCGGCAGAAGAGACCTGTTTCAAAAGTTTAGTGCTGCCAGAGCGAAAGATGGCAACTGAGGCATCACTTATTGGAACACCCCCGTTGTCGCGTACTACACCCTTAATAATCCCGAGTGGAGCACTCTTTTCAATGACAACTCCACCCTCGGCAAAGCGCGGCGAGAAAGCCACTATGGAAACAATGGCGGCCAGCAGTAATAAATGCTGAAGAATATTTTCTCTTTTGAAAGTAAATCCCATGACAACGGCTAAAAACCGCAACTTCGCCATTTTGTACGCAAAAAGCAAGCGTGTCAAGCCAGTACGGACTTGGATAATCGCCTGTAAGATGCATCAATACTTGACAAAGTTTGCCCCATAGCTAGAATGAAGTTCTGTCCGATTAGGACATACGGAGACGTGGCTGAGCGGCTGAAAGCGGCGGTTTGCTAAATCGTTAAGGGTCAAAAGCCCTTCACAGGTTCGAATCCTGTCGTCTCCGCCATTTATTTTTGGAAAGCTATCAATCTTTACGTTTGATAGCTTTTCCGATTTTGTGCTCGTAAGCGGTTTCGGCATTCGTTGCAAAGGTTTTGAGTTCCCGGCTTTATTCGGCGCAACCCGGCTTGACGCCCGAAGCGCGAGCTTTTGCGTTCTTTATCGCTTTGCGTGAAACTAATCTGCTATGTCTGTAAGAGTTAGATTCGCTCCAAGCCCGACAGGCTATCTTCACATCGGTTCCGCTAGGTCGGCACTTTTTAATTACCTTTACGCTCGAAAGGTCGGCGGTAAATTCCTGCTGAGGATCGAGGACACCGACCTTGCTCGGTCTACCGAAGAGTCCACACGCTCTATACTCGATGGTATGGAGTGGCTCGGGCTAGACCACGATGAAGAGATCATTTTTCAATCCGATAACGCCGATAAACATCGGGTGACCGCAAAAAAGCTGCTCGCGGAAGGTAAAGCGTACCGCGATTTCACCCCAAAGGCAGCACCTACAGACGCAAGCGTCAAAGATGCGATCAAAGATCGTGCACGTGCCAATCAAGGCGAAAAGAACATGCGCGACAATCCTTATCGCAATCTTTCTGCCCAAGAAAGCGACACTCGTGCGACAGCGGGCGAGGCCTTCGCAATCCGCCTATTGGTCGCCGAAAACGGCAACACTTGCTTTCACGACTCTGTTTACGGGGTGCAGGAACGTGATTATGCCGAAACCGAAGACCTTGTTCTATTACGATCGGATGGTCATCCCCTTTACAATCTCGCGGTTGTCTGCGACGACATTGAAATGCAGATCACGCACGTCATCCGCGGCCAGGATCACCTGACGAATACGCACAAGCAAATCCTGATCTATGAGGCCCTCGGCGTTACGCCGCCGACCTTTGCCCATCTTCCGCTTATCATGGCGCCGGGCAAGGGCAAGCTTTCAAAACGCAAACATGGCGAGATCGTGTCCCTGACGACGTACCGCGATGCCGGTTTTGTGCCAGCGGCATTCCGCAATTTCCTTGCACTGCTGGGATGGTCCGCTGGTGAGGAGAAAGAGATATATTCGCTGGATGAGCTGATCGAAAAGTTCTCATTCGACGGCATTCACCGCTCGAATGCGATTTTTAATTTCAAGGAGAACGACCCTAGACATTGGACTGATGACAAAGCTCTGTGGATGAATGCCGAATACATTAGAACGATGCCGCTCGCCGAGCTTTTGCCGATGGTAAAGGCGGAACTAAAGGCGGCAAAGCTGTGGCGCGAGGAATATGACCAGGAGAGCATAGCTCTTTCGGCAGACATCCCCTCAACCGCACTTCTCGGTGCCGACGGACGCCCGGAAACGGTTGCACTCGAAAATCGCCAGATTGGCTCGCACTCCTGGTACATTCACACCGTCGACCTTATCCGCAGCCGGTTCTTTACACTTAAAGATTTTTCTTCACAGGGGCGCGCATATTTCAGCGAAGATTTCGATTTCGACCCTGCCGCAGTCGCAAAAAACCTGGGCAAATTCCCCGAACTACGTGAGTGGCTCCCCGTACTCGCCGACCGTTTCGCGTCCGAGTTCTCAGAAAGCTCCCCTCCTTACGAAGGAGGGGTGGCCGAAGGCCGGGGTGGTTCTCTCCCGTACACCGAAGAGAACATCGAAACCGTCATCAAAGCCTTCACCGAGGAAAAAGGCTCTAAGCTCGGCGTCATCATGAACGGCGCCCGCACGCTCCTCACCGGTGTGGCCGTCGGCCCGTCAATGCTGTCGGTATTCGAGGTCATTGGCCTTGAACGCACACTGATGCGGCTTCGCAGCCAAGTCGCGTGGAATACGGTCATCGAAACCTGAGCTCGCTACTGCCCTTAATCCTGTCTAACTGGTTCTGATGAACACTCCTCGGTCACAAAGGGCTGCCTATCGCCAAGCTATCTGAACCTGAATTCGAATCGCGACTCATGGACCTGTATAATTAGAATAGTGAGTTGTACAAACTGAATGCTGGACATCTCTCTCACGACATGGCGATGGAAGCCGAACGCGAGAGATTGTTTCAGATCATTGCTAACATCCAGGAGGAATAATGAAAGGATTCAAATCAAATATTGAGAAAGACACGATCAAGAACAAGAATTTCCGCAAGGTGTTCTACACTTCCGCGCATAGCCAGCTCGTGCTGATGAGTCTCAAGCCGAAGGAGGAGATCGGGGCCGAGGTGCATAAGGAGAACGATCAGTTCATCCGGTTTGAAGGCGGCAAAGGACGAGTTGAGATCGATGACAACAAGTATGTCGTCAAAGACGGCGATGCGGTCGTCATCCCGGCGGGCGCACGTCACAATGTGATAAATACCTCGACGACCGAAGAATTGAAGATCTACACGATCTATTCACCGCCGCACCACAAAGACCAGATCGTCCGCACTACGAGGGAAGAAGCAGAGGCGAACGACGAAGAGTTCGACGGCAAGATGACGGAAAAGCGGAAGCGATGATAGGTACGCGAAAGCTGTTTCACACTATCAGCTATCTTCAGTATCCGCTGTTTGCAGTGGCGGTTTACTATGCATTCAAGCCCTATGTCGTCGGGTTTTACACCGTTTGGGCAAATCTCAACAACGTGCTTATATTCGGCGGGCTCGGGATCAGTCTTTCAACGCTTCAGGACACGACCACGACACAAAACGAGTTTTCGCATCGGATCTGGCAAAGCCCGAAGAAGGGCAAGGCTGCACTAGTGTTGATCGCCACGAAGGCGTTCCTGCTCGTTTTCATCGGTTTCTTTGGCCTCTACATTTCGCAGAATCCGATACTGAAAGAACTGTCGCTCGGAACGATAGTTGTGGGCATCGGCGTGATCGGCCTCCTGAAGGCCGCTATTGAAATGTTTGAGAATCACCGCATCGACAAGAACCCTGTTGGTGGACGGACTGGCGACGAACGTCACGAACCTCCGGTCGAATAGCTGATGCTCTGAAAATAGAATACAGATGGCACCAGCAAATAGCCGGAACAGCTATTTCTTTGTAATGTACATCGTCCTGCTGTGCATAGTTCTGGCTGCTTTTACGCCAACATTCTATCTTCGCAGCAGCTTCCCACAGCCTGAGGTTTTGCAGTTGCCGCAACTCCCGGCGGCTTTCTATGTCCACGGAATAATACTGACGGCTTGGTTTGTCTTCCTCGTCTTTCAATCAGGACTGATCAAATTCCGAAACGCGAAACTCCATCAAAGAACGGGCTGGATAGGACTCCCTCTTTCAGTGGCGGTTCTGGCATCAACGATGTTCATCGTTTTGCAATTTCCCGGCAGGATGCACGCGTTGTCAGTTCAGTTAAGCAAAACGATCGATGAGATCGAGCCCGGCCTCGCGACGATCCTCTGGATGGATCTTTTTATGGGCATTTTGTTCGTAACGTTTATATCGATCGGTGTGCTGAACCGCCGGAAGCCCGAGATCCACAAACGTGTAATGCTCTACGCCGGGATCGTATTTATCTTTGCTGCAACGGCCAGGCTCAGCGGGATCGTCAGTTTTCTGATCGAGGCAGATATCGGTATGGTTCTGAATAATCTGATCCTTCTCGGCTTGACTGCCAGCCTGCTTGTTTTCGATAAAATCACATTAAAGAGCGTCACGAAGACTTCGTGGACTTGCTTCTCAGCCTATTGGGCGGCGATGATATTGAGCATTCTTATTGGCAGTACCGAGGTAGGAAAGGCACTGGTCGTGTGATCCAATTACCGTTTCGAACTTTAACATATGTACAAGGACACTCAGGAATATAACGAATCCCAAACGCCGTCCGAGCGCGAGATCTGTAACGTCCTTGCCGAAGCAATAAACGTCGGCTTGCCAAAGGCCGAAAGCATGATCTGGCACCGCCATCCGGTCTGGTTCCTGGACGGGAATCCGATCGTGGGCTACAGCAAACTGAAAGCCGGAATCAGGCTGATGTTCTGGAGCGGTTCTAGCTTTGACGAAGAAATGCTGAAACCGGGCACCGGCAAATTCAAAGACGCTTCGATCCTCTATACCTCGGCCGACCAGATAAACGCCAAAGACCTGAAACGCTGGCTCAAGAAGTCTGAAGTAATACAATGGGATTATAAGAACGTCATCAAGCGGAAAGGTGTTCTTGAAAGGCTGACGTGATCGACTACAATTAGCCACGAATTCACGAATCACTCGATTTTTGCATATCTATTCGTGAAATCGTGGCTTACTCTTCCTAAAACTCAATGATCCGCTTCCTCACCGGTGACGAGAGGACTATTGTCGTCGTCGTGATCCCGTAGGGTGTCAGGCGATCGATCACTTCCTGCAGATGCTCGACTGACGCGACTGCGATCTTCATTATGAAAGAATCGCCGCCTGTGCCGCGGTGACATTCGAGGACCTCGTTCGACCCGTGCGCGACCTCGATAATATGACTATATTCAACGCCCGTAATGCTCATACGCACGAAAGCGGTGATCGGCAATCCGACCTTTGATGTGTCTATCTGCGCCCGATAACCTATGATTATGCCGGCGTCCTCGAGCTTGCGGACCCGCTCGATGACGGCCGGGGTCGTCAGCCCGACGCGGCGTCCGAGCTCCGCATAGCTCGTACGAGCATCGACCTGCAGTTCCTTCAATATATTTCGATCTATATCATCGAGCATCTGTGTCGAAAGATTACAATATAAGTCTTTCCGGCTGAATAAACTAATAATCTAATGAGATCTCATGGTCTTTCTTAAGGACTGCTATTCAATCCCATTATGTTTTGCATTAAAATAGATTATTAAAAGATAACTTCATTTTTTCTACCTGCATCGTACCTATGAAAGGAGCAGCACAGACCATGCCAAATGACACCGCCGCAACGATCGCCGAACCCGCCTTAGCGATCGACAATTTTCACGTATCAGATGCCGACCTACCCGCATTTAGGGATATGAAGTTCGAAAATATCAACGAGCTTCACATCGACCATCCAGGGGCGAATGATGAAGAATATCGGGCTCGCCGCGACCACATAGCAGCGCTAGCAAAGAATTTTCGCGAAACCGGTGAAATAACCGATGTTGATTACAGCCCCCGCGAACAGCGTGTCTGGCGTTATGTGGCAGAGGAATTAGAAGAACTGCACGAGCGGTACGCGAGCCCTTTTTATTTGCAGGCTAAAAAGGAACTCGGGATCAGCACCGATCGTATCCCGCAGCTCACCGAGATGAATCGGCGATTGAAGGAGCTTACAAATTTCCGGCTCGCACCCATTGAGGGCCTGGTTGAAACACGCGGATTTCTCTCATGGCTATCGTACCGAACGATGCTTTGCACACAGTACATTCGCCATCACTCGCAGCCTGCATACACGCCCGAGCCTGACATCGTGCACGAATCGATCGGGCATATTCCGATGTTCACGAACCCCGCATTTGCTGATTTTTCACAATTCATAGGCCTCGGAGCACGGATAGCAACCGACCAGCAGATCGAGGAACTCGGCCGGCTCTACTGGTTCACTGTCGAGTTTGGAATGGTCGAAGACGAAGGCGACATCAAGGCCTATGGAGCGGGATTGCTCTCCAGCTTCGGCGAGCTCGAACATGCATTCTCCGACAAAGTCGAACGCCGGCCCTTTAACCTGGAGCAGGTCATCAGCCACGAATACACTTACAGCGACATGCAGCCTGTGCTCTATGTCATTCCGTCGTATGCGGAGCTGAAAGAGGTAACGCGAGCATATATTGAGAGTTTCGGGAAATAGTGTCAGAACCGGGAGCAGTAGAGACTGGTTTCTTTGAGCGTTAGAATGAAAGAGAATTTAAGAACTTTGGATGAACTGATAACACAGCGGTACGGCGATCGCGGGACGCCGAATCGAGAAAGGTTTGAACGCGGCAGTCGAAAATTCAAGGCTGAATATTTGCATGAGATGAAGACGTATAAAGGTGCATTTTTGCGGATTCCAGGAGAGGTCGTGCGACATTCGTCGCCATCTGTGAAGCGTATGCTAGACAGGTTTTCACATTTAGTTCGTCGGACTCGCGGAAGAAAACTCACCGCAGGTGAAAGGGATTGATTCCTGGCCTATGCACATCTGAATCGCGAACAGATCTGGCGTGTCTCGAATTGGGAAATAGTGTCAGAACCGGGAGCGGTAGCGACTGGGTTCTTTGAGCGTTAGAATGTAAATATGATCGACAAAGCGGAATACGAAAAACTAGTCTCTGAATTAGACGGCCTGATCGATCAAGTCGGCGAGGACGAGTCGCATCCGCTTCCTCGATGATGGATGTGTTGTCGGCCTTGATTGAGAACTACGAGAACGCGAATGTGCCGGAAGGTAAATACAGTTTAGTGGCTTCGGGGATGCATTACTTGAATCGAACAATTTTACTTGCTAGCTGCTTAGTGTTCTTCGTTGCTCCTTTCATCAGCGCCCAGACAGCGAGCAACGTCCATCTGTATCAGATCACAGTTGGAAATAAGTCGGGATTTATTGACCAAACAGGGAAAATTGTAATTCAGCCCAAATTTGACGGCGAACGCTACATGTTCGGCGGCTTTTTCGAGGGTTTGGCGGAGTTTAAGGACATGAAAGCCCTGCCAGAATATCCGTTCAGCAAGGAAGGCTTTATCGACATTTCGGGCCGTGTTGTGATTAAGCCCCAATTTGATGTGGCATATGACTTTTCAAATGGAAGGGCCCAAGTGAAGATAGGTGATTTGACGAGCTTTATCGACAAGACCGGGAAGAACTTCGTTAAACTGAAGCCATATCAAGCTGCCAGAAGTTTTAGCGAAGGTCTGGCGGCCGTTTATTCAAACTTTGAGTTTTGGTATATCGACCCGAATGGAAAGATCGTCATTCCGAAGCAACCGGGCCTGCCAAAAGATTTTTCGGAAGGCTTGGCGTGTGTATATATTCCGGTTGACGGGAAACTTAAAGCTGGTTACATCGATAAAAAAGGAAAGGTCATAGTAGAACCGAAATTTGAAGATGGCCGCGACTTTTCGGAAGGCTTAGCCGCAATAAAGATAGACGGAAAGTTTGGTTACATTGACAGGACAGGTCAGATCATCATCGCGCCGAAATACAACACCGCGTACCGATTCTCGAACGGACTAGCCCGTGTCTCCAGCGGTGAAAAATATGGGTATATTAATCAGATCGGGTCTATGATCATTCCGGAAAAATACCATGTTATGAGTGGCGATTTCTCTGAAGGTCTTGCTCCAGTCTGTGTGAATGGTAAATGCGGCTACGTCGACACAAGTGGAAAATACATCGTTGAACCGCAATATGAATCGGCTTATGAGTTCAAGGGCGGGATAGCGATGGTTCAAAATCCGTACAAGATCGATTACATAAATAAGTTAGGAAAATACATATGGGAGCCAAGCATTTAGGCTTTGAGCAATCATGACAACACAAAATCCATTAGGATTAAAAAAAATACACCACGTCGAGTTTTACATCGGCAATGCGAAGCAGGCCGAGTTTTATTACCGGAAGGCGTTCGGCTTTTCGCGGCATGCGTATGCGGGCCTCGAGACGGGAAATCGCGAGACGACGAGCTACCTGATGCGGCAGGGGAATGTGAATTTTGTACTGACGGCCCCGATGGGGCCGGAGCATCCGGCGTCGGACCATTTGAAAATGCACGGCGACGGCGTGAAAGACATCGCGTTCTATGTCGAAGACGCCGATCATGCGTTTAACGAAGCTGTAAAACGCGGAGCCAACCCGATAACCGAGCCGCACGATATGGCTGACGAAAATGGTAGCGTTCGCCACGCCGCGATCGCGACGTACGGGGATACGATCCATTCGTTCATCTCATATAACACCAACAACGGCCACAATTACAACGGCGTGTTCCTGCCCGGTTTTGTCTCTCAGGAGGTCGAGGGCGAAGGCGTCGGGTTGATGATCGTCGATCACATAGTGGGCAATGTCGAGCTGGGTCAGATGAATCATTGGTGCGATTTTTATCGCGATGTGCTCGGGTTTTTCCGCTACATTACTTTTGACGACAAAGATATCTCGACAGAATATTCCGCGCTAATGTCGATAGTTATGAGCGACGGCCAGCATAATATCAAGTTCCCGATCAACGAGCCCGCCGAGGGCAAAGGCGGCAAGTCGCAGATACAGGAATACATCGATTTTTATCGTTCGGCCGGTGCTCAGCACGTCGCACTGCTCTGTCGCGACGTGATGCAAACCGTCGAAAAGCTACAGCGGAACGGCGTCGAGTTCCTCCGCGTGCCCGACACTTATTACGACGAGTTGCCGTCACGCGTCGGCCCGATCGACGAGGACATCGACAGCTTGAAAAAACTCGGCATCCTAGTCGATCGCGACGACGAAGGCTATCTGCTCCAGATCTTTACAAAGCCAGTCGAAGACCGTCCGACAGTTTTCTATGAAATTCTCCAACGCAAAGGCTGCAAGGGTTTCGGCAAAGGCAACTTCAAAGCGTTGTTCGTCTCGATTGAGGAAGAGCAGCGACGAAGAGGCAACCTTTAGGCTGATCTTCGGAGGCTGATGGCATTTCCTGACAGCGATGTATCGACTCCTAGCGTTTAGCTGCCCAAACAAATAGAATAACACCCACGCCCGAGGACAAAACTATGAGCTCAATGCAACAAGGCCGCGCTTTCCTGGATAGCGTCTCTCACTACTTTGACAAGGCTGCTTCGCTGACCGACCATCACGAGGGTCTTCTGAAGCAGATCAAGATGTGTAACAGCGTCTATTCCTTTAAATTCCCGATCAGAACGGCGGACGGCTATAGGACGATAGCGGCATGGCGAGCACAGCACAGCCATCATAAACTGCCGGTTAAGGGCGGCATTCGCTTTTCGGAGGATGCCAATGAGGAAGAGGTGATCGCGCTGGCGACCTTGATGACCTACAAATGTGCGATCGTCGATGTACCTTTCGGCGGTGCAAAGGGAGCCGTTAAGGTCGATGCCAAAAAGTTCTCTGTGACGGAGCTTGAGCAGATAACTCGCCGCTACACGGCCGAGCTTATCAAGAAGAATTTCATTGGGCCGGCTCTCGATGTTCCAGCACCCGATTACGGCACCGGTGCGCGTGAAATGGCTTGGATCGCTGATACTTATCTCGCCTTTCATCCCGAGCAGATCGATGCTCTCGGTTGTGTGACCGGAAAGTCGGTGTCGCAAGGCGGGATCCGAGGCAGGAATGAGGCCACGGGCCTCGGCGTTTACTATGGCCTGCGGGAAGCTTGTGACAACGCGGACGACATGCAGGACCTGGGGCTAACGCGAGGCATCGAAGGAAAACGCTTCGTCGTGCAGGGCCTGGGAAATGTGGGCTATCACGCTGCAAAGTTTTGCCAGGAGGGCGGCGCGGTATTGATCGGCGTGGCGGAGTACGAGGGAGCCATTCACGACCATAGTGGTATTGACCTCGAATCGCTCATGCAGCACCGAAAGGAAACAGGCTCGATCCTCAATTTCGGCAACGCTACAAATCTCGCACGCCGCGAGGACGGACTCGAGATCGAATGTGACATTCTCATACCGGCTGCTTTGGAAAATCAGATCACCTCCGAGAATGCTGCCCGTATCAAGGCAAGGATCATAGGAGAAGGTGCGAATGGCCCGGTGACCGCCGAAGCGGACGACATCCTGAGGTCTATGGGTGTGCTCGTCGTCCCGGATGTTTATATCAATGCCGGCGGCGTTACGGTCTCATATTTTGAATGGCTCAAGAATTTGTCTCGAGTGCGGCTCGGGCGAATGGAGAAACGATTTGAGCAAGGTGCCTATGACCGGATCCTTCACTTTGTCGAAGAGGCAACAGGAAAGGCGCTTTCGGCAGAACAGCGAAACGCGATCGCTCGCGGAGCTGACGAGGTCGATCTGGTATATTCCGGGCTTGAGGAAACAATGAGCGGCTCGTATCAGCAGATACATGAGATATGGAAAACACGGCAGGGCGTTGGCGACCTTCGAACCGCCGCCTTTGTCAGCGCCATCGATAAAGTAGCGGTCTCTTATTTAGAATTGGGAGTCTTTCCATAGAGATTGGTTCGGGATCGCATATGAGTAGCGGAGGCTTGGATATAAATGATGCGCCCATACCGTGCTGACGACCTTGAAGCCGTTGTCGCGATCTTGCGGTCGAATATACCGAAGTATTTCTCGCCACATGAAGAGGGCGGGCTGCGTGATTTTCTTGCGAATGATCTCGAAGACTACTATGTTGCCGAGATAGATGGCGACATCGTCGCGGCGGGCGGGATCGCTAAAAATGACGATGACACCGTTTCGCTATGCTGGGGCATGGTCCGAAATGATCTGATCGGAACGGGACTTGGAAAAAAGTTGACGGAGTTTCGTATCGCGAGGGCGAAAGAGAAATTTGGCGATCAGCCAATGGTGACAAGCACATCGCAACACACCGAAGGCTTTTACGAAAAACTCGGCTTCAGAACCATTGAACACATAATCGACGGCTTCGGGCCCGGAATAGATATTTGTAAAATGCGGCTGGATGTATCGTAATGATTTGGGTCACCGTGATCTCGCGGTCACGGTGTATGCTGTTTCCCAAATTCGAACATTTGCAGGATTCGAGGGAAAATTCTCGTATGCGAGCGGTCTATTTCATTGTCTTGCTCTCGACATTTTTCATAATGGACTCGCTGCTAGATGGAACCGATCCCCGGAAATTTCCACGTTACGCAGACACGGCAATGAAGCGTGAAGCGGATGTAGCAGCGAAGGCGATCGAGTATGACGCAACGGTAGAGCGACGTCAGCAGGACTGGCTGAGAAAGAATGGTATCAAATAGATGGAGCTGAAGTATCAAACCGGTTTTGGAAACGAATTCGCATCCGAGGCTGTGCAGGGAGCTTTGCCGGCCGGGCGAAATTCTCCGCAGCGGGCCCCGCTCGGCCTTTATGCGGAGCAATTGTCGGGATCGGCCTTTACGGTCCCACGCGTGTTTAATAAACGGACCTGGACTTACCGCATTCGTCCGTCGGTAATGCATAAGCCGTTCGAGAGAATCGATAATCGCGGCTGGCAGAGCTGTTTTGATGAGATCGAAACCACGCCAAATCAGCTTCGGTGGTGCCCGTTGCCGATCCCGGACGAACCTACCGATTTTATCGACGGAATCACGACCATCGCCGGTAATGGCGAACTGTTTTCACAGGCCGGTATAGCGATCCATATCTACGCCTGTAACAAGGGGATGGGCGATCGCTATTTTTACAATGCGGACGGCGAGATGCTGATCGTCCCGGAGATGGGTAGGCTCGGCATTTTGACCGAGCTTGGCGCGATGCAGGTAGGGCCGGGCTCGGTCGCGGTGATCCCAAGAGGGCTAAAGTTTCGAGTCGAACCCGCCGCGGAGGGAGCATCGAATACGACCGGCTCGACCGGTGACCCGGGCAAAACCCTTGCACGCGGCTACATCTGCGAGAATTACGGCGCACAATTCCGCCTCCCCGACCTCGGGCCGATCGGTGCCAACGGCTTGGCGAACGCGCGTGATTTTGAGACACCCGTTGCCTGGTACGAGGACCGCGAGGGCGACTTCGAACAGATTGCGAAGTTTGGCGGCAATCTGTGGTCATGCAGTATCGATCATTCACCACTCGATGTCGTAGCGTGGCATGGCAATTACGCTCCTTACAGGTACGACCTGCGGCGGTTTAACACGATCGGTTCCATCTCGTTCGATCATCCCGACCCGTCGATATTTACAGTACTCACCTCTCCTTCCGGCGAGCCCGGCGTCGCGAATTGCGATTTCGCCATCTTCCCCGACCGCTGGCTGGTCGGCGAAGACACCTTCCGGCCGCCCTGGTATCACCGGAACTATATGTCCGAATACATGGGGCTGATCTACGGTCAGTACGACGCCAAGGAAGAGGGCTTTGTGCCCGGCGGAGGTTCGCTCCATAATCAAATGTCCGCCCACGGCCCCGACCTCGAAGCGTTTGAAAAAGCATCGAATGCTGAGCTTAAACCTCAGAAACTC
>JBGTBC010000121.1:0-4730 GCA_041749555.1 Pyrinomonadaceae bacterium | reverse complement strand
ATTTCAGAATTGTCGGAATCTCGGCAATTGTAAATCTTTAAGCGTTAAGATGCGAGCTTTGACCCTGTAAGAGATGATCCGAGGTAAGCGGCATTGCCGAGGAGAGTAGGTTCTCCCGAACAAACCGCGGTTTGGCAAAATAATGATATCTTGATTGTGATATTTTGCCTTGGCGAGCTCGAAAGATCGTTTCAGGATAAAGATTGCTTCCTACCGCGCGCAAACATCGATCCGGCAATGGACCCGCTTCGGAATGACCCACGATTCAAAGATCTTATGAATCGAATGAATCTGCCGGAATAGTAATTATGAAACGATGCCCCGAATGCAGGCGGGATTATTATGACCGAGTAGAGCCCTCACCTCGCTATTTTAGCAACGTTCGAAATCACTATCGTATTCCAAAAAAAACCGAAGTCGTGTAACATCTTTTATGATTTCATAGATAGTATTCCGGCCGATAACAATCCGCTTTGCAGACCGTTTGAACGCGCTGTTGAATGATGAGCCTGAGCGAAGGTGCTACATTAGGTCGTTATGTGATCCGGTCCCGAATAGGCGTCGGAGGTATGGGCGAAGTGTACCTTGCCGAGGACGCCAGCCTTAGCCGTAAGGTCGCGCTAAAAATAATGCCGCCCGAGATAGCCGATGACGCCAATCGGGTCCGTAGGTTCGTCCAGGAAGCAAAGGCGGCGTCGGCCCTAACCCATCCAAATATCCTCACGGTATTCGAGATCGGTGATCTTGAGGGATCTAAGTATATCGCCACCGAATATATTCGCGGCGTCACCCTCGGTGTTCGTATGCGGCAGCAGCCGCCGCTATTGCTGATCGAGGCCTTGGATATCGCTCTTCAGGCGGCTTCAGCTTTAGGAGCGGCGCATGAAGCGGGAATCGTCCATCGCGATATTAAACCGGAAAATATAATGATCCGGGATGACGGATTGGTCAAGGTGTTGGATTTCGGGCTCGCTAAGCTCCTCTCTTTTGACGACGTGCCCGGCGGAAACGAGAAGAATACGCTGCTCGCAGGCTCGGCGGAGGCTGTGGGTTCGGCGGCGCCGCGGACAGATCCCGGTATCCTGATGGGCACGGTCTCATATATGTCGCCCGAACAGGCCCGCGGCAGATCGTTGGATACAAGGACGGACATATTCAGCTTCGGGATCGTTCTTTATGAATTGTTTGCTGGGCGGCGCCCTTTCACGGGCGAGGGGCATTTGGATCAGATCAGCTCGATCTTGAAGGACGATCCGCTGCCGCTTCGCCAGGTCTCGCCCTCGGTGCCGCGCGAGCTTGAGCGCATCGTTAACAAGACGCTGCGAAAGGACCGTGACCACCGATACCAGCACATAAAAGACCTCGAGATCGACCTTGAGGACATTAGAGAGGAGCTGAAATTCGAGGCGAAGCTCAATAAGACAGTCGATCAGGCCGTGCCTGCCGCCGTTACAGAACAGGGCGGCAACCGTCCGACGCTGACCGAGAGCCTCTCGTCCACCCGCCGGTTCACGCTGCTCCACGCCATTATCTTCATTCTGATCTCTGCTGGAATAGTCGCGGCAGTATGGACGTTCAGATCGAGCCTCGGAATTCGGCCGACGGGCGCTGCGATAAAGACTGTAGAGATAGCAAGTTGGAGTAGTGCCCCGGGCGAGATATTTGCCACCGCACGGTTTTCGCCAGACGCAAAGATGATCGCTTTTGCCTCGACCAAATCAGGGGCGAAAAACATCTGGGTGACCCAAACCACTTCGAAAGAAGGTATCCAGGTCACGAACGACGCTTTTGCGAATACCGATCCAATTTGGTCGCCAAAAGGCGATGAAATAGCTTTTTTTTCCCAACGCTCTGGCTCGACCGACGGCAATCAGAGCTCTACTGGGATCTGGAGGGTCTCGGCCTTAGGGGGCGGAGCTCCGCGGGCGGTGGGGCCTGTCAAGGATGGAAGCGTTTCACTCAGGAGATGGACCGGATCGGGAAAGATCTATTTCCAATCCGGAGGCGAACTGCACTCGATCGATGTGGGAACAGGGGCTACTCAGCAAGTGACCTCATTGTCGGGCCAGGGGCGGGTACTGTGGGTAGACATCTCAGATGATGAAAAGTCGTTGGCATATGCTTTTTCATCTGAGGGCACCTGGAGCCTGCATGTCAACAATTTGGAGATGACCGCTCCCGCCGAGATAGCGAGGGGAACAGGCCCTGTGCGAGGCTTCGTCTGGGTTCCTGAAAAAGAACGCTTTTTCATAAGCCCTCAAATAGATGGTGTTTATCAAACCTCTCTGATCGACGGTTCGGGGGCTCCGGTGCAGCTCACGTCCGCAGATTCCGACAGTGTTGTGGTTGAGGCCTCAAATGACGGCCGTTCTGTGATCATAAGCTCGGCTAAGGAAGGCTCAGATGTTTGGAAGGTTTCGGTCGCCGACGGCGTCGAATCGCCGGTCATACGGGACCTGAACGCGAAGTTATGGCCCGCGGTCTCGCCCGACAACCAGAAAGTGATATTCCAGTCCATTCGGAATCTCAACCGCGGCAGCAATCTCTTTGAAGGCGGACTAATGACAATTTCGGTCGAGCCCAAAGGATCTGCGGGCACCCCGACTGTAATTGCCGACAAAGCGTCCCTGCCGGCATGGTCCCCTCGCGGTGACCGGATAGCGTTTCTTCGGAAAACTGGTGACACTCTCGGGCTTATTACCGCCGATGCCGCTGGAGGCGGCGAGCGGATTTTGATGCTGGAAGGTATCCCTATCGTGGCATACTCGGTGTCGCCTTATAACATCGTCCAGACCAATCCTTTCGCGTGGTCTCCGGATGGAACCGGGGTAGCCGTAGTCACCGCTAAGGGCGGCGTCAGCGATATGAAGCTGGTGTCGGTCGCAGACGGAGGTGAAAGATCGCTGACAAATAACACTGACAGCTCGGTCTCATTTTTTTGCCCGATCTGGTCCTCAGACGGGAAGCGGCTTGCATTCCAGTTCCATAAGAAGAATCCTCAGGCTGATAAATCCCCGTTTACCGGATTGGGTGTTATAGATCTGTCAGCCTCCTCGGTCACTTTTATTATAGAAAGCGATAAACCTATCCGCCTGATCGGCTGGACACCGGAGGAAAACAGCCTTATCTTTGCAGAAACCCAAAGGCGAGCTGAAGGCCTTCCTCCGGAAACTACATTGAAACAAGCGGCGGTTTCGGGCGGGTCGGTCAGCGATATTCGAGTTTTGAACAATGTCTATTACTACAATATCTTTCTTTCCGCCGACCGTAAGCTGATCGCCTATGCCGGACGCAACGACGAAAAGGATGATATATGGGTGATGCCCCTGAAGGGTGAACCGCGGAAGATCACTAACAATAACGACTCCTGGTTATATTTCTCCAGGCTTGCCTGGCTGCCCGATGGCAGTTCCATCGTTTTTGGAAAGCAAAATCGTTTTAGCTTGCTCTCAATGAGTACTGATATAGATTAACGGAGGATACTATGAACAGACGATCTAACGGCCGATTCACGGCGGCATTTTTGGCATTCATTTTCTTTGCTGCTCTTGGGGCGTCAGAAAGACCCGCATTTGCCCAATGTGAGAACGCAGATTCTTCGATCGTCGCCGCGATCTACGGCAAGATCAAAGCAGACAAGAATCTCGCCCCTCAGATAAGGCATATAAATGTGAGCTCACTATATAATGTGGTCAAACTATATGGATGGGCTGATACTCGCCGTGAAAAGGGGCGCGTCGTCGATTTCGCCATGAACGCTGAATGCGTAAAGATGGTGAATGCAAATAATTTCGCTGACGCCCCGCCCGCTGGCGATGCTTTGCAGAAGGCAGCCGGGTGCGAACCCGGGATGAAACAATGCGGGGATCTTTGCATCCCTGAGTCCGAGGTCTGCAACATCGACGCCTTCATGGGCAGTAACATTTTCAATATTGGTATCGACAACTTCGCGGCACTTCTCTCGGCGGATGTTGGCGGTGCCGGCGAACGATGCGAGGCTGTCAGGCTGTTCTGACACCTCATTGTTAACCGGGACTCTGTCTTGGACAACAGCCGCTAATGATTTACGCTTTGCTGCTCTGCAGCAGCGGGTTGGGCTATAATGTCGGCATTCACCTTCTATGAAACGATGCCCTGAATGCCGACGCGATTATTACGACGACACGCTGCTGTATTGTCTTGAAGACGGAAACCCGCTTGTGCAAGGTTCGGTACCTCCGCCTGACGGGCCGCCGACGGCGATCTTGTCAGAACCGGGAGCGATAGCGACTGGGTTTCCACCCGACGAACCCCAAACGGCGATTCTTCACTTGACGGCTGCACCGGGCGAAGCTCCGACCCGAGCTCAGATCAATACGACAGACCAGACAGCGAACTTCCCACGCGGAGCGGAGGCGGAGCCTCAAAGCAAGTTAGGTGACTCATCGGAAAAGCAGAGCTTTTCCGCAAATAGATCGGCGAAGCCGCTGATCGCTGCGGTGGTTGCTGTTGCCGTTCTCGTCGGCGGATTCTTTGGCTATCGATATTTCTCAGCGTCGAGTTCCAAACAGATCAATTCCATCGCCGTGATGCCGTTTGAGAATAGGAATTCAGATGCCGACACGGATTATTTGTCTGATGGTTTGGCGGAATCGGTTATCTTTCGGCTGACGCAGATACCTGATCTGAAGGTCAGCCCGACGAGTTCGGTGATGCGTTACAAGGGGAAGGAGACCGATGTTGCCAAGATC
>JBGTBC010000120.1:0-1814 GCA_041749555.1 Pyrinomonadaceae bacterium | reverse complement strand
CGAGGTCTATGTTTAATGGGTGAGAAGATTCGTCTCTTCACCGCACGTGGGCTTGAGAAATTACTCGCACGATTTGATTTTGTTTTGATCTCTCAAAAAGGAAGCCATAGGAAGTGGCGAAATATGGCCACGGGGCGTCAGGTTATTGTTCCTTCTCATAAAGGCCAGACGCTTCCTCTCGGAACTGCCAGAAATATACTTATCAACGCCGAGATTCCCGATTCTTATTGGAAAGGATAGCTAAATGAAAGCCATTGTTGTCCACGAATACGGTGATCCCGAGGTAATGAAGCTCGAGGACCTGGAAGATCCAAGACCCTCGGGTACCGAGATCCTCGTTCGCATCAAAGCCGCAGGTGTAAATCCCGTCGATACGTATCTTCGCACGGGCATTCATGCACACGCTCCTAAACTGCCCTACACCCCGGGGAAAGACGGAGCCGGAATTATCGAGTCCATTGGCGATGCCGTTACCAAGTTTAAGATAGGGGATCGAGTTTACACAGCCAATTCCATCAGCGGCACTTATGCCGAACTCTCGCTTTGCGACGAAAAGCACCTCGGCAAGCTTCCGGACAACGTTACGTTTGAAGAAGGGGCCGGCGTCTGGACACCATATGCGACTAGCTATCGTGCTTTGTTCCAGAAGGCCGGCGTCGTGCGGGGCGAAACCGTGCTGATCCACGGTGCTTCGGGAGGCGTCGGAATCGCTGCTCTTCAATGGGCCCGGAATGCCAGTTTAAATGTTATCGGTACGGCGAGTTCTGAAACGGGAAAAAGCCTTGTGAAAGCTAACGGAGCGGACGCTGTTTTCGATCATTCGGACAGCGATCATCTTTCGCAGATAGCTGAATATACAAATGGAAAAGGCGTCGATGTGATCATAGAGATGCTTGCCAATGAGAATTTGGAACGCGATTTCGAGGCATTGGCGATGTTCGGCCGAATTGTTGTCGTTGGAAGCCGTGGAACTTTACCGTTCACCCCGCGACAAATGATGACGAAAGACGCCACAGTTTACGGAATGTCACTATTCAACGCATCGCAAGAAAAACTGGACGAGATCCGCGAAGCTATCTATGACGGCCTCGAAATCGGTTACATAAGGCCACCTGTCTCCAAGACCTTCGAGCTATCAGAAGCCGCGATCGCCCATCACCAGATCATCGAACAAAAAGCTGCGGGCAAAATGGTCCTTCGCCAATAGCGGCACTTCCATTACATCACGCCGCGTCTTTTTGCACTGTAATGCCGTCGAGCGCATCAAAAACCTGAAGCGCATATTTAACATTGCCAAAAGGAGCTGAGACCTGGACGCCCTGAATAATGTCATGCACTTCTAGAAGTGATTCGCGGGCGATGGCGATGCCTTCGTCGCGGGCGTGTTCTTTGCTCTTTTCAGATGCAACGCGCATGCGTTCCAGGATCTCCTGAGTTACCTCGACGCCGGGTACCTCGTTATGCATAAATTCTGCGTTGCGATAGCTGATCAGCGGCCAGATACCGGCGACTATCGGGATTCGAACGTGCGAGATCATATCGAGAAATCGTTTGAGCTGCTCGGTATCGAAAACAGGCTGCGTGATCGCGTATTCGGCACCGGCCTCGACCTTCCACTCAAATCGGCGGATCTCCTCTTCCATATTTACCGCACCGGGATTGACGCCGACTCCGATCGAGAATGCTGTCGGCTTGCCGATCGGGTTGTTACCGATATCTAGGCCGTGGTTCAGCTTGTTGACCATATTTGTCAGGCCGATGGCGTCGATATCGAAGACCGCGGTCGCGTCCGGATACGGCCCCATTTTTGGCGG
>JBGTBC010000119.1:0-14851 GCA_041749555.1 Pyrinomonadaceae bacterium | reverse complement strand
GCGATATCAATATAGCTCAAAATTATGCCTCCGAATACCGTACCATGAGCGTTGGTATCTCTGGGCATCATCGTCAAGCGAATTGCCGCGTCAAGAGGACTGTCTTTTTGTATTTCTGTCATATTCAGAGCTAGCCATTCGGAAGATGCCTGACGGTCCAGTCACGGACCGTTTCCCTAAGTTCATCGAGGTGCTCGTCAAAAAAATGGCCGCAATCCTCAAATACGACGATCTCGACGTCCGATGTTTTAGATAGTCGTTCCGCCATTTCACGCACGCTGCCAGCCTCACCGAATTCGTCCTTATCGCCGTGAACGAAAAGAATAGGCTTTAGATTTCCAGTCAGGAATTCGTAGTCGCCGTATTTATCGACCGGCGTTCCGATGCTGATCAGCCGCTTGACCCTTTTATCGGCCACCCCGACTTCCAATCCGGTGCGAGACCCAAAGGAGAATCCCGCTAGCGTTAGATCTTCAGCCGGATATTCCTTTTCCATATAGTCTAAGACGTCACCAACGTCCTCACGACCGCCTTCTATCTCATTATGCTTTCCCGTTGAGGCCCCGACGCCGCGAAAATTGAATCGTATCGTGGTCAGTCCGGCATCGACGAGGCCGGCTGCGGCCCTAAAAACGACTTTATTGTGCATCGTGCCGCCGCCGAGCGGGTGCGGGTGGCAAACTAGTCCGACACCTCGCCGCGGTTCGGCTTCCTTTAATATGGCCTCCAGCTTTCCATGCGATGCCGGAATAAATAGATTGCCTTTCGGGTACATGTAAATTTCCGATTTTAGGGGTTACCAGCGGCCTTGGCAAATATGAGCGATCTAGCGATGCTGCCACTAAACTCGCCGAATAATAGATTTCCCTCTCACGTTCGTGATAACTTTTCATTTTGGCCTAACAATTCTCTGGAAGCGGTAGTTAATCAATAATGGATGAAATTTTGGAACCGGTCCCTGACAAACAGGATGAGATGCCTCCTTTGAGCCGCTCAAGTTGGCGCGATTCGCTTGAGACCGAGCAAGCCGTCCGTGTCATTTATCTGATCTTCGGCTTTCTGGCGATCCTGATGGTGATGTCGTTTCTGCAGTCGCGCACCGATGCCATCTGTTGCGGCGATTGGGATGGTTACTATCATATTAAATGGAGCATGCTGCTCTGGGAGAATTTCAAAAGCGGGCTGTGGCTCCCCACCTTCGAGTGGCTGCCGCTGACTGTGCTTAACCCGCAGGATTATGCCGATCATCATTTCCTTTTCCATTTACTCCAAATACCGTTTCTCTGGTTCTTCGAACCGGTCACTGCGGCTAAGGTTGCTGCTGTCACGTTTGCCACACTAGCTATTTTCTCAGTTTATTGGCTGATCTATCGTTATGGCGTCAAGCACCAGCTTATCTGGCTCGCTGCCTTGATGGTCTGTTCAAACGCATTCTTTTATCGGATGAATATGGCCAAGGCCCCGCCGCTGACCATCATTATCACGGTGCTGGGAATTCACCTGCTGTTTCAGCGCAATTACGTCTGGCTGCTGCCGCTGATGTTTGCATTTGTGTGGACGTACAGCCTGTTCCCGCTTCTGTTGTTTGCCGCGGTTATTTGGACCGTGATCATCGCGTGGAATGAGCGGCGTTTCGAATGGAGGCCCTTTACCTATACATTCGCCGGGATGATCCTCGGTAATCTGATAAACCCCTACTTTCCGAATAATATCCTGCTATTCGTGGAGCACTTTGCGCAGAAATTCAAGATCGGCAGCGACTTTGTCGTTGCGGTCGGCGGCGAGTGGTATCCGTACTCCGGAATGGAATTGCTGATGAATTTCCCGATAGCGTTGGCGGCGATGCTTATCGGATACATTCTTTTTGTGCCGCGGCGGGGCTCAGTGCCCGAAAAGGCGGCGTTCTTTCTGACTTTCGCGACGATCCTGTTAGCTGCGCAATTCAGGTCCAAGCGGTTTGCCGAATACTTTCCTCCTTTTGCGATCCTCTTTGCCGCTTTTGCGTGGGATGCCTTTACATCACCCAAAAGTGCCGAACTGCCGGAAGAGTTTAAACGCGATATCGATCCCTATCTCGACGCTCCGGTATCGACGGAATCACAGGCGTGGTGGGAAGCTGCTCGAAGGGCATCGGTCTGGGTCATTGGGATCGCGCTCTGCATTTTTTGGTTCTACAATCTCGTAGGCATTCACAAATGGGGCTTTAACCAAGACGGGATGATCGACCACATCACTGGTAACGAGCCAAATGACAAATACCGAAGGGCAATGGAGTGGGCCACCGGCCTCGACGAAACCGGAGCGGACAACATCCCGAAAGGCGAGATCATTTTTAACTGTACCTGGGATGATTTTCCTAAATTGTTCTTTTTTAACACGAAGCACAGGTACGTCTACGGACTTGACCCGAATTACCTCTATTCGGAAAATCCGGAGCTTTACAAGCTGCTGAAGGACCTGACCGAGGGCAAGGTCGACGATCCTGCACCGGTCATCAGGGAAAAATTTGGAGCGAACTACATCTTTGCCGATGCAAAAGAGAACACGGAGATGATCGCCAAAGCCCTCGATAGCGGCTGGGTGGAGATGATCTACGAAGATGACGAAACACGTCTGCTCAAGATCCGCCCTGAAAAAGGCGACCGGCCCGCCGATGCAAAAGAAGAGCCAGAGACACCCGAAGAGAGAGAAATTCTCGATAAGGCCGAGGCGAATGAAAAGGCAAATAGTACGGTCAACGTTAACGAAGAGGTGGAGGATGAGCCTTAAATGAAAATCACAATTTACGTCTTGCTTATTCTGATGGTGCCGGCTTTTTCCGCGTGCGGGCCCAATCAGGCTATTCTCGAGTCCGTCAACCAAAAGTCGACTCCGGCAGAAAATGTATCGATCGAGAAAAGCTCATTGGAGCAGGACCTCGAAGCGATGCGAAATGCACAGTTTAGTGTCGTATTTGTCATCCGGCGAAAGGACGGCAACACTTTTGATGATGACGATCGGGCGGTCATAAGGGCCAATACAGCCGAGGTCAACCGACGGGTTTCCGCCGACGAAGGGAAAGCTATTATCGTTGGTTCAAATTTTTCGATCCCTCCACAAAAAATGAATCCCTTACAGGAGCGGTTTCTTATAGAAGATCATTCACCCCCGGCCGGGAGCACGAATTCGAATCGCGATATTTAGGATATAGTAGGAGTTTATGTCGAAGAAAAGGCCGATCGAACTAGAGCCCGGAATGAAAGAAGCCGTCGGGTTCGACAGGAGCCGGGTACCGCGGCCGATCTCTCTTGACCCGGGAACGCCTTCTGTTCGATCGATCGTAAGGGTCGTCGTTGTAACCCTTCTGCTTTTGCTGATCGCCGGTTTTGTTCAGAGCATATTGTCGGCTCTCACTTATCTGTTTTTCCTGCTTGTTCTATCGGTTTTTTTCGCTTATTTGATCGACCCAATAGTCAAGCTGATCCGTGTGCCTTTCAAGCAGAGGGGCATCGACCGGTTTATGCCGAGATCATTGGCAATTGGGATCGCGTACCTCCTCGTATTTACTGTCGTCGGCATCGTAATAGCTAATATTGCTCCCCGCGTCGGAGACCAGGCCCGCGAATTCGCTGCCAATATTCCGGCGTACGCTAACATATTTCGCGAACGGACCGCTGAGATCAATGTCCGATTTGACCGGCTGCGAATACCGGACGAATTCCAGGCTGAGATCAATCGCCGTGCGACGGACCTGGGTAGCTCGATCACCACGGCTGTCGGCAACTTTGTTTTGGTAACGGCAGGGTATCTGGTCTGGTTTATCCTTGTACCGATACTCGCCTTTTTCTTTCTTAAGGATGTTAACCAGTTTAGGCTCGCAATTCTGAGAATGTTTCCGGCCGGCCGCTGGCGGTACCGGGCCGAAGCACTCATGCAGGATGTTAATGCGACATTGGCCGCATATACCCGGGCACAACTAATGTCGTGCATTCTGATCGGTATTGTCTGTACGATCGGGTTTTATTTTTTGGGCCTGCGATACGCTCTTCTCCTGGGTATTCTGGCTGGAATTTTTGAGTTTGTACCTCTCCTCGGCCCATTAACTATCGGTATTGTCGTTACACTGACGGCGGCGGCGTCGGACGATCCCTGGAGGGCCCTCTATTCTGCTATCTTCCTGGTAACGCTGCGGTTGATACATGACTACGTGACATACCCGAGGATCGTCCGTGGAGGAATTCATCTGCACCCTCTGGCAATTATCCTCTCTGTCCTTGCCGGCGAACAGGTCGCGGGTATCCCCGGCGTCTTTTTGTCGATACCGCTAGTCGCGATCGCTACCGTATTTTATCGTCACGTTCTTGAACACCAGGGCCGCCGGGGCCTTGTATCCGATTGGATCGACGATTCCGAAACGTCCGTCGAGGAGCCCGCATAATGTCATCACTCGCATGGTTGATACTGATCTTTTTTATACTTGTGTTTTTGAGTATTCTCGTCTACGTGCTCGTGGTCCGGGCCTTTTATTGGGGTGACAAGAAAGAGCCGCCTACAAAGAAACATTAGAGCAACTCCGCGAATGTATCCGGCTCGTCCAGGATTACGTCGATCTCCACAACATAACAGGGAATAGAGAATCGGAGGCCGCTTAGCTTTATGGCGTCCTTGACGGTCGTAACAAAGGCATCCGCGCCCGCCCCTTGTCTTGTCTCAAGGTCGTCAATATCTGCCTGCGTATAACAGTGATGGTCTGGGAATGATCTCGTGGTGCACAAATCAAGATCTCTGTTCTTTTCAACTTCCTTTCGGATCTGCATAAAGAAATTCTCCGGATTTCCAAGCCCGCAAAAGGCCGCCAGAAGTATCTCATTTGTGGCTTTGTTTCTAATGACATTAAAGACGTCGAAAGGGGATCTATTCGACGTATCCGCGGTGTTCAATTCGGGATTTTGAAGCCTTGAATAAAAATCCTCGACCTCTGTGACGCGGACTATCTCATTTTGAGCGGTGAATAGGGCCGCATCCGGATTCCAATGTGAAATTTCAGATCTCAGATCTTCGACATTGGCCACAAGGTCCGACCTCGTTAAAACAACAACGTCCGCCCTTCGAATCCCGGCGATCGGTTCTCGCAGCCGTCCGCCCGGCAGCGATTTTCGGCCGCCCCAAGGGTCTGTCGCATCGACGCAAACGATGTCAATATCCCGCTTTGCCCTTCGATGCTGAAATCCATCATCGAGAATAAACACTGTTACGCCGAATTCTTTAAGCGCCCATTCTGCGGCCGCGACGCGGTCGGCATCGGCGATAATGATCGCCTTGCCACTGAGTTTATGAGCGAGTTCGACGGGCTCGTCCCCGGCACTTTTGGGATCCGAAACGATCTTCCTTCCGTCTGAGACCACTACCCGCTCACTGGCATTCTGGCGGCCATAACCGCGGGTCAATATGCACACCTTTTCGCCACGGTTTGCCAACACCATCGCTACGTAGGCGACAAGCGGCGTTTTCCCGGTCCCGCCGGTGGTTATGTTTCCGACGCTGATCGTCGGAGCACCGGGGGAGTATGATCGGAGCAGGCCACGATCGTATAGACGATTACGCAGATCGGTCAGGGTACCGTACAAATGACTAAATGGCATTGCGATTTCAACTTAACCATCAAGATCGAAAATCGCAAATCTGGAAACGGAAATCAGCGTTTATTTGTGACCTGGATCAGCCGGTCGAGCTTATTCTGGGCCTGTCCGCTGTCGATACTTTGTTCGGCCATCCGGGCGGCGTGCATCGGGTCACGAGCGAGGCCGCCGATAACGAGCGCGGCTGCGGCGTTCAATACTATTACAGATCGGGCTTCGTCACGCCGCCGGCTGGCAAGGACATCCGCGATCACCTTTGCACTCTCTTTTGGCGATTTTGTTTTCAGATGTTCGATGCCCGATCGTTTTATGCCGAAATCTTCAGGAGCTATCGTGAATGTTTTGACCTTTTTCCCCTCGACGGCGGCGATAAATGTCGTTCCTTCCAACGTGATCTCGTCGAGACCGTCCGAGCCGTGGACGATCCACGCAGTATCGGTTTTAAGCATCGCTAGGGCGTGGGCCACGGGTTCAACCAATGACCGGTGCCATACACCGATAAGCTGCCGCGAGACGGAAGCCGGATTCGCAAGCAGCCCCAGCACATTCAGGCAGGTCCGGATCCCCAAACTGCTCCGAATATCGCCGACCTTTCTAAGCTGAGGATGAAATTTCGGAGCAAACAAAAAACAAAGGCCCGTTCCCCTGAGGCTGGTTTGGGCTATGTTGGGTTCGCCAGCGACTTTGATTCCAAGTTCGCCGAGCACATCGGCACTGCCCGACTTGGTCGTGAAGCCCCGGTTACACTGCTTCGCGACTGTCAGCCCCGCTCCGGCAGCTACCAGGGCGGCTGCTGTTGACACGTTAAATGTCTTTGCAAACGACGACCCCGTACCGACAATATCGACTGCATCCTTTCGCGAAGTTTCGACCTTTATCGACGCCGTGCGCATTACGCTGGCCATACCGGCAAGCTCCTCGTGCGTCTCGCCTTTTGCGGTAAGTGCGGTCAGAGCAGCCGCGATCTGGGCCGGATTGGCGTTGATATCTATTAGCGCCTTGAAAAAATCCGCCGCCTCACGCGCACCAAGGTCTTCCCGCCGCAATAGCCGGGCGAGAAACGGAAAAAGGGCGGTGTCGGCCTTAGCACTCGTTGCGTAAACCGGTGCCGAAAGCAGCCAATCTGTTCTGGGTCCGGGCATAAAAGTTGAGCTAAATGCAGAGCGGGGACAACGGGGCCGGTACGAGAAGCTGTCGCGTCTCTATTAACTACTATGTCAGAGGTTAAGGAAGTTTTGCAATAACTTTCTGCCGTGTTCCGTAAGTATCGACTCCGGGTGAAACTGTACGCCCTCGATCTTTTTCTCACGATGTCGAAGGCCCATGATAAGCCCGTCGGGTGACTCGGCTGAGACCTCCAGGACATCAGGAAAGCCCTCACGGTCGACGATCAGAGAATGATAACGTCCCGCGGCGAAATTATTCGGAATGCCCTCAAATATCGTTTTCCCGTCGTGAATTATTTCCACAGGTTTGCCATGCACAGGCTCGGGGGCTCGCACGACACTGCCGCCAAAATGTTGCCCAATGGCTTGGTGGCCGAGACAGACGCCTAATATCGGTATCCGGCCCCCAAAGCGTTCAACTGTATCGAGCGAGATCCCAGCAGAATCCGGTGTCCCGGGGCCGGGTGAGATAAGGATCCGCTCAGGCTTAAGGTCTTTCTCGATCTCATCGACGCTCACTTCGTCATTGCGGACAATACGCATTTCTTCTCCTAGCTCGCCGAGATATTGCACGAGGTTATAGGTGAATGAATCGTAATTGTCGATTATTAATAGCATAACGAATGCCGGGAAGCCTCACCATTCTAGCAAAATAGGTTTACTTATCTTGCAATTCAACTCTATCATGTACGTTACATCTACGGAGGCCAATCAAATGTCACGACCCTTTCTCCTGCTTTCGATCCTTTTCATCTGCTGCTGCGTCGCCGTCGGACAAACTGTAACCGAACCAAAGAAAACTGAAGAAGACGAAAAGCTGCTCAAAACGGCCATCGCGTTTCTACGAGAAACATCTGCCGACGTTGACCGAATGCGTTCAGCTGAGAACCGGCTAAGCTTCAGCGCCGAACTGGCTTCCTTGATGTGGCTTCATGACGAAAAGACGGCTCGCGGGATGTATATGGGAGCAATCAGCGATTTTAAGCTGCTGCTAGGGAACCTCGAGATGCAGATGAATTCGACGTCTATGATCTCTGAGGGCGAAGATCCGGGTTTCTCGTTATTTGGCCCAAGCAGCTCGATGGTCGAGCGAAAGATCCGCATCGCATTGATGGTTCGTCAGCAGATCGCGATGGGGCTTGCCGAACATGACCCCGATATGGCTTTCGGCTTTCTTTATGAGACTGCGGCTGTGATATCCAATCCGAAATTTGGCGAGTCAAACGCACGGTCTGATCGCCAATTAGAGGCAGAACTGATAAAGCAGATCGCCGAAAAAAATGCGTCCAAGGCATTGAGTTACGGAAAGACTTCGTTGAAGGACGGCGTCGATGGCACCCATATCGACCTTCTGAAAAAGATCTACGAAAAAGACCCTGAGAAAGGGCTCGAATTTGGCCAGGCTATCCTTAGCAAGATCAAGTCTGATAATGCTGGCGTAGAAAATTGGGTTTATAGCTCCCTTTTGACCTACGCCTCGAACAACCTCGATGCGTCGAAAAAGGCCAATGCAAAAAAGCCCGTTTATTCGGAGGGCGATGTTCGAGATATCGCGGATCTGTTTGCTCAAGCTTTACTGAGCCCTACCGCAGAGAACGATGGCTACAGCGCACCGCAGTTTGTCTATCAGATCGAAAAATATTCACCGGGCCGAGCAGCTCAGATCCGTACAAAATATAAGGTGCCGGCTAGCGATTCGAGCGTGAAGAATATGGCATTAGCGGCGAACACCGCTGCCATGGCAGCGAACATGGCTGCTAACTCGATGAGAAATTCAAACTCCGCTGGCCAGCACGAAGATGCGAACGCTCGAGGCATCGCCGAGCGGGAGAAAGAGATGGCTGAAGGTATGAAAAGCCTTTCAAAGTCGCTGCCGAAAGAGGAACGCGACAAGATCGTTTCCCGGGCCAGAACGATAATCTCTCAAACACGCGGCACGGAAGCAAAGATCGCGGGCCTATCCCTTCTTGCTGCACAGGTTGCAAAGGCCGGTGATACCGAGCTGGCCGACGAAATAATGCGGGATGCAGAGCGGCTTATAAACCCGTTTCCCAAGAATTATCGCGAATATCTCTTGTCTTGGCTTCTCGTGAGCGGCTATGCCGAGGCAAACCCCGCGAAGGCGTTCCCTTTACTTGAAAGCACGATCATTCGGGCGAACGATACTATTTCAGCATTTGTAAAGGTCGCGGAATTCATTGACGTAAACGAGGAGATGGTCAGCGACGGCGAGGTTCAGGTCGGGGCGTTCGGCGGAACAATGCTTCGCTCTATGACCCGCGAATTAGGCATCGCCAATGTAACCTTGATCTCTCTGGCAAAGGCCGATTTCGATAAGACGAAAGCTATAACGGAAAGTTTTGATCGTATCGAGGTAAGGGTTTTGGCAAAAATGCTGGTGCTGCGAGCTTTGCTTGACGAAAAGAAACCGGCAGCCGCTCCCGACGCTGAGGTAACATCAGTGGAAGTTATAACCTCATCAAATTAGGTGAGGCTCGTTCCCAGCAGCCACGATCCGCCATCTACGACCAATGTGACGCCGTTTACATAGCTTGCCGCATCTGAGGCGAGAAACAACGCGGCGTTCTCGATATCGACGATCCTGCCAAAACGCCCGACCGGGATCTTTCTCACGAGCTTTTCTTTTAGTTCCGGCATCAAAAGACGTTTCATCCCTTCGGTGTCCTCGATCGGACCCGGAGCGATGCCATTGACACGGATGCCGTGACGGCCCCATTCGACCGAGAGATTTCGCGTGATCGCATCGACGCCGGCCTTTGCGGCCGAAACGTGGATCTGCATCGGGGTTGCCAGATAATGCAGTGTTGCCGAGATATTCAGGATCTGGCCCTTTGATCTCTTAAGCTCTTCGAAGGAGGCGCGGCAAACATTGAATGTTCCTTTCGTGTCGATATCGACAACGGTTCCGAAGCCGTTAGGTGACAACTGGTCGGCGGCACAAAGAAAATTGCCCGCGGCACCGTTCACGACAATATCGATCTTTCCGTAATGCTCGACCGTTTTTGCGATCGCCGTTTCTACAGCCTCATAATCACGAACGTCCGCCGCGACCGTAAAACACTCGCCGCCGAATGCCTCAACAGATTCTTTCATCACGGCGAGGTTCTCTTCCTTGCGGCTGGTGATCGCAAGTTTTGCCCCGTGCTCGGCAAACGCCCTGGCGACCCCGCCGGTGATTCCCGTACCGCCGCCTGTTACAAATGCGACTTTGCCCTGTAAAATATCGTCAGCAAATACTTTGTTCATATAGACTCCGGATTTTAGCATAGTAATTTAGCCGCCGATGAACGCAGATAAACGCAGATCAAATTTAATAAAGTCGTTAGGGTTGAAATCGACTAACTTATCTTTCTTATCTGCGTTCATCTGCGTTCATCTGTGGCTAATTCTCCTTTCTTCCTGTTCTACAAAGCCGACCGATATGCGTTCGCTCGTCCCGGCGGATACCCTCGTTTACCTTGAAACGAATGACCTTGCCGGCGCTCTTCAGCCAATAATCGACAACGAATCGTTTAAGGCTGTCGCGAAGAACCAGCCCGATATTTCGGCCCTGAAAGGAATTCAGCTTGCCGTCATGGTAAGCGGCTTCGAAATGACCGAGGAAAAGCTGACCGACGAGCACAGCATTGGCCGCGTGCAGCCGCAATTCGTCGCGATAGCTGACACGCACGCGTGGAACTGGCAGGCGGTTGCTTTTGCCGAAAATAAGATCGGCGTTTTTGTCATGGATATTTACCGTTCGGACGTCTCACAGGATAGAACGGATAAAAACGGCGGGACCTGGTTCACCTGGACAGCGAGCGACGGCCGAAAAGCATTCGCGTTCGTTACCGGGAGTCTTATCTATTTCGGGAACGACGAATCCGCCATCGAAAAATGCCTTGCTGTAAAACGGGGCGAAGCGGACAGCATCGTAAAGGCAGGAAAAGTCACACCTGTCAACCCGGTGATTCTCGCCTCCGGCTACGTTTCGAGGGACGGCGTTGCCCAGCTCGCCAACATCGTCGGGCTGCAATTTGCCAGCGGCATCGGCGAAGATCCCGATGCCCAATCCGCGATTGCGGGGATATTGCCGCAGCTTCTTCGAAATTCGATCACAGATATCACATGGACAGCGACAAAGACCGAGAATGGGATCGAGGATAAATATGCGATCGACATGCCGCCGGAGATCGCGAGTGTTTTTAGCGAAACTATCGCCTCCGGTAATGGCGTCGATAGTTCCTTGATTGACATGGTTCCATCCGGTGTACCAATTATAACGGTCTACAATCTGAAGAGTCCGCAAATAGCCTGGCGAAGCGTTCTTTTTATGGCCCAAAAGAAGACCGATCCGCTAGGAGGAAGGGTTATTAGTACATTTTCCGAGGGATTGTTTGAACCGTATGGAATACAAAACATTGAAATGTTTCTGAGTTCCGTTGGAACGACTCTGATTACGCTAAGAAACGATAAGGAGGGCGAGAATCCAGCCATAATTGCAAAGGTCCACAATCAAAAAACTACCGAAGAGTCTGTGTCCAATAAGGCCAAGCCTCTTGTAACGATGGAAAACGGCGACAGGCTAAAAGAATGGGAAGGCGACGGATCGCAATTGAAGGTAGCCTTTGTTGGTGGAAATGTAGTTTCAGGAGAAAATAGCGCCGTAGATGTCTGTTTAAGGGAAGGACACACTAAAAGGGATCCCGTCGATCCAAGGCTATTTGGTTCGGTCAATGCAACAATTACCACCGTTGGACGAGATAATACTTCCGCACTTTTGCTTATCGAAATGCTCGCCGGCGAAGGCCACGGCGAAACTAAGGCCGTTTCCACCTACATTACCGAAACACGCTTTACAAAAACCGGCATGGAACGCCGGACGATCTCTGATTTCGGCATGATCGGCACGATCCTGGCAAATCTCGCCAGCGAAAAGTAAAAAGCGGTTGCATAAATAAAATCTTGAACCATCGATGCCGCATGGCGTATATTGTTGCAGCGGCTCCGTGTGCGGCCTGTTCTTTGAAAACGTCAAAATTAGGGAGAGAGATACTTCGCGGCTAAGATATGGGACACCCAGCCGTAGGCGTAAGCTTCACACTGTCAGCAACTTAAAGGTAAATTTAGTGTCCCAGGCTGGGACACTTGGGACACTTTTTAGAGAGCGAGGGGCAAATAACGTCACCGGCGGTTCGCACTTTTAGCTTCTTTTTTTAGCCGTCTTACGTTTCTCTCGATCCATTCCTCGGCTTTTTGATAGTGAGCAAATTTCCGCTCGTCTCGTTTGAATGCTGCGGTGTGATTGTATCGGCGGCCGTTAACGTGTTTTGTCGGGTGTGCGATGTGGAGCATCTCGTGAAAGACGATGTATTCGACGACGTATCGCGGCACATCGGCTGAATCGAGTGACCGGCTAATGGCCACATGATCGTGAGTAGCGTCGTGGTGCCCGAGTATGCGATAGGTCTTCCGGGCCGACCAGGTCAACGCGGGCTTAGGAATAGCACCGCGAAAATAATCCCGGTTCAGAGATTCAAAGATCTCGTCGAGGTCGAAAATGTGGCCTTTCGAGGTGGTCACTACCTTGCGTCCCCGGGCCCGTTTATTGGCGGTAGCTAGGTCACGTACAACGGCCGACTTCACATAGACCGAATAAACCTCGCGGGCACCGGCCGGGATCTTTTTTCTCAGCAGTTTGCCTACCAGGATATAAGCAAGTCCCTTGTGGCAGGGAAGCGGCATCTCGCGGCAGATCTCGCTGATACGCACATGAATTTCACCATTGCGTATACGGATCGTATGATTTATGCCGATATACGGGTAAAATGAAATGTGGATCGACGGTATGTCGCGTTTCCGGTCGTACCATTGAAATGCCTCGCGGTACAATTCCCGGACCTGATCTGTCTGAATATTCACAAGAATGTTAAATCGGTTTCAACGATTTTCCTTGACATTATAGCCAAGTCGATGCTATCCCTTTATATGGGAAAGCATACAGCCCCCTAGCGTATGCATCAAATTCACCCTAACTCTGTCCATGCCGGGGGCTCGGGCCTGGAAAAGGATCTCGGATCACTGGATTCTCGCGGACAGATAATTCTAACGGCCATAATCAATGAACACTTCGTCACGGGCGAGCCGGTAGGTTCGAAAGTGCTTGCCGACAAGTTTGCCAACGCCTCCGGGATGAGCTCGGCAACAATTCGCAACGTGATGGGAGAACTCGAGGACCGGGGAATGCTTGAGCAGCCTCATACGTCCGCTGGGCGGGTTCCGACCGATATAGGCTACAGGTTTTACGTTGACAATCTTTTAGGTGTTCTCAGCATCTCGAACGACGATCTTTTCCGAATAGGCGAAGAATACGGTTTGAATTCCCAGGACTTTGAGACGCCTGACAGGTTAATGGAACGTACCTCCCACTTACTATCAGCTCTTTCTAATAATGTAGGCATCGTGGTATCGCCGTCTTTGGCGAGTGATCGCCTGCAGCATATCGAATTTGTCAATCTTTCTGACAATCGCATCCTCGTTGTACTGGTTTCGACACCGAATATCGTTCATAACAAGATAATTCGGCTAAACGTCAGCTTTACCAAGGAGGAACTCGAACTAACTGCGAATTACCTTAATTCACAGTTTGTCGGAAAGAGCCTGGCTGAGATCCGCAACGAGATTGTGATCTTGATGCATGAGGAAAAGGCCTTATTTGACAAATTGCTCCAGACGGCCGTGATCCTCTGTACCGAGAGTATCGAGGACGACGACCGGCTCGGGGAAGTTTTCGTGGACGGCACGACGAATATTCTCTCAAAACGGGATTTCGCCGATCTTGAACGCCTGCGTGAACTGCTCCGAACCATCGGCGAAAAGTCTCGCCTGATGCAGATCCTGACCGAATGCATCGAGCGTGACGCCGGAGCCAAGGGCGACGTCCAGGTCGTGATCGGCAGCGAGAACAGGACGCCTTCGCTCCAGCACTGCACGATCGTCTCGGCACCGTATCGTGTTGGTAACAGCTCAGCTGTTGGAACACTCAGCGTGCTTGGCCCGACCCGGATGGAGTACGCGAGGATGATATCGATAGTTTCTTATGTGGCTCAAACACTGGAAAGATTGATGTCGGCCGATGACTCGAAAAACTAAACTACTCGCAGGCGTGCCTCCGGCATCTGCATCACAATGAACCCCAAAGACAACATTCCGCAATCTGAAGAAGCGCTGGGCCAGATCGAAGTCGAAGCCGCCAGTACGGTGGACGACTTTATAAAAGAGCTTGAAGCGAAGGAAAAAGATCTTCACATAACGTCCGATCTGATGATCGAGATCGAAGATTCGGATATCGATGCGGAGAAATTGCCCGATTATATAATGCAGAACCTCCCACCAGTTTCGTCCGGTAATCCAAGCCCGGCAGGAGCTCAGTCCGTCGGGCTTAAGACCCGCGTTTTCGAGCTTGAGAACGAGATCGAAGATCTTCAGAATCGGATACGAGAACTTCGGGCAAACCGAAATGAGATCCAGGAAAAAAGCGATCGGCGTTTGAAGGATTTTGAGAACTTTAAATACCGGATGGACCGGGAACGCCGCGGCTCATTCATTGAACAGATCTGTACGCTCGCCTCTCAGATGCTTCCGGTGCTCGACAACCTGGAACGCGCACTGCAGCCTGTCGAAGGCGTACAGTCGAAAAAAACTGCGGAGTTTCAGCAGTTTTATGACGGGATAGTCCTCGTCAATCAGCAGGTGAACGAGATATTTGGCGGAATGGGTGTACAGCCAGTCGTATCCGTCGGCGAGATATTTGACCCGAACCTGCACGAAGCCGTCGCAACCGAGATCCGCGATGACCTTCCACCGAATACGATCTCAGGCGAGATGCTTCGAGGTTACCGCATCGGCAACCGAGTGATCAGACATTCGATGGTAAAAGTTACGACCTCTCCACCAAAAGCTGTGGCGGCCGACGATGGCATGTCCGATACTTCAACCCTCCCGGATCTTGACCCTCTTGACCTCGATTCCACGGAACCCGAGACAGAATAATTATCCACTTCAGCT
>JBGTBC010000118.1:0-5559 GCA_041749555.1 Pyrinomonadaceae bacterium | reverse complement strand
TTTGGCCGATCCGAAACGGGAGCCAAAATCGAGATCTTTTTGGTAAGAGAGATTGAGAGCGGAGTGTGGGAGACGCTTGCGCGGCCTGCTCGACGTCTGCACGATGGTAAGCAAATAGTGTTTGGCAACGACTTGTCATCGGAAGTAGTTGGAAAATCAGTGGATGGGAAAGTGATCATCCGGTTTGCTGCGTCGGATGATCTTGAAAAACAAATGGACGCGATCGGCAAAACACCGCTGCCGCCATATATAAAGCGTGCGGCGAGTGCCATCGATGACGACCGTGAGCGATATCAGACCATCTTTGCGAAACAGCGCGGGGCGATCGCGGCTCCGACAGCCGGCCTTCATTTTACGCCGGCGGTTCTCGATGCTATACGAGAACGCAAAATCATCGTGGCCGAAGTAACACTTCACGTAGGTTATGGAACTTTCGAGCCGGTTCGATCGGATGATATCAATCAGCATTCGGTCTCGCCTGAGAGCTATGAGATCACTAGGAAAACCGCCGAAGTGCTGAACCGGGCAAAACGTGAGAGCCGTCGGATCGTCGCTGTCGGAACCACAACCACCAGAGCCCTGGAATCGAATATCAGTAAATTCTCGACCTTTACATCGGGCGCACATCTCGCGGATCTGACGATCACGCCCGGCTACGCCTTTAAGGCGGTGGGCGCTCTACTGACAAATTTCCACTTGCCAAAAAGCTCGCTGCTCGTTTTAACTTCAACTTTCGGGGGGCACGAACTTATAATGGAGGCATACAGGCATGCGGTCGCCGAGCGGTATCGTTTTTACAGCTATGGCGACTGTATGCTTATCGTGTAATCTATGGCGGTTTTCGAATCGATCCGAAATTTCTTCATTCCGACGTCCTGGGAGGATGAGGAATCGGTGGTTCCGGCTCCCCCGACGACCTACAAGATCCTCCCGTTGACCATGGAGAATCTTTCGGAAGTCCTCAGGCTAAATATCCGCTGTTTCAGAAACGGGGATAACTATACAAAATATACATTCGAATATTTATTGAATGAGCCAAGGACATTAAGCTATCGCGTGGTAACCGAGGCTGGAGAGAGCGTTGGATTCGCATTTGTGATGGTCAAGGAGAACAATGCTGCCCACCTGACCACTATCGGCGTGGCGCCCGAACATCGCCGTCGTCGGATCGCCGGCTCATTGCTTGCCCATATCGAACGAGCACTGATCTCACGAGAGATCGGCACCATTATGCTCGAAGTTCGCGTGAGCAATGCGGCCGCACACGACCTTTACCGCCGGTGGGGTTATTCTGTCGTTCAGCGAATTGGGAAATACTATAATAACGGTGAAGATTGTTTCCTTATGATGAAATCACTCGGCATTTACAATTAAAGTTATTCACATCCTGATTTGTCAGCTAAACTTCAATTACCCAGGATCTATCCAATTACCGATACACAAATATCGGGAATTTCCCACCTTGAACAGGTCAAAAATCTCATCCTCGGCGGAGCTGCGATGATCCAGCTTCGTGACAAACGGGCGACGCCGGCAGATTTTTACGCAGCAGCAAAGGAATCGGTAAAACACGCCCGGGAACACGGCGTTCTGGTCATCGTTAACGATCGTGTGGATGTTGCTTTGGCCGCCGGAGCCGATGGCGTTCATCTGGGTCAGGATGACCTTCCGGTCGAACAGGCCAGACACATTCTCGGTGATGATGCGATCATTGGGCTGTCGACACATTCTGTCGAACAAGCTCGAGAGGCGTTGAGTCTACCTGTCGATTATATTGCGGCGGGGCCGATCTTTAATACCGGCACGAAGGATCGCGCTGACCCCGCGATCGGGATCGACGGGCTGCGAATGGTCCGGGCTGCAATTGGGCCGTTCCCCTTGGTGGCTATTGGCGGGATCGACGGAGACAATCTTCAGAAGGTACTGTCGGCCGGAGCTGATTCGGTGGCGATTATAAGCGGCCTCATCAGAGAGGCAGATAATATCGAAGACAAAATGCGTTTACTCTCATCTCTTCCTACGAAATAATGTTTATCATTGTTGTGTTGGTTTAAATTTTTACTTGCAATTAAGGCTATTCTTCGTCGATAATACTGTTGGCGAAGAAAGACAGCGCTCTGCCATTCGCAATTTAGCCAAATTCCCCGCCTTTTCCGTTTCCAAGGAGTTGATCATCAATGAGCCTTCTAGACGTAGCTCCAATTATCGAGCAGATGCTGCTTGTGTCCGAGAATGTTAGCGATCTTAATTTTTCATGCGGGCAAAAGCCGCAGGTCGAGATCAATGGAGTCCTTTATTCGGCCTCGCCGATAGGACTGGGTAAACTCTCCGCATTTCAGACCGAATTGATCGCGATGTCGCTCATTCGCGACAATCCGGATGCGGCGGAACACTTGTTTCGAAATCGAACTGCTGACCTGAGCTATGCTCTGCCCGGGAAATGCAGGTTTCGTGTGAATATTTTCCAGCAGCGCAATTCCTATTCGATCGTAATGCGTGTTATCCCGCACGAAATACCCAGTTTTGAGGCTCTCCGACTACCACCGCAGCTTGCCGAAATTGCTGATATTCGAAATGGAGTGGTTCTGCTTACAGGGCCGACCGGATCGGGTAAAAGCTCTACATTGGCGGCTATAATTGACAAGATAAACGAGACGAAAGCTTACCATATAGTCACCATCGAAGATCCGATCGAATTTCTTCATAGCCATAAGAAAAGCACGATCAATCAGCGTGAGGTCGGAGCCGACACCAAGGATTTTGCATCAGCACTGCGGGCGGCCCTGCGACAGGCACCGAAGGTGATACTCGTAGGAGAAATGCGGGATCTTGAGACGGCCGAGATCGCCCTCGAAGCCGCTGAAACGGGCCACCTGGTTTTGTCGACACTACACACGATCGATGCTTCGAAGACCATCGATCGAATTATCGGGCTCTACCCGAAAAACGAGGAACGCATCATTCGGACCCGTTTGGCGCAGACGTTTCGCTATATCGTCTCACAAAGATTGATCCCTACCGGCGACGGCAAAGGCCGGATAGCCGCTGTTGAGATACTAAAATCAAATCAACGTACGCGTGAGTATATTGAGAAGGGTGAGACCGAAGGCAAGACCCTGCTCGACGCTATCCGAGACGGTGAGATCGACGGGATGCAGGATTTTGACTCGGTGATCCGCGACATGATCGAAAGGAAACTAATAACGATGGACGACGGGCTGTCGTTTGCCACAAACCAAAATAACCTTCTCCTACAGCTTAAGGGCCTGTCGTCCACCGAGGATTACGCAAATCCGACAAAGCCGATGCCGAAGCCGATGATACCGCCACTACCACCGGCCAACCCTGATTCTGTTCTCAGTATGGTCGAATAGGCAACATTATATGATTATACGATGTGATAACTGCTCCGTTTCCCTGCAATTGGACGAGACAAAGATCCCGACAGGAAATTTTTCCGTTCGGTGCCCGCGATGTCAGAACCTGCTACGTGTGCAAAAGGACGCGTCAGGAAAGGGCCTTTCCACCGTCGAGCAACTTGCGGCAAGCCAGGCGGCGGTACCGACTGCTGAGGGCGCGCAGGAATTTGCCGCTAAGGAATCTGAATTTCAGATCAACAATGCTCTCAAATCTCTTATGTCGGCCCTTCAGTCTGACAAAGGGGTTTTGTCGGAACCCGACAGCGAGGAAAAGCCGAGGCGCATCCTCTTGTGTCTTGGGCAAAAAACGGACGAGGTAGCGAATGTCTTGGCCAAGGCAGGATATAAGGTTTATGTTGCCCAAACACCGGCACAGGCAAACGAACGGCTGCGTGATGGTAAGACTGAGATCGTCATTTTTTCGCAGGATTTCGCAGCCGATCTGGGCGGGGCGGCAGTGATACAACAAAAGGCCAATTCCATGTATTCATCTGAAAGGCGGCGGATGTTCCTCATTTCACTGGAAGATGGCGGGACCACGATGAATGCACACGACGCCTTTTTGAGAAACTTAAATCTGATCGTTAATACCAATGATCTGAAGCAGTTGCCGTTGATATTAAATCGGGCGATCGGCGATTACAACGATCTGTATAACTATTTCAACAGGTCGGCCGGTTTGGTCCCGATCTAGAAAAATTACATAGTCGCCAGCTCGCATACGAGCACTTCGAGCTGCAATCTGGCTCCTGCCATGCCACTACCGCCCATCGACGATTTTATCGCCAGATCGGTGCGGGCCAGACTTTCTATCGCGCGGCATAGACTTCGGAGGTTGGCCCTTCTGGCGGCGGCGAAGAAAGATTCCTGATCGCTGTACCTCATTTTCAGCATACTTGCGACTGCGGCCCTGTCAGCCCCTCGCGTCATCATATCCTTCGCCATCAGCAGACGGCGGTAGTTGTAGCCCAGCAGGCCCAGCAGCGCCAACGGCTCGGCTCCATCATCCAATATTTTTTGCAAGGATGACATTGCCTTCGAACTGCGTCCGGCAACAAGGTGGTCGGTAAGTTCAAAATTTGTAAGTTCACGGGTATTTGGCGTCAGCTCATCGATCAACTGGATGTCAACGATCCCGGCCGGCATCGAAGCTGCGGCCAGTTTCTTGATCTCATTTGTAAGCCGAAGCACATCAGGTCCGATTCTTCCTAAGAAATAACGAAGTGTCAGCTCATCGATCGCCACACCGGCTTCTTTGAATTCACTTATCGCCCATGCAGCGAGATCCTGATCGGTGAGACGGCTAAATTCGACCGCCGCGGTCCTTTCACGAAGAAAACGCCCCATTTTCCGGACCCCATTTAGCTCGTCGGCGACGAATATGACCGTGGAATGCGGTGGAGGATCAGACAAAAATTTCGTCAGAACAGACTCGTGGGCTTCAGTGATCGTATCCCGAAATCCGGATGCCGAAATACGAAGGTCGTTCAAGCGGACGATCCGCTTGGCAGCCATCATAGGCAGCTGCTCAGCGGCCGCCAGGGCCTTTTCCAGATTACCTTCGGTATTCAGACTAAACGTTGTGTCGTTGAAGTCACGAAAATCTTCCGGGGTAAATGTAAGATCAGCTATCGTTTTCACGGCTTTATTTCGGAGGTAGGTTTCAGGTCCGAAGAGGAGGTAAACGGGCGCAAACTCACGGCGTTTCAATTGATTCTTGAGATCCTGTCGTGAAAACACCATGCCTTTAAACCGCTTTAGTTCTTTTCCTCTTTTACACCGATGCCATTCACAAATGCGGAGATCGCGGCATTAGCAAAAGCTCGGGCCATTCTTTCGACGGCCGGGTCTTCTTCATTGAAAAATGATCGTGGATCGGACGAGAACTCAAATGAGTCGCGGAATATAAAATTTTGATTATCGTAGAGGATCTTATTTTCGCGAAGGTCGCGGATCGTAACAGCGGTTACGATCGTAACTTCGTAAACTCGGGCACGGCCTTCGCTGTCGAGAAGTACACCGGAAAAACTAAAATCACGTATCGTTCCGTCGAGCACAGCATCCGCGCCGGTGAGTGACCCCTGCACCTTTACGCCCCCGCCACGACGGATGATCTCGCGGATAACGGCATCAGTGAACC
>JBGTBC010000117.1:0-2688 GCA_041749555.1 Pyrinomonadaceae bacterium | reverse complement strand
GTTAGCTCGTTGATGCTGAGAAACGCCTGACGTATCGAGGGGATCTTGTCGGGGGAAACGAGGTCTTCGACCCTAAGCTCGCCGGTGGCGATGTATCGCGATAGGTGGTTTTCGATCGTGCTTACGGCGAAAGACCGTTCGGCGGCTATATCGGTGATCGACTTTCCTGAGCGGAACATCTGAAGGGAGATCGAATAGGTATCATTACCGCTGCGATCGCGTTTAGTTCGCTGTTTTCGCTCCCGCTTTTGGGTCTTTTGATCGATCCGGGTTTGCAGGCCCTTACGTTTGCAGAAGTTTCGGATCTCCTGAAGAAAATCGGCGCCATACTTTTCAAGTTTCAGGTCGCCAACCCCGGATATTTTTCGAAGGTCGGAAAGCGTGAGCGGCAGGAATGTGGCCAACTCGATAAGCGTCGCATCGGAAAAGATGACGTAGGGCGGCACGTTTTCGCCGCGGGCCAAGACGGCACGCACATTTCGCAGATCGTTAAACAGGTCGCTGTGATGTTCGAGGCCGGTGGTTTCGGCGTACTTATACTTCTTCTCTTCCCTGATCCTTGCTTTGATAAGTTCGACCCTGGCCTTGCCCCGCAGCACGTCGTCGCTTTTTTCGGTTAGAGCGATCACGGGATATTGCCCCTCCGTTTGGGCAAGATATCCTTGCGAAATGAGGTCTTTGAAGTATTCGAACCAATTGTCCTTTGAGATGTCGGCACCGACCCCGTAGGTCTTCAGATTTTTGTGTTCGTCGCGGATGCTTTTCGCCTGCGATCCCCGCAGAAAATCGATCAGATAGCTCATTCCGAAACGCCCGCCGGTCCTTACGACCGCGCTTAATGCTTTTTGGGCGATGACAGTGCCGTCAAATTTTTCATAAGTCGTCGAGCAATTGTCACAGTTGCCGCAGACGGTGACTGTTTCTTCGGAAAAGTAGTTGAGCAGGAAACGGCGGCGGCACGTACGTATCTCGCCGAATTTGCCCATCGTGTCGAGCTTCTTGAGCATTATCGCGGTCTGCTCGCGATTGCCCTCGACCGCGGCAAAGCCTTTCAGCTTGATGACGTCACCCCAGCTGAAAAACAGCAAAGCGTCACTAGGCAGCCCGTCGCGGCCCGCACGGCCGGTCTCCTGATAGTAGCTTTCGATATTTTTGGGCAGATCCATGTGCACGACGAACCGCACGTTGGATTTGTCGATGCCCATACCGAAAGCGATCGTGGCGACAATGATCTTAGCCTCGTCTTTAAGAAAAAGCTCCTGATTTCGATCGCGGGTGTCCTTGGCGAGGCCAGCGTGATATGGCAAGGCGTGAAATCCTTCGTCTTTCAGATCTGCGGCAAGCGCGTCGACGGAACTTCGGCTGAGGCAATAGATGATGCCGCTCTCATCACGGCGTTTTTCGAGATAATCGAGGAGCTGTGAGTAGGAATTGCGCTTCGGCTCGACGGCGTAGTGGATATTTGGCCGGTTAAAGCTGGAGACGAACACGGATGCCTTCGGCACATTCAGACGCTCGACGATGTCCTTGCGGACGAGCTTATCGGCGGTGGCAGTGAGGGCAATTACAGGGATCTCTGGGAAATCGGTCTTCAGCCGACCCAGCCTGATATATTCCGGCCGGAAGTCGTGGCCCCAGCTCGATATGCAATGCGCCTCGTCTACGGCGAATAGCGAGACTTTGATCGAACCAAGAAAATCTATAAACTGATCACCGCTTTGCAGGAGGCGTTCTGGAGCAACGTAGAGCAGCTTTAGCTTTCCGCTGCGAATGTCACGAAAGACCTCGACCTGCTGGGCCGCGGTCTGGGTGGAATTGAGAAAGGAAGCTTCGATGCCGTTGTTGCGAAGGGCATCGACCTGGTCCTTCATCAATGCAATGAGCGGTGAAATTACCACGGTCAGCCCGTCGAGCATCAGGGCCGGGATCTGGTAACAAAGCGATTTACCGCCGCCCGTCGGCATCAGAACGACACAATCTTTACCCTGCAAAACGGTATCGATCACCGGCTCTTGATCCAAACGAAATGAATCGAAGCCGAACTGGTGCTTTAATATCTCACGTGCTCGAGGGATGGTCATGGGATGAATTTTGTTTGAGATATTAATACAGATGGCCTGTGGAGTTCAAGCACTCTCGACCGTGACTTTTTTGATCTTCGCGGCGAGCTTTGGCACAAGGAGCTTGGCGGCGTCGATCGCTCCTTTTATGTGACGCTGATGGGTGAAATGGCCGGCGACGTAAATGCCCGGCACGTTGGTTTCGAACGTTTCGGGGTCGTAAACGGGCACCTCTCCTCCTTTCCCCGGTTCGGTCTCAACGCCAAGGCCTTTTAGCATTGTCAGGTCGGCGTCGGAGCCGATCAGGACGAAAACCACGTCGTTAGGGATGGATTCGGGCTTGCCGTTTTCGTTCTCCATCAAGACCTCGTCCTCGCGGATCTCAAGGACCTTGCCGAGAAAGAATAGTTTAAGGCAATGATTCTTTAACTCTTCCTGCAGCGGCTGTTTGACCCAGTATTTTATGCAGCCCTGCTTTGGATCGTCGTTTTCCCAGTCGCTGCGAAAGATCGCGAGCGTTGTATCGGCACCTTCCTCAGCCAAAAAGAGTGCTGCTTCGCCTGCGGAGTTGCCGCCTCCGACGATCAGGGCACGCTTCTTTACCCACGGGTAGGTTTCGCGAAACTGG
>JBGTBC010000116.1:0-16613 GCA_041749555.1 Pyrinomonadaceae bacterium | reverse complement strand
GATCCCGCGGATGCGGTCGCCATTCTCCGCATCCGAAATGCCTCGCTCGAGCCAAATCTGATGCTCGATATCTCACGAGTCTGCAGCCAGGCATTGTTTGCCCGCTCAGCGATCCACCCCGAAAAAGAGGACGCCCCGACGCTCTGGAGGATAGTAGAGCATATTCCTCCAATGCTTCTAGCGGTGATAAATGAGGTCAACAAGAAACTGCTTCCCGGCGGCGAGATCGATGACAGCGCCTCACCCGAGCTGGCCAAAATACGCCGCGAGATCAACGCCCAGCGGCAGCGGCTGACCCGCTCGCTGGAAGCAGCTATGCGAGCGGCCGGCACCGCGATCCAGGACGAGATCGTTACGGTAAGGAATGACCGCTTTGTGATCCCGGTAAAAACCGATTTCCGCGGCAAGGTCTCGGGCGTCGCCCACGGCTTCTCATCGAGCGGAAACACCGTCTTTATCGAACCGCTCGGTGCGATCGAAGCCAACAACGAGCTGCAGAATCTAAAGGGCCACGAAGAACGCGAGGTCGCCCGTATTCTCTTTGCTCTTACGGAAAAACTCCGTGAGCAGCTCCCCGCCGTCGAAGCCGCAGTCGATGCCGTCGCCGAGCTCGATTTCATCAAAGCGAAAGTTGAATTCGCACGTAAATTCGATGCAGTTGTACCCGAGATCACCGACGACGAAACCCTCGACCTGGTCGAGGCCCGGCATCCCTTGCTCGAGCAAAATCTTAAAGATCAGCTATCAGCTAATAGCTATCAGCTAACAGCTAATTTTCAAAAAGAAGCTAACGAGGATCCATCACCCGGGATTGTACCCTCCAGCTTCAAGTTGACTCGCGATCGCGCCGTCATGATCATCTCCGGAGCCAACGCGGGCGGCAAAACCGTTGTGCTAAAAACCGCCGGTCTGCTAAGCCTGATGGCGATCTCCGGCCTGCCTGTGCCTGCCGAGGAAGCCCGGATTCCCTTCTACCGCTCGGTGCTCGCAGATATCGGCGACCATCAATCGCTCTCGGCCAACCTCTCGACCTTCTCATCGCACATGTCGAACATCGCCTCGATGATCAGCGAATGCGTTTCTCCGTCGCTCGTCCTGCTTGATGAGGCAGGCACAGGAACCGACCCCGAGGAAGGCTCTGCCCTCGGCGTAGCGATCGTTGATCATTTTCGCCGAAATTGTGGTGCTCAGGTCATCGCATCAACCCACTATCGCGGCCTGAAAATGTACGCCGCCAATGACGAGAGCATTGTCAATGCCTCGGTCGAGTTTGACCTTAAAACGCTCCAGCCGACGTACCGCCTGCTGCTCGGCCTCGCAGGAGCTTCTTCCGGAATCGAGATCGCCGGCCGTTTCGGCATCCCGGCAGAGGTTATCGGTACGGCTCGCGAAAATCTTGATGTCTCTGCCCAGGAAGCCGAAAACTACCTGCAAAAGCTCCAGACCGAAACACGCGTCGCCGAAGACCTGCGCATCGCACTCGAAGAAGAACGCGAGGCCGTCGCGATGAAATATGCCGGGCTCGAGGTCGAGGGCGTCAAGAAAGAAAAGGCTCGACAAAAGGAGTTCGAAAGCGAACTGGCCAACGCCGTCGACGAATTCGACCGCCAGTCAAAGGCTTTCATGCAAACCCTGGAGGACAAGGCCCTCAAAAATAAGCTCGAAAAAGAACGCCTATCCCGCAAGGCTGAGCTAAATCGGGCAGTGATGTCCAAGGTCCAAGGTCCAAAGTCCAGGGTCGTCCGGTCAGAACAGGGAGCGGTAGCGACTGGGCTCCAAAACACCCCTCCTTACAAAGGAGGGGTGGACGCCGCTTCGGCGGACGGGGTGGTTCTTGCAGTGGGCTCCAAGGTCATCACATCATTCGGCAATATCGGCACAGTAGAACGCCTCGACAAAAACGTAGCCGAAGTCCTCGTAGGCGGAATGCGCCTCCGCGAAAAGACCGCTGATCTCCAGCTAGCCGAACCAGAAGCCGCGTTGCAGAAGCCCGCACGCAGTAAGGGCTCTTCTCAGTTATCAAATACTATCGGGCGCTCCCTCGATGCCCCCGATGCCGCCTCCGAACTCAACCTTATCGGCAAGACCACCGCCGACGCCGAATACGAACTCGATCGCTTCCTCGACGAAGCCTACATGGCCTCAGTCCCCCGCGTCCGCATAATCCACGGCTTTGGCACCGGCGCCCTAAAAAACTACGTCCATCACTTCCTAAGGAACTGCGACCTGGTCGAAAAGTTCGAATTCGCCCCCTCAAGCCAAGGCGGCAACGGGGCAACGATCGCGGAGTTGAAGCAATGATGACACTAGAGGAAGAGCAAGCCCGTGCCAGCGAGATGCTTGAGGGTAAGGTGGTCCGTTTTGTTGTGCGGCATCGGCCCCGAGAGGTATTGATCGAGTTTACTGATGGAACCAGGCTATTTATCCACACTGCCCAAGATGTTCTTGAACTTTCGATCACAGCCGGGCCCAAATTGGACTAAATTAAGATGCTCTTACCCCAATACTTCATCGATGACAATACTTCATCGATGAGTTTAGAAACCGTTGCCGATCTCATAAGAACTTATTGACATCATACTTAAACAGACGGAGAATTTGCTTATGACAGCCACGGTTGAACTAAAACTGCCTGATAACGTCAAGATAACGGACGCCGAGATCCGGATGATCGTAGCGGCGAGGCTTTTTGACCTTGGTGAGCTTTCGTCCGGACAAGCCGCAAAGATGGTCGGTATCAGTCGCCGTGAATTCCTCGAATCGGTCGGTAAGTACGGCGTTTCAATCTTCCAATACGACGCAGAGGAACTTCGCGAAGACATCGAGCGCCTTCGAAAATGAAAATCGTTATAGCGGATGCTAGCTGCCTTATCACTCTGGACAATATCAACGAGCTGGATCTGCTTCAAAAGCTATATCAACAGATAATCGTGACTCCCGAGGTAGCCGAGGAGGTAGGGGAATCACTGCCCGGCTGGGTCGATCAAATATCCAGTACAAACACTTCATTGATCGATCAACTTTCAAAAAGCCTCGAGCTCGGGGAAGCGACCTCGATAGCGCTTGCTCTCGAAATTTCTGGCTGCTTGCTCATCGTCGACGAAAAGAAAGGACGTAGTGAAGCCAAGAAAAGGGGTATCAAGGTGACTGGAACGTTTGGAGTAGTTATGCAAGGCATTGAAGAGGGCCTGCTGAATAATGTCGACAGTATAGTTGAACGACTTGAGCAGGCAGGTTTTCGCATATCCGATATTTTGAAGCAAGAGATGCGGGCGAAGGTCCACTAATGCTCTACCCCCAATACTTCATCGATGACCTGAAAAACCGTGCCGATCTGGTGCGGATAATACAGCCGTATGCTCAGGATCTGAAGAAGAAGGGGGCGAATTGGATGGCTTGCTGTCCGTTTCATCAGGAGAAAACACCTTCGTTTTCGGTGAATCCTTCAAAGGGTTTTTACAAATGCTTTGGCTGCGGTAAGGGCGGGACGGCGTTTAATTTTCTGATGGAGATGGAGGGGCTCAATTTCCCTGAGGCGGTAAAACGCGTAGCCGAGATATCCGGCGTGATGCTTCCCGAGCCTGTCGACGATGCCAGCTACGAACGTTCAAAAAAGAAACGCGAAGAAGCCAAAAAGATCGCTGACCAGATAATCGAACTTAACCAGATTGCCCTCGATTTCTGGGAAGCGGAGCTTCAGAAAAAGAATGCCAAGGCGAAGGCAGCCCGCGAGTATCTGGCGTCTCGGGGCATATCCGACGAGGTCCAAAGAGCATTCCACATCGGCTTTTCGCCCGATAAATGGGATGCACTGTTAAATTTGCTTAAAGAAAAGGGGGCCGATGACAAGCTCATCGAGCCGTCCGGCCTTGTCTCGGTAAATGAGGAAAAGGAACGCGTCTTTGACCGCTTTCGCGGGCGGATAATGTTTCCGGTTCTCGACGTCAACGGCAAACCGATCGCCTTCGGTGCCCGGGCGATGGGCTCGGATGAACCAAAATATCTAAATTCACCTGAAACGTCCGCCTATACAAAAGGCCAACACCTTTATGGGCTGTTTCAAGCAAAAAATGAGATCAGGCAAAAGAAATTCGCCATTCTCGTCGAGGGTTATCTCGACCTGATCGCGCTTTACCAATTCGGGATCACAAATGTCGCGGCCAGCCTTGGCACGGCCTTTACGCCCGAACAGTCAAAACTATTGAACCGCTTCGCCAAGCGTGTAGTGATCAACTACGATGGCGATCCCGCCGGCATCAAGGCGGCTCGCCGTGCGATCGAGCATCTGCTGCCGCAGGATTTTGACATTAAGGTCCTAGTGCTGCCCGACGGCAAGGACCCGGACGATTTTATCCGTGAAAATGGAGTTGACGCCTATAATGAGGCCCGCGGTAAGGCCGCACCTTTCCTGCGTTTTGCCCTGGACGCTTCGGTAAAGGACCGCAACCTGCACAACGCAAAGCATAAGGCCGAGGCGATCGAAGATTTTCTTCCGATAATTTCGGCGATCACAAACAGTATCCAGCGGCGCGAGAGCTTTGATCAGGCGATGGATTTTTTTCAGGTGAACGATGCCGGATTGCGGCGTGAACTTTGGAATTCACTTAAGAGCGTCGGGACCACGGATCCAAAATACATAACCCAACGCGTATCGAGGGCTGCCAGAGCAAAGATCACGCTTTCCGAACGCCGCCTTCTCGAACTGCTGGTCTTTGACGAGGCACTTAGGGATGTCATCTTGCCCCAACTCGAACCCAGCGATTACGAACAGCTTGCCACGGCAGAGCTTTACTCGGCATTTGTCGCCATCCAGCAGGGATCAAAAGAGATATCGCCCGAGTCGCTGGTCGATCACATAGGCGATGATGAGGCGGCCGTGGACCTCGCCCACCAATTGTTGAAAGGCGAGCCCAGGCGTCAACCTGATGACGCGATCGACGATGTGCTGACACAGGCAGAAGACTGTGTTTTCTCCCTGCGAAATATGGCGATCGCCAACCGTATTATGGACATCAGCCGCGAGGCGTCACTTGCCGAACAGGCTGGCAATGCCGAGCTTTTTAGCCAACTTACGTTCGAACAACTGGAACTCGAAAAAATCCGCCGCGAGCTTCAGCGTCGTGTCGTGGATGTGTGATATACTTTTGGGTTTACGCTAGACGCTCCGGTTTCGAAAATAACTGGTGTATTAGGCGTTATATGTATTCATTGCGAACAACGATTTACACGGTTACCTAATCAAAATTTTTTAATATATGGCTGATTACGACGAAAAAGAAGATTTAGTAGATCGCCTGGTTGCCCTCGGCCGGCGAAAAAAGGGGTTGAGCCTCGATCAGCTCCACCGCGAACTCCCGGAAAACATGATGTCGGCCGACGACATCGAGGATGTTTTGGAGCGCCTCGAGGGTGCAAATATCTCCGTCGCCGAAACCGACGCACAGCTGCTCGAACGTGCCTCGACAATGGCACTCGATGATGAGGAAGAGGAAAAAGAGGTCGATGAAGACGATCTCGATCTCGACCTTTCCGCCGGTGTTCTAGATAAATCAAATGACCCGGTCCGTCTTTACCTTCGCGAGATGGGCATCGTCCCTCTCTTAAATCGGGAAGGCGAGGTAGTCATCGCGAAACGCATCGAACGCGGGCAGATCAAAACCCATAAAGCCATTTCGCGTTCGCCTATCGCTGTCGAGCGCCTGCTCAAGATCGGTGACGATCTGGTCGCCGGAAAGGCCAGCATCCGCGAGACCGTTATTTTTTCTGAACAGGCAGAGATCTCGGTCGAGGAGGATAAGGCCGAGGAATATCTTCGATGGACACTCGAAGGCATCGATAGTATCCGCCAGAATTTTCAGCCGGTCCTAAAGTCTTGGGTCGCGCTCATCGCCGAACAGGAAAAGGCAGCCGGCAAGAAGACCAAAAAGCTGCTTACCCTGCGCAGAAAAACTGCGCGCCTTAGGCTCGACATCGCTCAGGAGATCAAGAACCTGAATATTACCGAGCGGACACGCCAGGTTCTAATAGCTGCGATCCGTAAGGTCGTCGATGATATCAGAAAGTCGGAGCGAGTGATCGGCAAGGCCAAAGAAAAGCTCGAGTCTAAGCCGCCCACAGCCGAAAAACGTGAGCTTAACGCTAAGATCGCCGACGCCAAAGCCGCCATCGCTGTGATCGAAGACCGTTACCACTTGCCTGCGATCGAGATAAAACGTTCTTATCAGACTATTTTCATCGGTGAGCAGGAAACTAACAAAGCAAAACGAGAGCTCGTCGAAGCCAATCTGCGGCTCGTGGTCTCGATCGCCAAAAAATACACCAATCGCGGCCTGCAGTTTCTCGACTTGATCCAGGAAGGCAACATCGGCCTGATGAAGGCGGTCGACAAGTTCGAATGGCGGCGTGGTTACAAATTCTCGACTTACGCTACGTGGTGGATCCGTCAGGCCATCACGCGTGCCATCGCCGACCAGGCACGCACGATCCGCATTCCAGTACACATGATCGAGACGATCAACAAGCTCATCCGCACCTCGCGTCTGCTCGTCCAGGAACTCGGCCGCGAACCCACGAGCGAAGAGATCGCAAAGCGGATGGACATTCCCGTCTCAAAGGTGCGAAAGGTCCTAAAGATCGCGCAGGAACCGATCTCGCTCGAAACACCCATCGGCGAAGAGGAAGATTCACATCTGGGCGATTTCATTGAAGACAAGTCGATCCTAAACCCTGCGGAATCAGTAACTTTCTCCAACTTACGTGAGATAACAGATGAGGTTTTGGCGACCCTCACTCCACGTGAGGAAAAGGTTATCAAGATGCGCTTTGGCCTCGGAAATACAGGCTCCGAACACACGCTTGAGGAAGTCGGCCAGCACTTCGCCGTCACCCGCGAGCGCATCCGCCAGATCGAGGCAAAAGCGCTTAGAAAGCTGCGTCATCCATCGCGTTCACGACGGTTGAAAGCCTTCCTCGAAGGCAAACCATAATATTTTGCTTTTTTCGCTTCCGGCCTATTTTGGAGAATGTGAGAACCTAGTGTAGCATCCGTGCCTCGGCTAAAGCCTCTTCCAACGTTGTAATTTTACCGTCGAGCTGCAATTCATAGACGGCGTCGAGGATTTGTTTGAATTGAGGACCCGGCTTTAGTCCAAGATCTATCAGGTGTCGTCCCATCAAAATCGGATCCGGAGCCTTTTTCTCGATGTCGAGCGAGCGGATGCGTTCGATAAACCATTCCTGGGCGGTGGAATCGAACCATTTCTCCTTCGGAAGCCACTCGGGATTGCGGCCAAGGCTGTCTGCTTTCGCTACGCGGTAAAGCAGATCGGGTTCCACCTTGCGGGCAAGGCGACGAAAAGCTCCGTCACCGACGGGATTTTTCGATTTGTAATATTCACCCGGCTTGAGATGATAGCGGACCAATTCGATCACCTGTTTTCTGACGTCAAACCCATCCAGAGTAAAGATGCCAAGCCGGTCGAGAAAGGAGATCGTCGGCTCGACACCGGCCTCATCATGGCCGCGTGAGCGAATGCGGCCGTCAACAAACTCAGTCGTCGGCGGCTTACCAAGATCGTGACACACCGCACCGAGCATAACGGCAACCTGACGCGGATGATCAAGCTCGTCTATCAGCTTTCGGGCCTCGTCAACGACCATCAGCGTGTGCACGTCAACGTTGCCTTCAGGATGCCAATCCGCCTCTTGCGGCACACCTACCAAGGCCTGAAGTTCCGGAAACAATTGCTCAACAACGCCCCAATCATACAAAAGCTGCAGTCCGATCGAAGGCTCGTGAGCAAGCAGAAGTTTTTCACACTCGCCCCAGATACGTTCTTTCGGAAGGTCTGTGACGTCGATCTGGCCGCATAGCTCTGACGTGTCAGAGTCAACCTCAAAACCGAACCTGGCGGCAAACTGAGCAGCCCGCAACACCCGCAAACTATCCTCTGAGAAGGTACTGCGTGAAACCATCCGCAAGACCTTACGTTCGATGTCCCCGCGTCCTTCAATGGGATCGACTATCTCACCGGTGAGAGCGTCTTTCAAAATGGCGTTGATCGTAAAATCCCGCCGCGAACACGCCTCTTCGAATGACATATCGGGGTCGCCTTCGACCTCAAAGCCGCGATGCCCTCGTGCTGTTTTCCGGTCTCGCCGCGGCAGCGAAATGTCGAGATCGATACCGACCTTATAGACCGCAAACACTTCTCCGACGGCTTTGACCTCTCCGAAACGCGATACGATCTCGAGTAGCTTTTTCGGTTCGACCCCATAAACTTCAAGGTCCCAATCTTTCGGCTCGGCACCCATCAACTCATCGCGCACGCATCCGCCAACGAGCATCGCCCGACCGCCCTCATCGCGGATCACGGCAGCAAGTCGCTTAACTTTTTCAGGAATATCAGGCATAGGGATAAGCCCTAATTGTGCCCTATCGGTGTGATGCAAATCAAAACGGTGAACATCTCGGTAAATGTGTCAGCATACCGGCAGGCGAACTCCGGGAAGAATTGCGGCGTTTGAGTAGGGAATGTCGGGGTAATTGTCGGGGATAAAAGGGGCGTTCTCGCAGAATGATGTCTCCACTTTCGGCCATTATGGCGCTCACTCAAGGCCGTCGGTATATACACATCTTGCGACCTACGAGTTTATCTTGCTTTTGACGATTTCTAAGATCTCGGACTCCATACGAACCGCTTTCCGCTCGATCTCGACACCTCGGGCAAGTATGTCTTTGGTAAAGTCCTTATCTTTGAGGCCTGCCGCGTTGATCTTTACGTTGAGATAGGCTCCCAGTACCGCCGAACGGGCGCAGAGAGCACCGACGCCTGCATCAGAGACCGAGTTCGGATTGCCGTGCTCCGCCATCGCTCTGATCACTTCAAACGACTCAAACGCCCGCTCCATCGTGCGGAACGGAACTTCGGTCGCATATTTCGTCGCGTCCTGGATCGCGGCAGCTCGTGCGGCTTTTTCTTCAACGGTTCCTTTCGGCAAGCCAAAAGCGTCCATCACTTTGTTGAATGCACTCGTATCCTCATCGACGAGCGCAAGCAGGTCTTCTTTTATCTGCTGGCCCTTGACCGCCCAATCGGAAAATTCTTCCCAGCGATCGTCCCAGCCTGCCTTATGCGAAGAAAGGTTCGCGACCATTGCCGCCAGCGAAGCTCCGAGCGCACCGAGATACGCTGAGATCGAACCGCCGCCGGGAGCAGGCGATTCCGATGCCGTCTCGTCCGCAAAAATGCGGCATGTGAGATCGACCAGGCTCACCTTCTTTTCATCCGCGGCAAGCACGTATTCGATGATCTTTTCGTTCGGGTCCCATGGCTTCAGGTCATCGAGCCCCAATGAACGAACTGCGATCTTTACCTTTTCGGTTTCCGTGACGCCAAGCGAGCGGCTCTGCTTTCTAAGATAATGGTCGGCGGCATCGATGATGGCCTTCTTCGAGACAAGACCGACAATCTCCATTCCCGTGACGCGAACTCCGCGAGCCGCAGCTTTTTCGCACACTTCGTCAAACGCCACGTGCAGCGGCGTTTCTGTCAGGTTCGTAATGTTCATCGAAACCTGTGCGATGCCATATTCTTCGATAAACCAGCCGATCGCCTTAGTGCCTTTCAGTGTTCCAGGCAGCATGACCGGCTCACCGTTCTCGTCCAGAATAGGCGTTCCGGTTATCGGGTTTCCCTCACGCTTCGGTCGGCCTTTCTCACGCACATCAAATGCGATCGCATTCGCTCGCCGCGTCGAAGTCGTGTTCAGATTGAAATTTACCGCGATCAGAAAATCCCGGGCTCCAACGGCCGTCGCTCCTGAGCGAGCTACGCTTTCATTTAACTCCGCCGGGCCGAAGTCGGGCTTCCACTCCTCCGACGATACGCGGTCTTTAAGCCCTTCATATTCGCCCTCGCGGCAGTTGGCGAGATTTCGGCGTATTTCCAAAGAAGCTGCGTTTTCGTACAAATAGACCGGAATACCAAGCTCTTCACCAATACGCTCCCCAAGCTTTCGCGCATACTCCGCACACTCTTCCATCGTTACGCCCGCGATCGGGATCAACGGACAAACATCCGTCGCCCCAAACCGCGGATGGTCGCCCTTGTGCCGTCGCATGTCGACCAATTCCTGCGCTTTCTTGACGGCGCGAAACGCTGCCTCAATTACTTCGTCGGGCGTTCCGACAAAGGTCACCACTGATCGGTTTGTAGTGGCACCGGGGTCTATATCAAGAAGATTGACGCCGTCGAATTTTTCGATCTCGTCAGTTATTTGTTTAATGATACTTAGGTCGCGACCTTCACTAAAATTCGGGACGCACTCGATCAACTTTTTCATATCAAGGTCAAATCAATCGGCTTGCCAAATAATTGGATAACGAATCGACACTTACCCGTTCCTGCTCCCACGTGTTCCGGTCGCGGACTGTTACGGCATTATCTTCGAGGGATTCGTGATCGACGGTGACACAGAAAGGTGTGCCAACCTCGTCCTGGCGGGCATAGAGTTTTCCAATACCGCCGGTGTCGTCGTAAACGGTTCGCATCGAAGGCTGCAGGTCCTTCTTCAAACGTTTTGCCATCTCGACGATCTCCGGCTTATTTTTTGCGAGCGGCAGAACGGCGACCTTTATCGGCGCCAGCCCCGGCGTCAGCTTCAAGATCACGCGCGTTTCGCCTTTGTCGTTAGTCTTTTCGGTGTAGGCATCCATCATCACGGCGAGGAGGGTACGATTCACACCGATCGCCGGTTCGATGACGTATGGATAAAACCGCTCGTTAGTCGCCGTGTCAAAATATGAAAGATCCTCAGTGGAATCCGGATTGATCCGCCGACCTTCTGTATCCTCAGGCTTTTTCGAATGCACGCGCAGGTCGTAATTCGTCCGGTTCGCGATTCCCATCAGTTCGTCCCACTGCTTTTCCTCTTCTTCTCGCTCCGGGAAGTAGCGATACATTACATCGACGGTACGCTCAGCGTAGTGAGCCAGTTCTTCCTTCGACTGTTCGTACAAACTTAAATTATCTGCCGAGATACCGAGCGACTGGATCCACTTCTGAAACCCATCGATCCATTCCTGATGCAGCCTCGGTGCATCTTCGGCGCGGCAGAAATATTCCATTTCCATCTGCTCGAATTCGCGCGTGCGGAAGATAAAGTTTCCGGGCGTTACCTCGTTACGAAATGCCTTGCCGATCTGAGCGATCCCGAACGGCAATTTACGCCGAGAAGTGTTCAGAACGTTCGCAAAATTAATGAATATCCCCTGCGCTGTTTCCGGCCGCAAATACGCCAGCGCCATCGGGTCGTCATCCGCGGACGCCGCACCGACCGTCGTGCGGAACATCAGATTAAAATCCTTAGAGTCGGTTAGGTTCTTTGATCCACAGTTGGAACAGATGAATTTCCCCTCGTCGTCTGCATCCAGCTTATCCTGCCGTAGGCGGGCCTTGCAGTCGCGGCAGTCAACCAGCGGATCGCTGAATGTGTCCTCGTGTCCCGAATATTTCCAGACGTTACGGTTCTGGATGATCGAAGAATCCAAACCTTCGATGTCATCGCGTTCGTAAACGAGCCAGTTCCACCAGCTATTCTTAATGTTATTTGCCAGTTCGACGCCCAGCGGCCCGTAATCCCATGACGAGCCGAGACCGCCATAGATATCCGACGCCGGAAAGACAAACCCACGGCGTTTTGAAAGGGAGACAATAGTTTCGATATTTGGTGCCGACATATGTTAAAAGCTTGATTCTACAATGTTCTACGTAAAAGTATCAAAGGAGCTTTTGCTTGCTCGACATAAACAAAAGACGGGCGCTAATGCCGCCCGCCTAGTGATCACATTGGATAAATGCCTTGCTACTCCAATCCTGTAAAGTTGATAGTCACCAACGATTGATTAGGGGTTACGTTGGCGGTTTCGAATCGATAACGTCGTGAAGCAACAGTTAAAACATATGGCTGGCCGGGAACGACATTCTCAAACCTGTAAAAGCCCAGAGAACTCGTCGGTACTGACCGGCGAACGCCGAATTGATCCGTCAATGTTACCGTCGCATTCCTAAGACCGAGCCCTGAGCTTGTGAATACCTCGCCCTCGATCGTCGAAAATGAGAATGACGCCGATATCTTGAAAAGAAACGCGTCCGAAGCACCGCTCCGAGCAGCCTGAAATGGTCCGACGGTCGGGAAATTCGCCGAATCCGTGCCGCCCGCGACATAGGCGTTTTGGGCCGAGTCAACGGCGATCGCGATCCCATCGTCGAAGCTGCTTCCGCCAATGTAGGTCGAATAGACTAAACTAGAGCCTGACGCGGATAAGTTCGTAACGAATGCGTCAGTTTCTCCGCCTGACGTCGCCTGAATCGGATCTGCCGTAGGGAAATTGGTCGATGATGTGCTGCCTGTAACATAGGCCGTCCCGGCTGAATCGACGGCTATAGATGAACCGTGATCGGTACCGGTGCCGCCGAGGTAGGTGGAATACACAAGAGCTCCCGCAGTCGACACCTTCGTAACAAAGGCGTCGTCAGACGTCCCGCTTCGCGTGGCCTGGAAGGCAGCCATAACCGGGAAATCTGTCGAGGCGGTTACTCCGGTTATATAAGCGTTGCCGGTCGAGTCCAGAACAATACCGCGTGCCCCGTCATAATCGCTTCCGCCGAGATAGGTTGAATACGTCAGGGCCGATCCCGCGGCGTTAAGTTTCGAAACAAATCCATCAAAAAATCCGCCGCCTCCGTATGTGCCGTCCGCAGCATTAGCCATTGGGAAATTGGCCGAAGTGGTAGCCCCCGCAACGTGTACACCGCTTGCGTTTACCGCGATGCCGAGAGCCAGATCGTCGTTCGTCCCACCTAAAAATGTGGAGAAAACCAGTCCGTTACCTGTTTGGTTGAATTTAGTAACAAAAGCGTCGCTTACCCCGCCTCCGTAAGCTACCTGAAATGGTGCCGCGGTCGGAAAATTAGACGATGAGGTCTCGCCGGCAACATACGCGAAACCGGATCCGTCGACTGCTACGGACAGAGCGCTGTCGTTCTGGCCCCCGCCGAGATAGGTCGAGTAGACCAATCCGGAACCATTGGCATTCAACTTAGCGAGAAATCCGTCGTAAGCAGTGCCGTTACGTACAGCCTGAAATGGGCTCGCGGTCGGAAAATTCGACGAATTTGTAAAGCCCGCAATATAAGCCTGGCCAGCGCCGTCGATTGCTATGCCGAGTCCGTTGTCGTCGCTCGAACCACCTAGATAGGTCGAGTAGATCATCGCCGTCCCCGAAGAGTTCATCTTTGTTACAAAAGCGTCATAGTTGAATTGATCGCCTCCGAATGTCCCGTCGAACGGTGACAATGTCGGAAAGTTGGCCGAGTTTGTACTACCCGTCAGATAGGCATTACCCGATCCGTCTACCGTGATGGAGTTGGCAAAATCGACATCGCCACTGCCGCCGAGATATGTCGAATATCCAATAACAGGGTCGATTATAAGCGGTATGGATGCATCGTATTCACCTACCTGAAAAGTGATCTTTCCTCCCGGGAGCTTCACATAACGTGCATCTACACTTCGCTTTCCCTCTGCCAAAAACTGAAAAGCAACCGGTTCATGATGCCTGAGCTCTCCCGCTTTCGTTCTGATGACGAGATCACCATTCGTTTCATCGACCCTGATATTTTCAGCACCGGAGAACCTTAGGCTGATCTGGCTCGAATCCGCCCCCGGTGAGACCTCGAAGTCGTACTCCATTTGTCCCAGTTCATTGCCGTAATAGACCAGGTCGACACCCTCGTATAACTCGCTGTACCGCACAGTTTCAAAGGTCGAAACACCTGTCACCCATGCGGAAGGGTCGCTGCCGCGAAGATAATTAACTTTCCCTTCCCTCTCTTTTTCGCCGGAAATAGTGCTCTCAGGCCGGGCACCTTCAAACTTCATCTGTACCAGGCTCACATTTGCGGGCCGTTCTATTGAAGAGTTCGTGCCTTTTGATCCGGACCGCCTTTTAGGAACCGCAGTAAGTGTCGAGTCGGTGCGGGCGGTACGGTGGTGCGCCCTGTCGGTCCTCGTTAAAGATCGTTTTCCGGAGCTGAGGTAAAACCAGGCAGAATCAGGCGTAAGAAGTGTCGTAACTCCTCCACTTCGAGATAAAAATCTCACAGGGCCCTCAGCCTGTCCGAGATTCTCCTCGAAAGTAACGCCAGTATTCGAATATGTTTTGGCCGCAGGGATCATGTTTCCCGCGAGGCGAGTTTGCCGATCGATCGATCTTGGTGATTTAAAATGCGAGTGTGGAGCCAGACTATTTAGCCCCAGTGAGTTTACCGCCATCACAAACGACAGGGTTGCTGCGACTACCAGAAAAACTCGGTTGCTGATCGGTTTCATTTGTTTTTGCCCTTTTGTATTGCCGTGTAGAAAGAGACTGAATGAGATGTCACGATAAAACCATCCCGGGGAGCCTATATATTCTCGCATATCTCGCCACAAAAGAAAATAGGGACGAATCTTTCGACTCGTCCTCTATAAATTTACATACATTGCATTATCGCACTACCGGCGGCTGGGCACCCGGCGGTACGATCCAGATCTCGTAGGTCGTTTTGATCCGGCTGCTGCCGCGAACGATGGATATCCTTCGCGGATCAAACCGCCTTTCTTTCACCATGTAGTCGAGGGCCCGCCGCGAAAGCCGATCGTACGTATTACGCGTCATGCTGATCCGGTCCGTTCCCGGGTAAATAATGATGTATAGCTGCGAATCCGGAGTATTCTGAGCCTGAATCACACAGTTATCAAAACGCGCTTTGTCATCATCCGGTGTCTTGGCCTCAAACTCGTCACATCGGAAGGGCTTTGCTTCTTCAACAGGCGGAATAATGGTGATTTCTGTCGGTACAGAAATAACCTGTCGACACCGGCTGTCATAGACATCGTCATTTACGTCCAGTTCCGCATTGATAATGCGTCCACCGAGGCCGGTAGTATCCACCGTGATCGACGGAGTTCCAAGCCCGCTGGTCACACTTACGTTTGGAGACAGTTTCCACGCGTATCTAAGAGGAATAGGAGCCGTACCTGCATTGATAGCGGCAAAAGTGATCAGGTCCCCTTCCGTGACACGGTCGGGACCTTCCAGATAGAAGCGGTAAGGGCACGGCGTTTTAATCGTTTCGCGAACGATCTTCAAGCAAATACAGTTTTTCTGATTCAGGCGGATCTCAACCTCCTGACGCCAAACCTTGCCATTCGGGCCGGCAACTTCGACTGTATGGAAACCGGGCGCTAAGTAGAAGTCGGCCCCCACACTGACGCCACTCATGCCGACATATTGTCCGTTGACACTGACTGGATAAGCTTCTTCGGTAGTCCTTATATTTAATATCCCGGTATTCTTAGGCCTCTTGGGCTTATCGTCGAAGGTTCGCGCAAGGGCGCCAGAAACACCTAGTGTGAGCAAAAGCCCAAGTATAAAAATGATCTTATGTCCGTTATGTCGCATGTTTTCCCTCTTGTGTGCCGCAAGACATTTGTCGAACAGCTTAATACAAAATTCATTGTTCAACGATGTCACGTTGCCCCAATGATAATCCTATTCTGGTTCTTTTTCACCCTCTTTTGAGGCCTTCTTGCCAAAACGTCTACGAGCTGCCAAACCGATCGATGCCATTCCCGTTCCGAACAATAGGATAGTCACGGGTTCAGGTATCGGAACCGTTGGAGGCGGCGAAAGTGCCGGAGTTCGCTGAGTAGGCGACGGCGACGCGGCTACACTGGCTAGCTGGCATCCGTTGCCCAGAATTTGGGCCCCAGTCTTTCCGTCACCGAAATCAGTCGATAGGTTCATCGAATAAGTCTGTCCCATAAAAGTGAACTCAGGAATAATATCGTCTCCTGATCTGGTGCCCATACGGCCATGGTCGAGATGCCCCTCCACCACGAGCTTTATGTCAGCGGTCATCGGAACAAATGGACTCGTCGGGATCCCTGTGTAATGACATATCGTTATCGAGTTCTTAGATCCGGTTCGCGTTTGAGCATCCACAGACACCGTCCCGTTACCTATGAGAACCGCAAACGCAAGTGCTGGCAACACGAGACGCCGGAGGGTACGAAACAAATTTTCTAATAATATCGACACTGAATTCTCTCAGTTTTCCGTGGTCCTAAGACCTTCATGGCTTTGCCTTCCAGATGGCTCGTCCAATGCCCGAGCCATCCCGGCAAATTAGGTTAATCGTCTTCGTTTTCCGTGTCCTCATCCTTCTTTTTGCCAAACCTTCGTCGTGCTGCGAGCCCGATCCCTGCCAGCCCTGTTCCGAAGAGAAGTATCGTCATCGGTTCCGGAATCGGTTCTGGTGGGGTCGGCGACGGCGTGATAAAAGGCGTCGGCGTCGGCGTAATCTTAGGAGTCGGCGTCGGTGTCGGCGTCGGAGTTATGCCCGGCGTCGGTGTCGGTGTCGGAGTAATGCCCGGCGTCGGGGTCGGTGTCGGCGTAATGCCCGGCGTCGGTGTCGGCGTCGGAGTTATGCCCGGCGTCGGTGTCGGCGTCGGCGTAATGCCCGGCGTCGGTGTCGGCGTCGGAGTTATGCCCGGCGTCGGTGTCG
>JBGTBC010000115.1:0-2460 GCA_041749555.1 Pyrinomonadaceae bacterium | reverse complement strand
TGCTGGGCGGTGAGCGTCGAGCCCGCTGTTTGCGTATGAAACCGCAAAGCCAGCGACTTCGGATCTCTTGCTCCGAACCGCTCCTTCATAATACGTGCCCACAGGCGGCGGGCGGCGCGGAATTTGGCGATCTCCTCGAGAAGTTCGTTATGGGCATTGAAAAAGAACGAGAGCCGCGGGCCAAAATCGTCGACATGGAGCCCGACATCGATCGCGGCCTGGACATACGCGATGCCATCGGCCAGCGTGAAGGCGAGTTCCTGAGCGGCAGTCGAACCGGCCTCGCGGATGTGGTAGCCCGAGATGGAAATGGTGTTCCAATTCGGCACCTCAGCGGCGCAAAAGGCAAACGTATCGGTGATCAGCCGCAGGCTCGGCTTCGGCGGGTAAATATATGTGCCGCGAGCGATGTATTCCTTGAGGATATCGTTCTGGATAGTCCCGTTGACCTTGTCGAAAGACACGCCCTGCCGCCGGGCTACCGCGAGATAGAGGCATAAAAGTGTTGACGCCGTTGAGTTTATGGTCATCGAAGTCGACACTTGATCGAGCGGGATTCCGTTAAACAGCGTCAGCATATCGCCGAGGCTGTCGATAGCAACGCCGACCTTTCCGACCTCGCCGGCCGAAAGCGGATCGTCCGAATCGAGCCCGATCTGCGTGGGCAGGTCAAACGCCACGCTCAGGCCCGTGGTGCCCTGCGAAAGCAGGTATTTATAGCGTGCGTTCGATTCCTCGGCTGTGGCAAAACCGGCATATTGCCGCATCGTCCAAAACCGCCCGCGGTAAGTGTTTTTGCGGACACCGCGTGTAAAAGGGAATTCGCCCGGCGCGCCGAGATCATTGGAATAATCTAAGGGCGTAGTGTTATCCGGATTGAAATCGTTAGGAAGCTCGATACCGGACGAGGTCTCAAACTTTTCGCGACGTTCTGCCATAAAAGATGAGATTAACACAGCCCGGGCCGCGTGGCGGAAATCGATGGGTCGGCGTCCAATGTTTATAGAGCGCTTTTTCTTTCGAGGTTTTTACGGATGTATTGGCCCACGAGGCGGTCGTATTCGTCGGAGACGACCTGGTAGCATTCGCAGCAAGCCCTTTCGAGGCCCTTGCGGTCAAGGATATTTACCGTGCCGCGCGCATATTGGATATAGCCCATTTCCTGCAGATGCCCGGCGGCTAAGGTCACGCCTTCGCGGCGGACGCCGAGCATATTTGCAATAAGGTCGTGCGTCATGACCAGCTCATTGGCGGGTAATTGGTCGTGGTTCATAAGCAGCCAGCGGCAAAGCTGTTGTTCCACGCTATGGAGCCGGTTGCAGACTGCTGTCTGCGAGATCTGTGTCATCAGGTACTGAGTGTACCGGAGCAGGAGGTCCTGGAATACACCGCCGCGTTTGAATTCCGTCCGCAGCGCGTCGGGCTTCATACGAACCGCCCGTCCGGCGCTCTGGACGACAGCTCGATTTGACGTCGTATCTCCGCCCATGAATAGAGCGACGCCGACGAGGCCGTTGTTACCGGCGATCCCGATCTCGGCCGTGTTGCCGTTCTGCATTATGTATAGCAGGGAAATGATCGCGGTGGTCGGGAAATAAATATGTGTCATCCGGTCGCCTGACTCGTAGAGGACTTGGCCGAGCGCGAGCGAGACGAACTCTAGGTGCGGAGCGATCCGGTCGTAGTCGCCAGCCGGGAGCGCCTCCAGTAAGTGGTTTGCGTGCGGACTTTCGTGAATAGACACCTGATGCATCAAACTGGATCGACCCTCCCGCCGACTTACATAAACCTATATTGCTGCGGGAAGTATTATTTTACCAGAATAATTAAATTTTATAAACTTTATGTGCGAAATCACACAGACGGATGATCTTTTCTGCTTTATTCTTGCCTTGAGTCACTGGAACTGTTGAAGGTTCGCCTGGACCGATCAAACCCTCCGAGTTTCCAAAAAACTCTTTTGGTATTCAGTGGCCGATACGCGTACAAGTTTGGATCTATTCAGGCCTTAAAGTTGAATTGACAAGGGGATGCCTGGGAAAATCTAAACCTTAATTGAAAATACGCGAATTGGGCGATGTTGTTTTGCAGAGAGCAACATCGCCCTTATTTCTTTCGCTTTGGGGCCGTCTCACAGAAAGCAATTCGAAATTTAATTCTGACCTCGTAAAAAACAATTTGCTATTGTCGGATCAAACGTGCATCATAGTCTCTGTTAATCCTACTCTCGCGTGGTAACTCCACGCGCTTCGTCTATAGCGATTTTGGATAAGTTTGAGAGCGGGCCCTTATTAGTTAATTAGAAGTCACTCTCAGTAGTTTTTTGAGTATCCAGGATCGATCGCTTCGCAGCCATAAAGTTTTCGAAGACATATCGGTTCAGCTTCTTTAGAATTCCCGAAAAGGGAAAAGGTATATATTAAAAATGTCAATGAAACTTTACGTAGGAAATCTTTCCTT
>JBGTBC010000114.1:0-2755 GCA_041749555.1 Pyrinomonadaceae bacterium | reverse complement strand
CGGCACAGAAATCGAGCATCTCCTGGGTCTCCGGGATCCCGCCTATTAGCGATCCGGCAAGCACCTTGTTGCCCATCAGCAGCGAGAACGCATTGAGCGGGACCGGTTCGGATGGAACGCCTACTACGACCATTACTCCGTTCAAGGCGACCATGCTCAGGTAAGCGTTGTAATCGTGGTTGGCCGAGATCGTGTCGAGCAAGATATCGAATTGCCCCGCGGCGGCCGCGGCCTGATCGGGGTCTTTTGTATTGACGAACCCGGACGCGCCAAGGGCTTGAGCATCGGCTTCTTTTGACGGAGAAGTGCTTAGCACTGTGACCTCGGCGCCCATTGCCTTCGCGATCTTTACACCCATGTGGCCGAGTCCGCCGAGACCCGCGATTGCGACTTTCTTGCCCGGACCGGCTCCCCATCTCTTAAGAGGCGAATAAGTTGTAATTCCTGCGCACATAAGCGGCGCCACGCCCGCGAGTTCGCCCGTAGCATTTACCTTGAGGGCGTATTTCTCATCAACGGTGTAATGGTTAGAATACCCGCCGTAAGTAAACGTCTCACGGTCCATCTCGGTGCCGTTGTACGTCATTGCCGAGCCCTTGATGCAGTACTGCTCGATCCCGCCGCTGCATGCGGGACACTCGCGGCAGCTGTCGACAAAGCAGCCAATACCGGCGATATCGCCCTCTTTGAATTTCGTGACCTCGCTTCCAACCTGCGAAACACGGCCGACGATCTCGTGGCCAGGAACCATCGGATAGACCGAGGGGATCATTGGCTCCCATTCGGCCCGGGCCTGGTGAATGTCCGAGTGGCAGATGCCGCAATATTGTATGTCGATCAAAATGTCATTCGGCCCTACTTCACGTCGTGCAAAATTGAAAGGCTCAAATTTCGCCTCAGGCCCGTGTGTTGCAAACCCTTTGGTTGCGATTCCCTCTGCTGCTGGTGCTGTCATAAAACTCTCCTTTTGTTCAGTATATTGTTGCAATTACTTTTAGCTCGATAGCGATCGGTGTGGGAAGTCTGTTGATCTCGACCGTTGTCCGGCACGGCTGATTATCGGCAAAATATTCGGCGTAGATGCGATTATACGCCGGAAAATCATTTTTCATATCGGTGAGAAACACTGTCACATCAACAATGTTCGCCCAGGACGAACCGGCGTCCTCGACTATCCTACGAACATTAGCGAAAACCGACCGGCATTGGGCCTCGATATCATATGATACGATCTCACCTGCATCATTCAATTCAACACCGGGTATATTTTTATTTCCCCGGTCCCTGGGCCCGACGCCGGACAAGAATAGCAAATTGCCTACCCGCCGTGCGTGTGGGTACAGCCCGACTGGCTCGGGCGCCATTTCCGAAACGAAAACGTCAGGTTGGTTCATTGTCGATATATTACGACATTCTGACGTCGGAGCTAAACGCCCCTCGAATGAATCCAGGCCGTAGGGCTCATATTAATATTGACCGTAAAGCAAGACAGCGGAATAATGTCACGATAAGCTTATGGATAACGTTCTACTCGAGGTTGTTTTCATCGCTGCCTTGATCCTGATCAATGGTCTGTTCTCGATGACCGAGATAGCTGTGCTATCGGCCCGCCGCGTCAGGCTCACGAGGACTGCTACGGATGGCAATGCCGGTGCGGCGACCGCCATCAAATTGCAGCAGCACCCCGAGACCTTCCTCTCGACGGTACAGGTCGGCATAACCCTGATCGGCATCTTGTCCGGTGCCTTTGGGGGCGCCCTCCTGGCCGGCAAATTCTCGGATCTCGTTGCCCGCTCAGCTCTTCTCGCCCCCTACGCCAACATGATCGGCTTCGGAACAGTGATAGTTACTATTACGTATTTCACCCTGATCTTCGGCGAACTAGTTCCCAAGAACCTCGCACTGAACAAGCCCGAACTTATTGCCTCTACGTTTTCGCGTCCGATGAACCTGATATCGCGGTTGACAGCACCCGTGGTGTGGCTGCTAAGCCGTTCCACCGCGCTTGTTTTGAAGGTCTTTAGAATCCGCGAATCGACGGACGCTGCCATTACCGAAGAAGAGATCAAAGCACATATCGCCCATGGCACCGAGATCGGCATCCTCGACGAGACGGAACAGGAGTTGATCGAGAGTATTATCAAACTCGATGATCAGAGAGTAACCGCCTTCATGACCTCCCGCTTAAAGATCCTTTGGCTTGACCTGGAAGAAGATGTCGAGATCAATCGGCAAAAACTTATCGATTCCCCTTTTTCCCGATTACCTGTCTGCCGCGAGAGTCTCGATAATATAGTCGGGATAGTAAAATCGCGCGACCTGCTTTCCCATCTCCTCAAGAGCGGCGACCTCGATCTCGAAACAGTACTTAAGCAGCCGGTCTATGTTCCCGAATCGATCACGGGTCTCGAATTGCTCGAGGTCTTTAAAAAGTCACATTCACTGATGGCACTGGTAATCGACGAGTTCGGCGCTGTGGAAGGTCTCGTCACCATGAATGATGTGCTCGAAGAGATCGTCGGCCACTTGCCTGTCGGCGGCGTTACCCATCAGAGCATTGTTCAGCGGGAGGATGGGTCGTGGTTGATCGATGGCTATATCTCCATTGTCGACCTGAAGGATCTCCTCGGCGAGAACTTCTTTCCTGACGCTGAACGCAAACAATATCAGACATTGGCCGGATTTATACTGACTCGCCTCGAGCAGGTTCCCGGCGTCGGCGAGAGGTTCAAGTGGAGGGGATACGCTTTCGAGG